>NZ_JAMOIT010000003.1:0-293444 GCF_023656375.1 Paenarthrobacter sp. TYUT067
CGCTTATGCCGGGCCCCGAGACTACTATGTGCAGGGCCTTGCCGAAGGGCCCGTCGCCATGCGACGGGCCCCTTTCAGGTTCAGTGATCGGCCGGCGTCAGGACCGGTGACTCTGCATCCAAGGCGTTCGTACTTCCTAGTCCTTGGTGCTGAAGGCGGCGTCGAAGCTGGTTTGGGAGGCGGGGAAGTCGAACTTCTTCAGCGCCGCGAGGGCTTCGGGGGCGCCGTGGAGGCGGTCCATGCCGGCGTCTTCCCATTCCACGCTGATGGGTCCGTTGTAACCGATGGCGGTGAGGGCACGGAAGGACGATTCCCAGGGCACGTCGCCTCGTCCGGCGGAGACGAAGTCCCAGCCACGGCGGGGATCTCCCCAGGGCAGGTGCGAGCCCATGACGGTGTTCCGGCCGGTGGGGCGGAGCTTGGTGTCCTTGCAGTCCACGTGGTAAATCCGGTCCTTGAAGTCCCAGATGAAGGACACGGGGTCGATGCCCTGCCACATGAAGTGCGAGGGGTCCCAGTTCAGGCCGAACGCTTCCCGGTGGCCGATCGCTTCGAGGGTCCGGACGGTGGTCCAGTAGTCGTAGGCGATTTCGGACGGGTGGACTTCGTGGGCGAAGCGGACCCCGTTTTCGTCGAAGACGTCCAGGATGGGGTTCCAACGGTCGGCGAAGTCCTGATAGCCGGCGTCGATGACCTTCTCCGGGACGGGAGGGAACATGGCGACGTACTGCCAGATGGAGGAGCCGGTGAACCCGACGACGGTGTCCACACCCAGGGCGCGGGCGAGGCGGGCGGTGTGTTTCATTTCTTCGGCGGCGCGTTGGCGGACGCCTTCGGGTTCCCCGTCGCCCCAGACGCGGGATCCGACGATCGCTTCGTGGCGGAAGTCGATGGGGTCATCGCACACTGCCTGGCCCTTGAGGTGGTTGGAGATGGCCCAGACCTTCAGGTTGTACTTCTCCAGGATGGCGAGTTTGGATTCGACGTAGCCGGGTTCGTCCCAGCGCCAGGCGTCCAGGTGGTCTCCGGAGACGGCGATTTCCAGGCCGTCGTAGCCCCAGCCCGAGGCAAGGCGCGCGACTTCCTCGAAGGGAAGGTCGGCCCACTGGCCGGTGAACAAGGTGAACGGGCGTGACATGTGAATCTCCTTTGGTGCGAAGTCCTGTCGAGTGAACCGGACTGAACGAAGCCATACGCGGCGGCTCTATTGAATTGGCGGGGATGAAAGTCCCGGTTTTTCCGTTTGTGAAAGGGCGGGTTGGATGCGCCTTTGCGGGAACCGGATGAGTAGAACGGCCGTTGCGACTGCAACGCCCAGCGCGGTCTCCACGAAACGGTCCGCGACCAGAACGTTGACAGGGGTAGGGGCGGCAAGGTGACTCAGGATCAGAGCCGAAGGCGTTATACAGACGACCGCGATCCCGTAATTCCGCGCAACGGTCAGTTCAATGATGATCTGCAGCAACGCCACCATCACGACCAGCATCCAGATCTGCGTCAGTAGAGTGATCATCAGCGCGGCTAGACCAATGCCAAGGAGTGTGCCAACAAGCCTCAGTGTCGCACGGCTGAGCTGGGCGGCAAGGGCAGCTCCGGCAAGGGGCACAGTAGCGGACACGGCAGCCCAGTAAGGGTGGCCGAGGCCAAGCGCCGTCGCCGTACCGCCTGCAATAAGCGGACCCAACGTGTACTGCAGCATCTGGGTACGGGCTCCGGGCGCTCGAAAGATCTTTCGCAATGACGTGGACTGTGGCACGGTGACGTTTTTGGGCCGGGACGAAGTAAACAGCCCGCCGGTTTGACCAATGAGGACTCCGAACAGCGAAGAAACAGCGGCGACGGCGAACGCGATGGCGGCGCCACCCCAATCCCGGGGGATGAAAGATGTGGTTCCTGCGGCAAAAACGAGGAACAACGAGGGCACTGGCAACAGTCCAAAGCGCCGTGTCATCAGATAGCCGGCAACAGCTAGGAAACTCATCAGGAGAACTGACCATGCCGAAGCCGGACCTGTCACCCCTACCAATGCCCCCAGAGAGACCGCGATGGTCAGCGCTGCGGCAGCCAGCAATTGGGCGCGCAAACGGTCGCCCGGTGCATGATTCTTACCATAAACCGAGCTCAGGGCACCGAACACGGCATGACTGGTGAGTTCAGGATGACCCAGGGCCAGAAGTAACCCAAGCGGGGCTGAGACCGCCACGCTAACCCGTACTGCGTGTCCCGGCCCGCTGGTGTCCGGAGCGAAGGTCATGATTTCCTGCCACCATGCACGGAGAAGGGCCTGTGGGCCGCTTGAACGCACCGGGGTGACGGAAGGCTGCTCAGTCATGCTGGGATCCATAACGAAGGACACGCATACTGAGCTCCTGATTTTGTTCCACGTATCTCATAATCTACAAAATCGAAACGTTTATCGCAACACTTTTCCGTTGATCGTTCATTTTCTAAATAGTAGGCTAAGGAAATGAGCACACATGAAAGTCTGGTAAGTCCGTCAAAGAAGACCCCCATCTCCAAGACTTCAGGGGTGCGCCGGGGAAATATCCAAAGGGTCCTTGAAGCTTTACGGAAGGCCGGCCCGTCCTCGCAGGCGGCCTTGGCCAGAAGCGTGGAACTGTCCCCGGCCACCGTGAACAACATCATTAAAGTCCTCAAGGAAGACGGCGTCGTCGAACTGCAGCCGCTGAACGGCCGTGAATCTTTGGTCGCGCTGATTCCCAGTCAAGGATCAGTGGTGTCCATACAGGTCAATGTCACCTCTATTCACGGCGCTCTGTTCGACTTTGGCCGGAGCGCGAGATACGACTTGGAAGTGGCCTTTGAAGAGGACACCGAGGGCGAAGGGGGAAGCCCCGAAATTGCGGTCGGCATGATCCGGAAGCTGGCGGCCAAGGCCGGCAGGGATGTCGCTGATCTAGCCGGGGTTTCGGTCGCGATGCAGGCCCCGATTGCGCAGCCCGCGGGCACCATCGCTTCGTGGGCCAGGTTGCAGCTGCCGGCCTGGCAGGACCTCGCTCTCGAAGAAGTGCTGGAAGCGGAGCTGGGGGTCCCTGTGGTCGTTGAGAACGACGCCAACCTCGCTGCGCTGGCAGAGTGGACGTGGGGTGCCGGACGAGGCGTCAACGATTTCCTCTACGTCGCGTGCGGCTCAAGGATCGGCGGGGGACTCGTCATCAACGGAAGCATCTACCGCGGCGGCGACGGCATGGCCGGGGAAATAGGACACATGATGCTTGAACCCAACGGTCCCGTGTGCTTCTGCGGGAGCCGCGGGTGTCTGACCACGGTCGCCTCCGAACGGTCTATCCTCAATGCCCTTGAAGCATCCGGGGGAACGCAGCGGACCCTGACTGAGGTCATTGAAGCCGCCAAGCAGGGCGACCCCGCCTGCCAACGCGTTCTCTATGAGACCGGGAGGCATCTCGGACGAGCCCTCGCCAGCACCGCGAAGGTCATGGCCCCCAGCATGATCGTCATTGGGGGACTGCTTGGCCAGGGCGGCTCGCTGGTCTTTAAGAGCCTCCTGTCCTCTGCAGAAGTTAACAGTCTCAAGGCAGTCTCACCCTCCATCCGGTTCCGGGCTGCAGAGGTAAACGCTGATACCACCCTGCTTGGAGGGGTAACGGCCGTCCTGGAACGGACCGGCCAGGGGGCCAGTGACCTCGCACTGTGGATGAAATCAGCATGATTATTCAAAAAATTAATGGTTCAAAACTTTTCTCTTGACATAAATCACAAAAATTGTACGCTTGGTGCCCAACTGGAACGGGATCATTCAATTGATGAATGATCTTGTAGCCTCAAGCAAAGGATCTCAATGATGAGAAGTCATCCCACGAGCCGCGACGGCTCGGATATGGCAGCCGCTTCGTCCACTCTCCCTGGCGATGCCTCGGTAAACGGCAACAAATCCGTCTTCCCCCGATTGACGGCCATGATGCTGCTGGAATTCGTTGTGTTCGGCTCGTGGTTTGCCACGCTTGGCCTTGTTCTTGCGACCAACGGTCTGCCGGCAATCATCGCCAACGCTTACCTGCTGGCCGCAGTCGCTGCCATTGTTTCCCCCATGTTCCTCGGTGCACTCGGTGACCGGTTCATGTCATCCCAGAAAGTCCTCGGCGTCTCACATTTCGCCGGTGGCGCCCTAATGCTCTTCCTTCCCGGCGCTGTGGCTTCCGGCAATGGAAACCTGGTTCTGGTCCTGGTCTTTGCCTACATGCTGTTCTTCATGCCAACTCTGGGCCTGAGCAACTCCATCGCCTTCCGGCATCTCGGAAGCCGGCAGGACCTGTTCCCCTACATCCGGGTCTTCGGTACCCTCGGATGGGTCGTGGCTGGCCTCGTCGTTGGTGCACTTGGACTTTCCGCCTCCCCGTCGATCTTCTACGTCACCGCCATCGCCAGCTTCGCCTTCGGCCTGTACTCCTTCACCCTCCCGGCCACCCCGCCTCCGGCCAAGGGTGTGAAGTTCTCCATTGGCGACGTCATTGGAGCCAAGGCCTTCCGACTGTTCCGCCACCGGAACTTCGTAGTCTTCATGGTCTGCGCAACGCTTACGTCAATCGGCCTCGCGATCTACAACGCTTTCTCATCCCCCTACCTGGGTGCACTGGGCATCGAAAACGTCGCAGGCGTCCTGGCAATCGGGCAGGCCTCCGAGGTTCTCTTCATCATGACCATCCCGTGGGTACTGAAGAGGATCGGCATGAAGTGGGCACTGCTGGCAGGCATGTTCATGTGGGGAGTCCGTTTCGCCTTGTTCATCGCAGCAGCTGGCGACCAGCAGTGGCTGGCCATCCTCGCGATTGCCCTGCACGGCATCTGCAGTGACTTCTTCCTTGTCGTCGGCGCCATGTTCATCGACCAGGTCTCGCCCGTAGAACTGACCGCCCAGGCCCAAAGCATGCTGATCCTGGTCATTTCAGGAGTTGGAGCCGTCATCGGAACATTCATCTCCGGCCAGATCTTCGGTGCCACTGTGACAGCGAACCCAACCGCCGGACCTGAAGCCTGGACACCGCTGTGGCTCCTTCCCGTCGGAACCGCGATCCTGACTGCAATCATCTGGATCGTTTTCTTCCGCCAGTCCGGCCACAAGCAGCTCGAACGCATCGAGGCTGCCCCGGCAGTCTAGAAAAGGCTTGACGGAGAAACGGACGCCCGCATGGCCACGACCTGCCTGCGTCTGAGCCGACCAGTCGGCGTCCGTTTCTCCTCTGCCAACCGGCGCCCCAAGCTCCATCCTTGTACGGCCGCTGCCAGCCTTCACACCACCCAATGCAATCAGCAAAGGACCAGCCAACATGCGTGACAAGTACGACGTCGTCGTCGTCGGTAGCGGACCCGCCGGCGCCACCTACGCCCGGATCATCAAGGAACTACGGCCCGGTGCCCGGCTCCTGATGGTTGAAGCCGGTCCCGTGGTCTCCAACCCGCCTGGCCGGCATGTGAGGACCATCAAGGACCCTCGGGAACGCATCGCCGCGCAATTCGCCTCCCAAGGTCCCGAGGCGCACCCGGCAGATTACGAGGAGCGAGTGGCGCGGGCGCTTTCTCCGTCGCGTGGGCGTTCCAGCGAACTCCTCGCACGTCCCGGTACTTGGCTTTTGAACCCTCAGGCCCAGAAAGACGACTCGACGGGCTTTCCCGCCGCGGCTTTGTCCAGCAATGTCGGTGGCATGGGAGCCCACTGGTCAGGAGCTTGTCCCTTCCCTGGAGAGGGCGAAATCAGCGAGGACCTTAACCCACCTGCCTTCGCCGACGCCGTCACCGAAGCCATCTGGATCTTGCAAGTCACGCAACGAGCCTTCGACGGGGCACCGCTGGGGGCCGAAGTTCGCAACCTGCTCGGTGCCCACTACGACCACGGACGCCCAGCCGGGCGGGCCGTTCAAGCCATGCCCCTGGCCATGGACGTCCGATCGAATGGTGAACGGTATTGGACCGGGCCAGGAGTAATGCTGGGAGACCTGCTTACAGCCGGCCACGAACACTTCGAACTGCGCGCAAACACAGTCGCCAAACGGATCCTGACCAGCAAAGGCAAGGCCCACGGAGTGCTCTTGCACGACCGCGGTGAAAACCGTGACTACGAAGTGGGCGCCGACTACGTGGTCGTTGCCGCCGATTCGCTGCGTTCACCCCAGCTGCTGAGCGCCTCCGGCATCCGCCCCGCGGCGCTAGGCCACTATTTGAACGAACACACCATGACCACCAGCACGATCCAACTCCATCCCTCACTGCGCGCCGCCACCGAAGGTGCTGGCAAAACCAGCGAAGGAGCTGTGGATCTGCTGGCCGGCGTCAGCTGGGTTCCCTACTACGACAAGACTTTCCCCTTCCACGGCCAGGTCACCCAGTGGGACGCGTCCCCCATCCCCGTTGATGAGAATTTTGAAGTATGGCCCGGATCAGTTGTCGAATGCTCCGTGTTTATGGGCAAGGCCGACGTCCGCTACGAGGACTACCTCGAATTCGACGACAACGAACTCGACTACTTCGGCATGCCATCGATCAAGATCCACTACGGCTTTACCGAGAACGACCACGCCCACCTCGCCCAGGCCGTAGAAGAAGCAAAACGCATGGGCTCGCTTCTGGGGGAACCCATCAACGGCCTGGAACCGGCCGTCATGCCGCATGGAGCGTCCCTGCACTACCAAGGGACAACCCGGATCGGCACCGACGACACCACCAGCGTGCTGGACCCCTCCATGCGGGTCTGGGGCAGTGACAACGTCTATGTCGGAGGCAACGGCACCATTGCCACACCAGCAGCCTGCAACCCCACCCTAACCAACGTCGCCCTCTCCGTCCTCGGTGCCAGGGACCTGGCCGCCCGGCTCTGACCGGCAACAGCAACCCGGCGCCCTACAAAGAACCCACACGATTGGCAGAAACACATGTTTGAAAACTTCCTGATCCGGCCCGACAGCCTGAAGAACGAGGTGAGCGACGGGCAAGTCACCGGGTTCTCGCTCGCCGTCCGCCACGCGAACTACCGCGGCTGCTACATATCACTGCACAACGGCTACTATCTTGAGGTCGACGGGACCGAATACCCCACAGAGGTCCAACGGTTCGAAATCAACGGCAAGGGCCCCCGCACCTTCGACGAACTGCGCGCCCAGGTCCACGAACATTGGGACTACGACGACGAAGCCATCCTGCACGTCATTGCCCCCGGTGGCTTGACCGCTGGAAACCATACAATACGCTTCCAGCAATCCGTGCTCGCCGCCTACGGATACCTCCCAACTGACGAGGAATGGGTGAAGAATCCACCCAAACCAGGAACCGGAGCGGGGTCAGACAAAGCCCCCCAGATCGTCACTTACAAACTGAGCCTCAACGAGCAGGAGGAAAACTGATGTCCATCAAACGCGGCGTCTCCCTGTACAGCTACCAGCAGTCACAGTTCTTCAAGGAACTCGACCTCGAAGCCCAACTGCGCGAAGTCGGACAGAACCTCGGCGCGGACGGCATCGAAATCATCGATGAGATGTCCCTGCGGTACCCGGAACCGGGCGAAGACTTTATCCGCCAGTGGTTCACGTGGATGGAACAGTTCGGCACGAAACCGGTAGCCATGGACGTCGGCATGGATGTGCTGCAGTTCCGCGATCACGTCATGACCCTTGAGGAATGCGCCGACCGGCTCCGCCACGACCTTCGACTGGCCAAAAAATTGGGGTTCAGCAACGTCCGTGTTCTGTCTGTTGTGCCGGTCTCCGTCCTGACTTCCGCCCTGCCCCTTGCGGAAGAACTGGATATCCGGCTCGGCAAGGAAATCCACCAGCCGATGACTCTTGAAGGCCAACAGGTGGGTGAAATCCTCGACGTCATTGACGAGACAGGGACCAAACACCTGGGCATCGTTCCGGACTTGGGGATCTTCCAATTCCGCCCGTCCGAGGTTCAGCTCGCCTCTTTCCAGCGCAAAGGCGCCCAGGAGACGGCCTGCGAAGCATCCGTCGACCTCGCAGTGCGGCTACAGCGCGGCGAAGCGCCCTTTGAGTACGTGGACCTTGCCAACGACACCGCCGGGAACCTGCGTTCCGAATTTAACCGATTCCTCAAAACCGGCAACTGCAAGGGCGCCTTCAGCACCGCGTTCCAAGGTGTCAAGGACTTCACCGACGCAAACGTGGAGAACGCCCAGGAAATGGATTACGTCGTAGTCGCCGAAGCGCTAACCCTCTCCCACACCAAGGCCGATACCATGCGCGATCTTGCCCCACACATCACCCATGTGCACGCCAAGTTCAACAACATGTCCGAGATCCCCGGCTCGCCTGGCCAGTTCCAGGAAATTGCCATCGACTATGACGCCGCCATCACCGCACTGAAAGACGGCGGCTACGACGGATACGTCAACTCCGAGTACGAAGGCCAGCGCTACTTCCAGGACCTCTCGAAGGACGAACTGATGAGCGAAGTCGAGCAGGTCCGCTGGCACCAGGAGATGCTGCAAAGGCTGCTCGCATCATGAGCTCCAAAACCCCACGGCTGTTCGCTTACGTCGGCACCTACACTGGTTCCGCGGACGGAGGCATCCACATCCTCAAGGTCAGCAAAGACGGCCGTGAATTGAGCAGCACAGGCCATGCAAGCCAACCGAAGGAATCAGGCTACCTCGCTTACGCGGCCTCGACCGGAACACTGTATGCCGTGAACGAACGGAAAACGGATGGACGGGGACCGGTAGAGGCCCCCGCGGCCGTACACTCCTTCACCGTGAACCAGCAGGACGGGAGCCTCACCCCGCTGGGCTCCCGCCCGGCACCTGGACCGTTTCCGACGTTCCTTTCGGTGAGCGACGACCAGCGACGCCTCATCAGCGCCAACCACGGCAGCTTCGAACATGTCGAACACGTGGTCAAGGGCCGGGACGGTGAATGGACCGTGGAGTACCTCTACGACGACTCCTCTGTCCTCGTCTACGATCTGGGCACCGACGGAGCCATTGGCAAGCTCACCGACGTCAAGGTCATCGAAGGGCACGGGAAGGATCCCAACTTTTCCCCGCAGGCCGGCGGACATGCCCAGGCCAGCCCCCATGCCCACTGCGCCGTCATCGACCCCTCCGGCCGATACCTGCTGGTGGCAGACAAGGGCACCGACAGGATCTACGTCTACACGCTGGGGGCCACCCTCGAGTTGGCCTTCACTCACCAATGTGCCCCGGAGACGGGACCGCGGCATATCGCTTTCGATCCGGTCTCCGGCAACGCGTACGTGACGCTGGAGTTCGCTTCAAAGCTTGCCGCCTTCGCTTTCGATCCGCGATCGGGGGAGCTGGCGCTCCTTGATGAGGTGACGAGCACCGAATCCGGGCACACTGGCCTGAACGAACCCGCCGAGGTCCGTGTGCACCCGGATGGGGACATTGTGTACGTCAACAACCGTGGTGAGGACTCTCTGGCATGGTTCAGCGTCAGTGAAGCCGGGAAGCTCACCCGGCAAGGGCACACGGATCTGGCCCCATCCCTGCATCCCGGCGTCGCCGCTAGGAACTTCAGCATTGATCCCACAGGGTCGTTCCTGCTCGTGGCCGACAGGCCCGCGGCGTTGGTTCGCTCCTACGCAATTGACAACGAAACGGGCGCCTTGACTCCGCTGACCGAGATCAGTATCCCGGAACCCGCCTTTGTTCAATTCGTCGAATTGACCGGCTGAACGTCCGCGCACCCGCCCGGCCACAGAACACCAGCAACCGAACACCCTTGTAAGACGGAAAGTAGCCCCATGAACCACCAGCACGGACCCCGAGTGGTGATCCTCGGCACCGGCATGATCGGCGCTGTCCACCGCCGCGCAGCTTTGCTCGCGGGCGGACACATCGTAGGCGTCATGTCTTCGACCCTGGAACGCTCCCTGGAAGCAGCAGCCCAATGGGGAACAGACGCACTCGCTAGCCTGGTGGACCTGGAACAGCTCAAGCCCGACGTTGTCCACGTGTGCAGCCCCAACGGTCTGCACGTCGAGCACGTCGAAGCAGCCATCGCCGCCGGCGCGCACGTGATTTGCGAAAAGCCGCTTTCCGTCGACAGCGGCCAGGCTGAGCGTCTTGTCAAACTCGCCGCCGAAGCCGGCCGCACGGCCACGGTCCCCTTCGTGTACCGTTTCCATCCCCTGATCCGGGAGATCCGGGCCAGGGCTTCTCAGGGTGAGTTCGGCCCGTGGCAACTTCTGCATGGAAGCTACCTTCAGGACTGGCTCCTGTCGCCTGCATCCACGAGCTGGCGGGTGGACTCCAAAGCCGGCGGACCGTCGCGGACGTTTGCCGATATCGGTTCCCATTGGTGCGACCTCATGGAATTCGTCACCGGCGAACGCATTGCGTCGGTCTTGGCGGACATGACCACAACCGTTCCTGAGCGACCTGTCCCGGGTCCGGGGGGCGGCACGGCCATGACCAACGTCGACACCGAAGACGCCGCCGCCGTGATCTTTCGGACAGAGTCCGGCGTCCTCGGCACGTTGACGGTCTCCCAAGTGTCTGCCGGCCGGAAGAACCGGCTGTGGTTCGAATTCGACGGCGCATCCAAGTCCGCAGTCTTCGACCAGGAGAACCCCGAAACCGTATGGCTCGGGGCCCAAGGGACCAACGAAATCGTCCCTCGTGACCCCTCGCGAGGCTCATCGGACCAGCGACGACTCTCCAGCCTCCCGGCCGGGCATGCCCAAGGCTACGCCCAATGCTTCGAAAACTTTACTGCTGACACCTATGCTGCAGTGCAGGGAGAAACCCGCGACGGGCTTCCCACCTTCGCCGACGGACTGAGGTCCGCCCTGATTGTCGATGCGGTCGTCAAGTCCGCAAACACCGGGCAGTGGATCCACCTGAACCAGCAGCGGTAAAAGTGCATCGCCATGCCCCGTCACGGAAGCGAGCGAAAGCACCGCCTAGCGGCCGGAGCTGACCTGGCCGGCAGCTGGGAGCTCCTGCAGCTGCTAAGGGACGGCAGAGCACGCACACGCAGCCAGCTCGCCGTCGAACTGGACCTCTCGCGGTCCACCGTCACCTCCCGCATACAGGCCCTCACCATAGCGGGCCTCATCCGCCCGGTCGGGGGCGAGCATTCCAGCGGCGGCAGGCCAGCATCCACTCTTGCCTTCAACACCGCTGCCCTGTTGATCCTTGCCGTGCACATCACGCCGGCTTCAACGCAAGCGGCTCTGATGGATCTGGGCGGAAAGTGCCACGCCCATCACGATGCCCCCAACGACCCCGGCCAGTCTTCCCCGTCCCACACGCTGGCAGCTGTCATCACATGGGCACAGACAACCCTGGTCCGCATCGGCCGGAAACCTGCAGACCTTGGCGGAGTTGGTGTCTCACTGCCCATGGACATCGACCAGGACAGCGGCCGACCGTTGGGCACCGCCGCCATGCCAGGCTGGGCGGGATTCGATGTCAACCGATTCATCGCCAAGTCCCTTACAGTTCCCGTCAAGGTAGAAAACGATATCCACCTTCTCGCCCTGAACGAACGACTGAGCCGATGGGCCGAGCACAGCGACCTGCTGTATGTTCATGCCGCTAAATGCCCCAAAGCAGCCATCATCAGCGGCGGGCAGCTCCAACGCGGGTTCTCCGGGACCGCCGGTACCCTCGGCTGGGCGCAGGACGCCGCCACATCGGGCCCACCCAGCCAAAACCCTCCCGCCAGCTCCGTCGAGCCATCGGCCGGCGACACCGCAGTGGCCAGGGAGGAAGGCCGGCGTTTGGGTGAAGTGCTGGCCATCGCCGTCAATATCCTGAACCCCTCAGCACTCCTCGTCGGGGGAAGAAACGTCCACGATGCGGGTCATTTCATTGCCGGCCTGCGCGAGACTGTCCTCCACCGCTCACCCCCGGCTGCGACCCTGGGGCATCGCTCTCGCGGACGAGAACGACCACGCCGTGCTGGATGGAATCGCCCACGCGCTCACCCCCGAAATCCTCACAGCCGAGACACTGGGGACGATGCTCTGCCAGCCAACGGGCTAAACCGCAGGCACAAAACCTCAGTCCGACGTCCGGGTGTCGGCATCTTCGTCACTGTGCCGTCCCCGCCGCGCGGCTGGGTTGCACAGCGCAGCGGACCCCAGCGGCGACCAAAACGCACGACCCTATAGACGTACGGAAGCGCCATAGCCTGAGTGAAGGTTATGGCGCTTCCGTAGTGATGACGGGCAATCGGCTCTACTTGATGCCGCCGGTGAAGCCGTTGATGAGCTGCTTCTGCGCGAACAGATAAAAGGCCAGAACCGGCACAATACAGATCGCAACGGCGGCGAAAATCAGGTTCCACTGGGAGATGTACTCACCAACGAAGGAGTACACGGCCACCGGCAGGGTCTGCAGTTTGCTTCCCGAAAGGAAGATCAGCTGGACGAAGAAATCATTCCACACCATGACGCCTGTAAGAACGGCGACGGTGGCGGTGATCGGCTTGAGCAGCGGAAAGACGATCTTCCGGAAAGTCTGGAGCCTTGAGGCGCCGTCGACAAAGGCGGCTTCCTCAAAGTCCTTCGGCAGGGTTCGGACGAAACCGGTGTAAAGGAACACCGTCAAGGGCATGAGCAGGCCCGTGTAGAGGAGAATCATGCCGGGGTAGGTGCCTGCCAGGTTCAACTGCCGCAACACGGCATAAGCCGGAACGATACCCAGCTGGAATGGCAGGATAATGCCCACCACGAACAGTCCGTACAGGCCTGCGCCCATCCGGCCGCCACGGCGAGCCACCACGTAGGCACAGATCGATCCGATGGCCACCAAGGCGATCACACTGCCAAGGGTGATGACGACACTGTTGATCAGGGCTTCTCCGAGGCTTACGCCTGCGCTTCCTTTCCAGGCCTGGGGAAAGTTTGCGGTGTCCAACTGCTTGGGCGGGGAGGTCGGGTCCAGCAGCATTTCCCCTGAGGGTTTCAGCGAAATCATTACCAACAGAAAGAAGGGAATGGCCCAGATGGCACCGACGGCCAGAAGTAGCAGTTCGCGGCCGAACGTGCGGCGTGTATAGGGGAACATGATCAAATTCTCTTTTCTTGGGCCCGCAGGACGACCAACTGCATGATCGAGACGAAGGCGACCAGGGCCGTCAGAACCAAGGCAAGAGCCGCGCCGTAACCGAACCGGCCTGCCACGAAAGTCTGGGCGTAGATCTGTGTCGCCAGTGTCTCTGACGCTTGGGCAGGTCCTCCGCCGGTCAGGGCAAGAACCTGATCGAAGACCCGGAGACTGAAGACGGTAGTAATGGTCACACTTGCCGTCACTGCCGGAGCCAGCAAAGGAAGCGTTATGGAACGAAGCCGTCGCCACGTCGAAGCGCCATCGACTGATGCCGCCTCTTCAACCTCAACCGGGATGCTTTGAAGACCGGCAAGGTAGAACGCCATGGCCAGGCCGGAATACTGCCAAACGAGGACCACAAGAATGGTCCATTTCGCCCACACCGGATCAGCCAGCCAGGGACGTGCCCACGATTCGAGGCCTACAGCTTCCAGGAGCTTGTTCAGTGGACCTTGGGCGTCGAAGATGAACTGCCAGATGTAGGAAACAGCCAGAGGGCTGAGAACGACTGGTGCGAAGAAGATGCCACGAAGCCAGTTGCGGGAGCGGATCGTCCGGTGCAGGCCCATGGCCAGGGACAGCCCGATGACGTTCGAGAGCACAACGGCCACAGCCGAAAGCAGGACGGTGTTGATGACAGAGCCCAACGCCTCGGCACTTTGGAAGATCTCCCTGAAATTCTCAAGACCGATCCACATTGGGGCATCGGTGCCGTTCCAATCGGTGAAGGCATATACCGCCCCAGCACCGACTGCAACGAAATGCACGGCGACGGCAATGACTACACCAGGAATTGCCCATAACAGCGGTACCGTCAGCCGGCTGCGCCGGGGCTTTCCGGCCCGAGGCGTTCCGGGCCGTCCCGTGCTGAGGGCCTTGCCCTCAGCACGGGACCCGGAATGCCTCGTGGTTCCGCGGGATACGCGTTCGTCGACATTCATGGCTCTACTTGCCCCAAGCTGCGTCGACGGTCTTCAACGCGTCCGGGATTGATGCCTGTCCGGTCATCGACGCGACAACAGCCGTGCTGAGCGTGTTCAAGGCACCCCCACCTGCCCACGTGTCATGGGACCGGGGGATGGTCTGGTTGTTAGCGATGTACGGTTCGAAGCCCTTCAGGCTTTGGGGCATCTTCGCGTTTTTTGCATCGGCAAGAGTGACCGTACCGCTGAGTTCAGCCCGCGTGCTGGCTCCCTGATCGGCGACGAACTTCAGGAATTCCAGGGTCGCTGCCTTGTTCTTGGTCCCGGCTGCAACCGCCAGCCCATCCTGGTAGCCGATGGGTGCCCGGGTCTGTTCCTTGGTGTCTCCGGGGAATGGCACCATGGCCCAGTCCTGCGGGCTTCCTGCCGCGACGGAGCCAAGAGCTCCGGACGGAACAATTGTCATGAGCGTTTGCCCTGCCGTCATCGGTTGGAACGACTGCGGGGTGCTGGCAGACTCTGCCCCGGGCTGGAAGCACTCGGCATCACGCATCTGCTGGAACCTTTTGAGTGTCTCCTGCCATTCGGGCGTGTCCGCGAAGGTGACCTTGTTGGCGGTCTTCTGGGCGTTCCAGTCCGGAGACTTGCTGTAGACGATGCTGGCGGCCACAATTTCGGCGGCAAAACCGGCGGACTGTCCCGCCAAAGCAATGCCGTACTTGTCTTGGGCGCGGGCAGCGGCACAGATCTTCAGGACGTCCGCGAACGTCTCCGGTGCCTGAAGTCCCAGGGCATTCAACGAAGCCGGCTTGAACAGCACTCCGTGCGGTGCCGCGTCCATCACCAGCCCGTAGGTCTTGCCGTCAACCTGGTACATGTCGGCGGCTTCCTTCGGCATGCCCGAGGCCCACGGCTGGTCGGACAAATCAAGCAACTTGCCGGATTTGGCCAAGGGAATCAGGGACTCGGTAGCACCCGTGCCGCCGTTTCCGTAGAAGACATCCGGGGCGTTGCCGCCCTGGATCTGTGTGATCAACGTTTGACCGTACGTGGGCCCGGCGGGCGAGTACTGAACCTGAACGTCAATGTCAGGGTGCGCTTCCTTAAATGCCTTGATAACCGGATCCATGGATGCCTGCAAGCCAGTGTGGCCGAGGAAACGGATCGTTCCGCCGCCGGACGCGGTGTTGTCACCGCCCGAGGAACAGGC
Organism: Paenarthrobacter sp. TYUT067; assembly: GCF_023656375.1. Taxonomy (NCBI): domain Bacteria; kingdom Bacillati; phylum Actinomycetota; class Actinomycetes; order Micrococcales; family Micrococcaceae; genus Paenarthrobacter; species Paenarthrobacter sp. TYUT067. Next base: position 15,200 of record NZ_JAMOIT010000003.1, read on the forward strand.
AGCGAGAGCGGGGATCAGGCAGGCCCCAGCGATGACGGCCATCCACCGGTAGCGTTTCTTGATCGACGACATTGTCATTCCTCCTTGGGGCAAAATGCCCTCCTTGATGCGGCGGCCGAGCAGGATGCTCACGAACCGACATGTGCGGCAGACCACATCACGATGTTATTCCTGTCACCTAAAATTGGCAACAATTTAGTTGACATGAAGGTGCGCCTTTATGTCACCATGATTAATCGGCTGTAATCGCTTACACTATTGGCAACATTCAGAGTCGATGAAGACACCCGCCCAAGGAGGCCCCATGCAAGGTGGAGGACAGCAGGTCCGCTCAGGAGCTGCCGCAACGGAGTTGGTTGTCGATGGCGTCCGCCGAGCCATCCTCGACGGTGATATGTCACCCGGACAGCGACTGGTCGAGGCCGAACTCATGGACATGTTTGGCGTGACACGAGGCAGTGTGCGCTCAGCGATCGAGGACCTGACCGCAGATGGCCTGGTGGAAAAAATCCCCAACCGAGGCGCACGTGTCCGCCGCGTCTCGCTCGACGAGGCCGTGGCAATCCTGGAATGCCGCGGTGTTCTCGAAGGTCTGATTGCAGCCCGCGCAGCTGAACGCGTTACCTCGGAGCAGGCTGAACGGCTTGAGCGCATCGGAGAACAGATGCAGGATGCTGTCCGCACGGCCGAGCTTCGCACATACGCCAGACTCAATTCGCAGCTGCACGAGCTGGTAGCCGAGATCGGCGCCCAGCAGATCGCTTCAGGCTTGATTCTGAAGCTCCGCTCCCAGATCGTCCGGCATCAATTCCAGCTGTCCCAACGGCCTGGAAGGCCTCAGGTGTCGCTGGGCCAGCACCTGGCCATCATTGAGGGTGTGAACTCGCGGGACCCGCAAAGGGCAGAGCAGGCTGCCAGACGGCACGTTCAAAGCGTCATCGAAACACTGCTGGAGATCAGAGCCGAACAGCAGGACGCTTCACAAGAAACCCAACGGATTGCCGTCTAGCCTTTACACCTAAAAATCGCCCCGGGACGGTCCACCCGAGGTGGCCGCCTCGGCCCTGTTCCCCCGGCAGCGGCGGTGGCCGCGACGTGGGCGACCCGGCAAGTGGTGAGAGCGCACCCCCGGGCCCGGATGTCGCGGACGCCTGTCCCGTCTTTTCTCTCGGAATTGCGGCGCTGTGCTCTTCTGCCCGCCAAGCGACGTCGTGAAGATACAAGATTTGAACGATTGCCCAACTTTGCCTTGACATACATCACTAAACTTGTACGCTTATTGCCTCCCAGGCGCGTGACTATTCAACTTTTGAATGTTTCTAGCCTCCAACATGGATTTATTAGGCCGGTGATACCCGACGTCGGGAGCCGTGCATCAGGAAACTGATCACGCAATCATCAATGGAAGGACTTCCCATCGTGGATACAAAGCACTATGACGCCGTCGTCGTGGGGTCTGGCCCAGCAGGCAGCACCGCAGTGAAGGAACTGACAGAGCGGGGCTTGGAAGTCCTGCTGCTCGAAGCAGGCCGCGATCTGACCGAGGCGGACTTCGAGCCGCTCCCACCCTCGGAGCCCAAAGAAATGAGCGTCGGTCTTTACGACAGGGTCAAGGCGGGGCTCATGGGGCAGCACGTGCAGGCGCGTCGGGCGATGTTTCAACCACAGAAGAGCAAATTCCTCGTCAATGACATGCGGAACCCCTACACGACCGACGGCGGGGATTTCCTATGGATCCGCGGCCGCCAGCTCGGAGGACGGTTCCATGCTTATGGCAGGGTTCTTTTGCGGTCTTCGGACCACGAATTCAAAGCAGCGTCCCATGACGGCCACGGAGCCGATTGGCCGATTTCCTATAAGGACCTCGCTCCGTACTATGACCACGTCGAAGAGTACATGGGCGTTTACGGCACGACAGAGAACCTGAGTAACCTCCCGGACGGGCGCTACGTTGGACCGTCCCTTTTCACGGAGGCAGAGAAGCACTTCAAAGAGACAGTTGAAGGCAACTGGTCCTCGCGGCACGTAGTTCCCTGGCGCTACCAGGCCCCGAACCTGGCCCGAGTGCCCGTGGGCATCGTGGCGGCCAAGAAGACCGGCCGCCTGACGATCCGCACGGACGCCGTCGTCCATAAGGTAACAATGAACCGGAAGACCGGCCGCGCTGACGGGGTTCTCTTCATCGACCGGCTCAGCAAAAAGCAGCAGCACGTCACGGCAGACGTCGTCGTTCTCTGCGCTTCCACGATTGAGTCCGTTCGCATCATGCTCAACTCGGCCACTGAGGGACACGCCGACGGCCTGGGGAACTCTTCCGGAATGCTCGGCAGCTACTTCATGGATCAAACTCCCAGCCTGCTTTTCGGCACAGACCCGGCACGGCCCGGCTACGAAGTGGTCAACCCGGCACCTGAGGATCCTTACTATCCGGCAGTGGGTGGTGTCTACGTTCCTCGCTTCGACAACCTCACCAGCGTCGGGAAGCAGGAAACCGCATATGCCCGCGGGTGGGCCGTACAAGGGACCATCGGCCGGATTCCCGTCCCGGAAGGTGCTCCCGGAGTCGTTGGGCTCATGGGATTCGGCGAAATGCTGCCCTACCGCAGCAACCGCATCACTATCGACCCGCGCCGCAAAGACGCCTGGGGCATTCCTGCCCCCCGGATCAAGCTCGAAATCACCGAGAATGAGCGCCACCTCATGCGCGCACAGGTGGCCGGCCTGAAGGAAATGGCACTGTCCGCCGGCTACACCATTAACTTCGCAGGCTCCGCTCTAGGCCTCGACTCCAAAAAGATCTGGCCGAACGTCGACCCTGTAAGTCGGGCTATCTTCCGGCTTGGCTTCAAGAAGAGCCTGGCCATGGGTGCGGCCATCCACGAGTGCGGCGGCGCTCGTATGGGCAATGACCCGGCTACGTCAGTGCTCAACGAATTCAACCAATCCTGGGATGTGCCTAACCTCTTCGTCACCGACGCGAGCAGTTATGTTTCGAACGGCGCGGTCGGACCGACGCTGACCATCATGGCCATCACGGCAAGGGCATGCGATTACATCGCCAAGGAGCACGCGGCCGGGACTCTCTGACCAAAGGACCCGTGCGCCCGCGCATCCCCGGCTCTGGGTGGAAGCCTCCCATTGCTTCCACCCAGAGAAGCACTGATCCGCATTGGGTCGTTGCAACCACAGGCAGACCTAACGAAAACAAGACGCGCTGCAGGCGCCATCTCAACGAGGAGACCAAGACCCGTGACGGCAGAAGATATGGACGGCGCAGCAGTCGCCGCGACAATGTTCGAGAACCTAAAGGCCGACGTTGAAGAGTTTGTGCAACGGTTCGGACGCCGACCAGTCTTGGCCACCGTACTGGTTGGCGATGACCCCGCTTCCCACACCTATGTGCGCATGAAAGCCAACCGAAGCCGCAGCGTTGGTATTGATTCCATGCGGATCGAAATACCGGCACAAGCAACCACCGACGAGGTAGTTGCCCGTATCCGAGAGCTCTCAGAGGACCCCAGCGTCGACGGCATCCTCCTTCAGCATCCCGTACCCCCGCATGTGGACGGCCGGGCCGCGTTTGAAGCGATAGATTCTTCCAAGGACGTTGATGGTGTGACCTTCGCGTCATTCGCCAAGATGGGTCTCGGAGCATCAGGTTTTCACGCCGCAACTCCGGGAGGCATCCTGGCGCTTCTGGATGCCTACGACGTCCCGCTAGCCGGGAAGCATGCCGTTGTCGTAGGTCGAAGCCCGATTCTTGGCAAGCCTGTTGGGCTTTTGTTGTTGGAGCGGGACGCTACCGTCACCTACTGCCACTCCAAGACCAGAGATCTGGAATCCATCGTGGCCACAGCGGACATTGTTATTGCCGCCGTTGGCCGGCCGGAGTTGATTCAGGGCGCGTGGATCAAGCCCGGTGCGGTGGTCATCGACGCAGGATACAACCCCGGGAACGTAGGCGACGTGGAGTACACCAAAGCGCGCGAGGTCGCGCGGCTTATCACTCCCGTGCCTGGCGGTGTTGGGCCCATGACCATCGCAACCCTCCTCCGGCAGACCGTCGCAGCTGCCCTCGAGCGCGAGGCGAGCCCGGCATAACGCTCCATGGCCGACGGAACCAGGGATCCGATAGGGCAGGACCGGCTCCCGTGCATGATGGACAGCACATTACCAACTGGCCCAGCCGTCTCCCGTTTAGCCTTCCGGGACACCGGTCGGCCGGTCACACGTGAGCCCCACGCGCCCTTCCATGAGTTTGCACGCAAGCACGGCCTCCGGAGTACATTCCTCGACGTCGACCCCAAATACTGGTAACGGCTCACGGAGGGGAGATCAGCGACTGGAATGACCAGATGACACCCTGGTTCCGCCTCCACCACGACTCGGGCGCCCTAGCCAGGCGGAAATGAACGTCCGCTTCCGCGCCGCTACCACCAGAAAACCATTACTGTTCAGCGGCCGCTGTCGACGTGGGAAAGGATCAAGCCGTCCGCCGGCGCCTCACGAGGGATCCTCGCATCTGATTGTTGGCACCTGAGGGCGGCATTTTTCCAGCTTTATTGGATTATTAACAATTCTGGTGTCAAAACTATTGACATTCTTCGGGATTCGGCATTGTCTTGAAAGGCGCTACCCGTTGCCGGGCAAAGACGCCCAGCAGCCAACCACCATTTCGGAGGACATATGAACTCGCCCTCGAGTCAAGCCGGAACATCTACCCAAACCCAGCCCGCAACCGTATCTGCACGGCACGCCGTCATTGCAGCCTCCGCAGGCAATGTCGTGGAGTTCTACGACAACATTGCTTTCGGTCTGCTTGCCGCGACTCTTGGAAAGGTATTCTTTCCCTCGACCGATCCCGGCGTTTCCCTCCTTGCAGCATTCTCGGCATTTGCCGTGACTTTTCTGGCTCGCCCCTTCGGAGGGCTCGTTTTTGGGTCCCTGGGTGACCGTCTGGGCAGGCAGCGCACTCTGATTTTCGTCATTCTGCTCATGACCGTGGCCACGGTCGGCATTGGTTTGCTACCGGGCTATGACGTCATAGGAATCGCCGCTCCTATCCTCCTGATTCTGCTCCGGATTGTTCAAGGGCTGAGCTTCGGTGGGGAGCTAGGGGGAGTTCTGGCCTTTATTGTCGAGCATGCCAAGAGCAACAACCGCGGCACTCTGGTAGGGCTCGTCATGGCTGCAGCATTCGTTGGAAACCTTCTCGCCCTCGCCGTGATAACCGGCCTGTCCGCATTCCTCAGCAGCGCTGAGATGCTGGCGTGGGGGTGGCGTATTCCATTCCTGCTGGCCGGACCCCTTGGCCTGATCGGACTCTATATCCGCCGCCGCTTGGATGAGACGCCTGCGTTCCGGGCCATCCAAGAGGCCGGTGAAATAGAGCAGTTCCCGCTACGAGCAGTAGTCCGCGGCCACTACAAGGCGCTGCTGAAATGCGCCGGACTCGCAATCGTGGCCCTGCTGCCCATCTATCTTATGGAGGCATACAACACGAATTACCTCCTGGTGACAGTCCGCATCAGCCAGTCCGATGCCCTCACGGCAACTTTGGTTGCCACAGTCGTCGCCATGGCCTTCACCGTCCTGTCCGGCCGGCTTAGCGACCGGTACGGGCGCAAACCGGTGCTTCTGGCAAGCCTCATCGTGGCGATACTTCTGGCCTATCCGGCCTACGTCGTTATGATAGCCGGATCCGCTCTCTCTGCCGTGGCAGGACAAACTCTGATGGGCATCATCCGAGGCGGGGTGACCGGAATAACCGCCGTAGCAATGATCGAACTTTTCCCAACTCGGCTGCGGTACTCCGGCTTCGCACTGGCTTACGGACTGACCGCAGCGATTTTCGGAGGGACTGTACCCCTGGTAGCCACCTACTTGGTAGAGGTCACAGAGAACCCATTCGCACCGGCCTTCTACTTGATGGTCATTGCCGCCATTTCGCTTGCAACTGCCCTTACACTGCGGGAGACGGCGCCGTTCAAGTCCCAAACTACGCGCATCAATACGTAGCGAAGCCATGAGAAGCCCGTACCGGCCGAGCCACTCGACCGGGCGGGCCCCTCATTTCTTGCCTTCACAACCAGCGAATTGGAATCCGGAAACAGTCGCGGCCGTAGTCCTCTCCGTGGCTTTGGCGCCGATAACGGACGTTCTGTCGTCGGCCCGGCGGTGAGGTCTTGTCATGATGCTCGGTGTCGTCTCCGCCATGTAATGGATGAAGGAGGTGCAGATACTGTGTCGAGTTATTCATCGTTCTGGCGGATAGAGTTCCGTCCCGTTTTGTGTTGTTTTACCGACCGGCGGGAGTCATGCCTTGGACGTGAGGCCTCCTCCGACCGAAGACTTTGTACGGACCAAGCGGTACCGTCCAGCAGGAAAACTGTGGAGGCGGCAGCACCGATTTCCTGGCGGCAGACTTTGAGTGCGCGGGGACGCGTCAAGCGCCCTATATCCGTGTTCGTTCGAGCGAAAAAGTAGTGTGGACAATGTCCACACTTTCCGCCCCGGACTTCCCCGTACAGCCACCGGACTGGCCCGGATTCCGCATATTCCCGCCACTTCCCAGTGTTCGCAAGGCTTGGAATCCCGTTCGAGTCCCACCTCGGGCACGGCATACCCCCTCGTCAGAGAGGGTTTTTGCTTTAACGTGTGTACATTCTGGGTGGTCAGGTTCCTCTGACACTGGCCGCGGGGTGTGCCTGGCGCCGCGGGTCGCCTGTTTGGTTGTGGGGGAGCGGGTTTAGGGTCGTGGCTGGTCGGCCCTCCGCTTGCTCTGAACTGGGGTTATGCGGTCCTTCCTTGGTTCGTCGGGTAGGTCGTGGTTGGCCTACACCTCCTTATGGGTAGGGAGAGTGAGTGCGACATGATGCCGAGAAACTGCGTAGATAACGTCTGGCTTCGGCATATTCTTGGCGTGAGAAGACCGGGCTGGCCGATGCTTTGTCAGGCCAAACTAAGTGTGGACGCTGTCCAGACTTAAATCTCCTTTATCAGGGCTGCTTGCATCCATGGGCTTTCTTTCCCTCGGCTTACGTCTGCTCATGCATGTGAGTGGCCCTCGCTACATGACGCGCTGCCTGAACTGCCGTGGCGTCTCACCAACTTCCCTGAGGAACTGCCGGTTGAAGTTGGAAAGGTTGCTGAAGCCCACCTCGTAGCAAATGTCCGAGACCGGTTTCTCGCTGCGTTCCAGCAGGCGCCGTGCGTGAGCCAGTCGCAGTTTCCGAACCAGGTCCGTGAAGTTTTGCCCGGTGGCTCGTTTGAAGTATTTGGAGAATGTGGGCTCGGCCATACCCACCATGGCTGCTGCTTCTGCCATGGCGACGCTGCCGGCATGGTTGGTGAAGACGTACTCGAGAACGATGTCCACGACTGCTTCTGCTTGGCCGTCCAATTGAGGTCGGAACCATTCATCGGCGAGGTATTTACGATCATGCTCCGGCGCCCGGGAAAGCGTGGCAAACAATGCCAGCAGGTGATGCAGACGCTCCAATCCGGTGGAGGTGCCCATGGCTTCTATGGAGTCGGCTGCCACTTGTGCCGTCTGGCCAAAGAATTCGATGCCCCGGGCGGACTGTTCCAACAACGGCCTTACTTCAGCCAGTTCAGGCATGAGAACGGCTGCCTGCTCCACCCACTTCCCGTCGAACTGGATCACGGCATCGCGATTTTGAAGCAGTTCCCCTGGTTCGAGATCGCTGACCCAATCATGGGGGAGCCCGGACCCAATCAGGGAGACGTGCCCGGCTTCGAAGGTGCCGATATGGTCACCGACGATGAATTTTCCCGATCCTTCTCGGATGAGGTGGATTTCGTACTCGGGGTGATAATTCCAGCGAGCTACCGGGCTGGGGTAGTCATGCTGGTGCCAACGGACCGAATGGTTCGGATCTTCGGGGATCACTTCGCGGTTGGCGCGCATCCCAATAAGCCGCTGGGCCAGCCGCGCCGCAGCGCCGTCGCCCGGAGGGGTGGAACTCATGGGGGCCTCCGATGGGAGAGGGAAAATAAGTATCAGTATGCGTCATCAAGGACGCTAGTTGTGCCCCACCCCACACGCCTAATGTTGACGAAGACGGCGAGGCGCCCCGGATTCCCGGACGATTGCCCCGCTCCGGTCTTGTACTTCCACGCAGTAGTAGGAGTGCGGAGACTGCGCACCCCCATGAAGAACGAAGGAGTCCTCAATGCGCCCAAAAACACGTGCGGCAGCCCTTGCAGCCGGCGCCCTGTGCATCGCGCTATCCGCCACGGCCTGTGCCGGAGCGGGCGGAACCGGAGCTGGTGACCAGAACAGCATCAGCGTCCTGATGGTGAACAACCCGCAGATGGAAGACCTGCAGAGGCTCACTGCGGATAATTTCACCAAGGAGACGGGCATCCGCGTGAACTACACGGTGTTGCCGGAGAACGACGTCCGGGCGAAGATCAGCCAGGAGTTCTCCAGCCAGGCAGGCCAGTACGACGTCGCTTCGCTGTCCAACTACGAGATCCCGTTCTACTCGGCCAATGGCTGGTTGGCGCCACTGGACAACGTGGCCAAGGATCCTGAGTTCAAGCAAGACGATATTCTGCCGGCCTACACCGCGTCCCTCACTGGCGCCGACGGCAAGCTCTACGGCGAACCGTTCTATGGTGAATCGTCCTTCCTGATGTACCGCAAGGACGTCTTCGACGCCAATGGCCTGAGCATGCCGGAGAAGCCCACCTGGGCTGAAGTGGCTGAGCTCGCCGCAAGGGTGGACGGGGCGGAACCCGGGATGAAAGGCATCTGCCTTCGGGGCCAGCCGGGCTGGGGGCAGGTCTTCGCGCCGCTGACAACCGTGGTCAACACCTTCGGCGGTACCTGGTTCGATAAGGACTGGAACGCGAAGGTCAATTCGCCCGAGTTCACGGAAGCAACGGAGTTCTACACCAAATTGGTCCGGGAACATGGTCAGGCCGGTGCAGCCCAGGCAGGCTTCACCGAATGCCTGAACAACCTGACGCAAAGCAAAGTGGCCATGTGGTACGACGCCACCTCGGCCGCCGGCGCCTTGGAGGCGGAGGCCTCCCCGGTGAAGGGCAAGATTGGCTATGCGCAGGCTCCGGTGAAGGAAACCTCATCCGCCGGCTGGTTGTGGACGTGGTCATGGGCTTTGCAGGCGGCGTCGAAGAAGACAGATTCGGCGGAAAAGTTCATCGCTTGGGCCAGCTCCAAGGAATACGAAGAACTGGTGGCCTCCAAGCTCGGTTGGGCAAAGGTGCCGTCAGGTAAGCGCATCTCCACGTACGAGAACGCCGAGTTCCAGGACGCTGCCCCGTTCTTTGAAGCCGAACGTTTTGCCATCGAGAATGCAGACCCTAAGAACCCCGGCGTCCAAGAGCGGCCCGCCGTCGGCATCCAGTTTGTCGGCATCCCCGAGTTCGCCGCTCTTGGCACCAACGTCTCCCAGGGCGTCAGCTCTGCCATTGCCGGTCAAGGCAGTGTGGCTGATGCCTTGGCCAAGGGCCAGGAAGCCGCGCAAAAGGTCGGCGACAAGTACAAGAACAAGCAATAACCGAACCGCAGGAGAACATCATGACTACCGCAACGGCGCGCATCTCCCGCCCGGGACATGCCACACCAAAACCTTCACGAAGCAAAGCATCGCGGGAACGCGCCCTGGCCTGGGCCCGGCGTGCGCCGCTGCTTCCAGCCCTGATCTTCCTCATCATCGTCACGCAGCTCCCGTTCGTGGTGACACTGATCATTTCGTTCCTCAACTGGAACAGCCTGAGCCCCGGCACCACGGGTTTCGCCGGCTTCGAGAACTACGTCACGGTCCTCACCGATCCCGACCTCCGCCAAGCCATCTTCACCACCATCCTCCTCACAGTTGCCGTGGTCCTGGCCAGCCTGGTCGTCGGCCTAGGCCTGGCCCTGCTGCTGGACAAGAAATTCATCGGACGCGGATTGGCAAGGACGCTGCTGATTGCCCCGTTCCTTGTGGTGCCCGTGGCCGCAGCCCTGATCTGGAAGCACGCACTGCTCAACCCCACCTACGGATTGATCAACGGTGTCCTGACGTGGATCTGGTCCCTGTTCGGCAGCGACACTCCTCCGCAGTTGGACCTGCTGTCCCAAGCGCCGCTGATGGCGGTCATCATCTCGCTGGTGTGGCAGTGGACTCCGTTCATGATGCTCATCCTGCTGGCCGGGCTGCAGTCCCGGCCCATGGATACCGTGGAGGCAGCCCAGATGGACGGAGCTACACCGTGGGCCATCTTCCGGCACCTTACACTCCCGCACCTTCGCCAGTACCTGGAACTCGGAGGCCTGTTGGGTGCGATCTACATTGTGCAGAATTTCGACGCCGTATTCACCCTTACGTCCGGAGGCTTGGGCACCGCAAATCTTCCGTACGCGATCTACCAGACCTTCTACTACGCCAATGAATACGGGCTGGCCTCCGCGGCCGGCGTCGTGGTGGTCATCGGCACCATCCTCGTGGCGACCTTCGCCCTCCGCACCGTTTCCTCGCTCTTCAAGAAGGAGGCAACACGATGAGCACACTCAGTCACACCGCAGCCCGCATCACGCCTGAAAAATCCAGCACGCCTACCGGCGTCCGTCGTCGCGGCAAGTCGCGGATGGACCCCACCCGCAACAACACAGCTGCCGGCATCGCAGCCTGGCTGCTGGCCCTGCTTTTCGCTACGCCCGTCTTGTGGATGATCCTGACCTCGTTCCACTCCGAGTCGGACGCCGCCACCAACCCTCCGTCCTTGGCTGCGAATCTCACCCTGGATGCCTACAAAGAGTTCTTCGGTGAGACGTCCGGCGTTAGCCCTTGGCCTTCGCTGATCAACTCCGCCACGGCCTCCATCCTGTCCACCGTCCTGGTGCTTGTCCTGGCCATCCCAGCCGCGTATGCCCTGTCCATCCGGCCGGTGAAGAAGTGGACGGACGTCATGTTCTTCTTCCTCTCCACCAAGATGATGCCGGTGGTCGCAGCGATCCTTCCGCTGTACCTCTTCGCCAAGACCGTAGGCGCGCTGGACAACATATGGTTCTTGATCCTCATGTACACGTCCATGAACCTGCCTATCGCGGTGTGGATGATGCGGTCCTTCCTCGCCGAAGTCCCAGTCGAAATGCTGGAAGCTGCACAGATCGATGGCGCCAACCTGATCCTCACGCTTCGCAAGGTCATAGCACCCGTGGCGATGCCGGGCATCGCGGCCACGGCCGTGATCTGCTTCATCTTCAGCTGGAACGAGCTCTTGCTGGCCCGAGTGCTCACCGGCGTTGTGGCCGGCACGGCTCCCGTGTTCCTGACCGGATTTGTCTCCAGCCAGGGCCTCTTCCTCGCGAAGGTCTGCGCGGCCGCCGTCGTCATTTCGCTCCCTGTGCTGTTCGCCGGATTCGCAGCACAGGACAAGCTCGTCCAAGGCCTCTCGCTCGGCGCCGTCAAGTAATTCGACGCGGCTAAGTAACCAACTCCAAAGGACCCCCATCATGACAACCTCAACCACTCAGACCCCGCTGCTCGACCAGCCTGAACTGCCGGCCACCATGCGCGCCGCCGTCCTGCAGCGCCAAGGCCAGATGACCATGGAGACGCTGCCCGTCCCGCACCTCGACGCCGACCAAGTGCTGGTGCAGGTTTCCGCGGTCGGAGTGTGTGGAAGCGACGTCCACTACTACGAGCACGGCCGGATCGGTGATTATGTGGTGGACCACCCCTTGATCCTCGGCCACGAACTCGCAGGGCGGATTGCCGCCGTCGGAAGCTCCGTGGACCCCGCTCGCATCGGTGCGAGGGTCGCCGTCGAGCCCCAAGGCCCTTGCCGGACCTGCAAGCAGTGCAAGGCCGGACGCTACAACCTCTGCCCGAAGATGGAGTTCTATGCCACCCCGCCGGTGGACGGCGCGTTCGCCGAGTACGTCACCATTCAAAGCGACTTCGCGTACGACATCCCGGATGATGTCAGCGACGAAGCCGCTGCACTGATTGAGCCGCTCTCGGTAGGGCTCTGGGCCTGCGAACGCGCAGAAATCAAACCCGGCAGCCGGGTCCTGATCGCCGGCGCCGGTCCTATCGGCATCATCGCTGCGCAGGCCGCGCGGGCCTTCGGCGCAAGCGAAATTTACGTCACGGACATCGCCGAAGACCGCCTTAACTTCGCCCTGAAGCACGGTGCGACGCACGCGCTGAACGCCCTGACGGATAAGGTGGAAGGGCTCGACGTCGATGCGTTTATTGACGCTTCCGGAGCACCTCAGGCGGTCCGTTCCGGGATTAAAGCCGTGGGTCCTGCGGGCCGCGTAATCCTGGTGGGACTCGGCGCAGACGACGTCGAACTGCCTGTCTCTTACATCCAGAACCGCGAGATCTGGCTCTCCGGCGTCTTCCGCTACACCAACACCTGGCCGCTGGCCATCCAACTCCTCGCGGACGGCAAAGTAGACCTCGACATCCTAGTCACGGGCAAGTTCGGGCTCGCTGATTCCGAGGCGGCGCTGACCGCCGGCAAGCAGCCGGGGCAGCTCAAAGCCGTGGTGTACCCGGGCCGATGAATCACACGGATCTTTTAGTCACGGTGGTTGGGGAATCGCTGGTGGACGTGATCAGAGATCCCCACGCGGCTACGTCCCAGGCTTATCCCGGCGGGAGCCCGCTGAACGTCGCTGTTGGTGTTTCACGGCTCGGCATGCGGACCAGTCTTGTGACGCACTACGCCGATGATACCCACGGCGCATCGCTGGAGAAGCACCTCAGCAGCAATGGCGTCGGAGTCATCAAAGGCGGCTCCGCACCGACGTCGACGGCGACTGCCACCCTGGGTGCCGACGGTGCCGCGACGTATGTCTTCGATGTCAGCTGGGACCTAGACGATGCTTGGACTTCGGCGGCGGAAGCCGTGCGGTCCGCCGGTCACGTTCATACGGGGTCGATCGCCTCCGTCCTCGCGCCGGGGGACGAGTCCACGTTGTCGCTTGTGCGGGCAGCCCGGGAGTCCGCAACCGTCAGTTTCGATCCAAATTGCAGGCCCGCCATCAGTCCGGATGTGGCTCGGGCCCGGGCGCGGGTTGAACAGTTCGTTGCCGCCAGCGACGTCGTGAAGGCCAGCGACGAGGACCTCCTTTGGCTCTACCCGGACAGGACACCAACGGAATCACTGGAGGCATGGCTGGAGCTCGGTCCTTCATTGCTTGCGTTGACGAGGGGTGCGGCCGGTCCTGTGATCCTCACGCGTCGGGGTCGGGTGCAGATGCCTGCCGAGAGGATCGTCGTGGCGGATACCGTGGGGGCCGGGGACTCGTTCATGGCGGGGCTCATCTCGGGTCTGGCCCAAGTGTGTGCCCTCGGTGCGGCAGGCAGGAAGAAGCTGAACGCGTTATCCGAGGACGAGCTGTTGCTTGTGGCCGCGTATGCCACCAGGGCCGCTGCAATTACCTGTTCCAGGGCAGGGGCAAACCCGCCAACCGCGATCGAACTTGGGCCGCTGTCTACTTTGGGTCGGGCCCCTCGATAATGCCCAGCTACTCAAGTCCTTGGAAGCGACGCTCCAGCAGCCCCCGTGTCCTGCGAAACGTGGCCCGCGAACGCTATCCGACGTTAACGATGACGACGTTAACGAGGACGACGGCGGGAGTTATGCTCCCGCCGTCGTGCGCCGTTCGGTTTGCTGCCTCGCATTGTTGGGGCGGCGCTCAGCCCTCATACTTGGAATGCTCGCCCAGACGGTGCCATGAGCGGTTGTGGTAGACCAGAGCGTCGCCGGGTTCGCCCGCCTGGACGTCACGCATCACGCGGGACTCCAGGGCGTGAACGGCGATGATTGTGGAGGTTCCCACCTCCATGCGATTGATGACGGCGCAGCGCACCCAGGCGCGGACATCGTCATACACCGCCTCGCCGGTTGCAAGGGTCGACCAGCGGTGCGTCTGGTCAAAACGGTCGACGCCAGGGGTCGCTCCGAACTTGGCCAAGTGGACGTCGTGCGCGTCCAGCAGGTGCACGACGACGGTTTCGGCGCGTGAAAGCACCTCGGATGCAGAGGACAGTGCCGAGACCGAGAAGATCAGCAACGGAGGTTCCGCGCTGACTGAAACCACCGACGATACTGTCAGTGCCACGGGTCCTTCGCCGGCATCCGCCGTGATGACGGCGACACCTCCCGGGTGGCCACGGAACAGTGCTTTGAAGTCGTCGGCCGAGAGGGAGGACGGGAAGCTTTGCGCCGGAGCCTGGACCCAAGTGTCTGGGGGGTAGGCGTGAAACATGGTTATGACACCTGGGGGGCGGAGCGTGTGAGCTCCTCGCGAACGATGTTCGTTCCTGCGCTGAGAGCACTCAGTTTGGCCAGTGAGACGTCGCGGGGGAACGGTGCCATGCCGCAGTTGGAGCTGGGGATGAGCTTGTCCGCATCGACGAACTGCAGGGCCTTGCGGAGGGTGTCGGCCACCTCCTCCGGCGTTTCAATGGTCTCGCTCGCGACGTCGATTGCCCCGAGCATGACTTTCTTGCCGCGGAGGAGCTCGATGAGGTCCATGGGCACGTGGGAGTTCTGGGATTCCAGCGAGATGATGTCGATGCTTGAGCTCTGAAGCAGCGGGAATGTTTCCTCGTACTGCCGCCACTGTGAGCCGAGCGTCGCCTTCCAGTCAGTGTTCGCCTTGATCCCGTAGCCGTAGCAGATATGCACGGCGGTCTCCGCGCGCAGTCCTTCTGCCGCTCTCTCGAGCGCAGCCACGCCCCAGTCTTTGACCTCGTCAAGGAAGACGTTGAACGCGGGTTCGTCGAACTGGATGATGTCCACCCCGGCCGCCTCCAGTTCTTTCGCCTCCTGGTTCAGGATCGTGGCGAACTCCCAGGCCAGCTTCTCGCGGCTCTTGTAGTGGTCATCGAAAAGAGTGTCCACCATGGTCATTGGACCGGGGAGGGTCCACTTGATCGGCTTGTCGGTGGTTGCGCGGAGGAACTTCGCGTCGTCGACGAATACCGGCCGCTCGCGGCGCACGGGTCCGACGACGGTCGGCACACTCGCGTCGTAGCGGTCACGGATGCGCACGGTCTTGCGCTGTTCAAAGTCGACCCCGCTGAGGTGTTCGATGAAGGTGGTGACGAAGTGCTGGCGGGTTTGCTCGCCGTCGCTGACGATGTCGATGCCGCGTCGGGTCTGTTCGTGGATGGCAATGCGCAGCGCATCCTGCTTGCCCTCGAGCAGCGTATCTCCGTCCAGCTTCCACGGAGACCACAGGGTCTCCGGCTGTGCGAGCCATGATGGTTTCGGCAGGCTTCCCACAAGGGTGGTGGGCAAAAGTGTGTTCATGATTGGCGATTCTCCGTGGGTCAGTTGACGAGGGCGGGGTATTTGGCGGTCCACTGGTCCAATAGATCCTTGTGGGGCGTGATGAAGTGTTCCTCCGTGTACTTCGCCTGGGTGATCGCGAGCTGACTGCGCTCGACGCGGTCGTAAGCGATCTGGGTCCGCGAGTAATCCTGCTCGCCCAGGCTGGGCTGATATACGACGGCGGCGGCGGAGTTCGCGTTGTAAATCTCCGGGCGGTAGATCTTCTGGAACGTCTCCATGGTGCTGATGGTGCCGATCAGCTGCAGGTTGGAGTAGTCGTTGAGCAGGTCGCCGCGGAAATAGAAGGCGAGCGGCGCAACGCTGCCGCGTGGCATGAAGTAGCGAACCTGCAGTCCCATCTTCGCGAAGTACGCGTCCGTCAGCGAGAACTCGTCCTGCTGGTACTCAACGCCCAGGACGGGGTGACGGTTCTCGGTTCGCCGGTACGTCTTGCTGGTGGAGACGCTGATGCACACCACTGGCGGTTGCGGGAAGCGCTCCTGGCATGCCGGGGAATCGAGGAACTGCTGGAAGAGTTTGCCGTGAAGATCGCCGAAGTCCCCGGGGACGGTGGGCTTGCCTGCCTCGGCTGCTGCCGCTGGCAGTACAACGCTGAAGTCGAAGTCACGGACGTAGGAGGAGAAGTTGTTCCCGACGATCCCTTGGTGGCGGACCCCGTTCAGTTGGTCGACGATCTGGATGTTGAGAACCTCGAACAGCGGGAACTGCTGATCCGTACCTTCTGCCGTGAATTCTATCTGCACGGAAACGATCTGAAGCTCCAGCGTGTAACGGTCCCGGTCCGGGTTGTCCCAGCTAGCGAGGTCGTTGAAGCGGCGCCGAATCATGGTCAAGGCGTTGCGGAGGTTCTCCTGGCGGTGCTCGCCCCGTGCCAGGTTGGCGAAATTTGTTGTAATACGCGAGCCTTCGGACGGTGAGTAGTCCTCGTCGAAGGGAGTCGTGGTGATGCTGAAGGTGAAGTCGTCTGCCATGTGCTGCCAATCCGTTGATGGCCGGAGACGGCCTTTCAGAAGGTGATGTATCCATGGTGCAATCATCCCGAGGGTATCGGGTAACTAGGCGTTACTATGCGTTCATATAGACTTTTCCTATGCCCCAACTTTCGAGCGGACTGACCCTGCAGCAACTCCGCTATTTCATTGAAGTTGCAGCTGAGGGTTCGATCTCCGCGGCTGCAGATCTTCTTTATGTAGCGCAGCCGACCATGTCAGCAGCGATGAAGGACCTTGAGGCCCGGGTGGGCCGTGAGCTCCTGGTCCGCTCCGCCCGCGGAGTCACGCTCACCGCCGACGGGGTGGAGTTCCTGGGCTACGCGAGGCAGGTGGTGGAGCAGTTCGCTCTCCTCGAGCAGCGCTACCTTGGTAGGCCACCGCGGCGACGTCTGCTCGGGGTGTCGACGCAGCACTACTCGTTCGCGGTGGACGCCTTCGTCCGGATGGTCAAGGCCTCCGATGTGGCTGAATACGAGTTTTCCCTGCGTGAGTCCCGTACCTGGGACATTATTGAGGATGTCCGGACGCTCCGCAGCGAGATAGGCATCCTTTACCGGAACGATTTCAACCGGAAGGTCATCGACAAGCTGCTCCGGGAATCCGGGCTCGCGTTCACACCGCTCTTCCTTGCCGATCCGCACATCTTCATTTCACGTAAAAACCCGCTCGCCTCAAAGAAGCGTGCGACTCTGGATGATCTCGCCGGCTTGCCGCGGCTGACCTTCGACCAAGGTGCGAACAACTCCTTCTATTTCGCCGAGGAGATTCTCTCGACCTTGTCCAGCAAGCAGGAGATCCGGGTCTCTGACCGTGCCACGATCTTCAACCTCATGATCGGGCTCCACGGCTACACGATCTCGACCGGGATCATCAGCGGGCAACTCGACCCGGAGATCGTCGCCATCCCGCTGGATGTTGAAGAACGCATCGAGATCGGCTGGATCGGCCACGCTGCGATTCCTCTCACCGACCAAGCGCAGCATTACCTCAGGGAGTTGCGGGCCGTCGTCGCTGAGTTTGGCGTCGCGCTGATCGACTGACCGCTGTTGAGCGGGTGAGTCTTTGCCACTCAGCTCTTTGCCACTCAGTGACTGGACGTAGTTGTGGGAACCGGGGGTGCTGGTTTTGGCGTAGGGCGCGTTCAATGACCTTTCATTACATGCATTCTGTGTTGTCCATGTCACATCCATTTGCAGGGTCGGTCATAAAGCAGCGAGCCTTTCCATATCGACATTCACGCAACGACGCGTGTGTCAACTAAGGAGCACGACCTATGACTGATGTTCTCTGGTTTTCTGAGCTTGGCCTGTCCGACCTCGACCAAGTCGGAGGCAAGAACGCATCCCTTGGCGAGATGGTACGCAACCTCGCTTCCGCCGGCGTCAAGGTTCCGGACGGTTTCGCTACGACGGCCGATGCGTATCGCCGGTTTCTGAGCGAATCAGGCCTGGATGCCCGCATCGAAAGCATCCTGGAGGGTCTTGACAGCGACGACGTCGTCGCGTTGGGGCGGGTAGGGCAGAAGATCCGCGACCTGATCCGGCAGACGCCTTTCCCTTCCGCTTTCGAGACGGGCATCCGCACCGCGTTTGATCGCTTGACCGCGGAGCACGGTGGGGATGTTTCGTGGGCGGTGCGCTCAAGTGCCACAGCCGAGGACTTGCCGGATGCATCGTTTGCCGGCCAGCAGGAGACCTTCCTCAATATCCGTGGCGTGGAGAATATCCTGGTCGCCATTAAGGACGTTTTCGCGTCGCTGTACAACGACCGGGCCATTGCCTACCGCGTCCACCACGGGTTCACCCACTCGGAGGTGGCACTCTCGGCCGGAATCCAGCGCATGGTCCGCTCCGACATTGGCGCCTCGGGGGTGATGTTCACGATGGATACTGAGACAGGGTTCAACGACGCCGTCTTCATCACTTCCTCGTACGGACTTGGCGAAGCGGTTGTCCAGGGCGCGGTGAACCCTGATGAGTTCTATGTGTACAAGCCGGCCCTTGCGGCGGGTCGACCGGCTGTGCTGAAGCGGGGCCTGGGGGAGAAGGCTGTGCAGATGGTCTACACCGACTCGGGGGAGGTCGGAAAGACTGTGGACTTTGTACCTGTGCCGCGGGATCTGCGGAGCCGCTTCAGCCTGACGGATGCCGAGGTGGAACTCTTGGCCCGCCACGCACTTGCCATCGAAGCGCATTACGGGCGGCCCATGGACATCGAGTGGGGCAAGGACGGAGCCGACGGGGAACTGTACATCCTTCAGGCCCGCCCGGAAACGGTGGAGTCCCGCAAGGCTGCCGGGACGACGTCCCAGTACACCCTCACCGAACGTTCAACGGTGTTGGTGGAGGGCCGGGCCATTGGTCAGCGGATTGGTGCCGGCCAGGTCCGGGTACTGAGCTCGATTGATCAGATGGCGTCTTTCCAGGAGGGCGACGTCCTGGTGGCGAACATGACTGACCCTGATTGGGAACCAATCATGAAGAAGGCTGCCGCGATTGTCACGGATCGTGGCGGACGAACCTGCCATGCTGCCATCATCGCCCGTGAACTTGGCATCCCCGCCGTCGTCGGGACCGGTTACGCATCCCAGATCCTGAAGGACGGAACCCCAGTGACGGTATCCTGCGCCGAAGGCGAAGCAGGCTTGGTGTACGAAGGCCTGCTGGACTACACCCTGCATGAAACCAGCCTGGACACCATGCCCGAAGCGCCGGTGAAGATCATGATGAACGTCGGCACACCGGAGCAGGCCTTCAGCTTCGCCCGCCTCCCACACCACGGGGTTGGCTTGGCCCGGCTCGAATTCATCATCAACCGCCAGATCGGGATCCACCCGAACGCGCTATTGGCTGTTGCCGGCGAAATCGAGCGCCCGGCAACACTCGATGACTTCACGGTGCGCCAGATCCAGGAAA
The DNA here is from genome assembly GCF_023656375.1 of Paenarthrobacter sp. TYUT067. Lineage (NCBI taxonomy): Bacteria > Bacillati > Actinomycetota > Actinomycetes > Micrococcales > Micrococcaceae > Paenarthrobacter > Paenarthrobacter sp. TYUT067. Next base: position 34,458 of record NZ_JAMOIT010000003.1, read on the forward strand.
AGACGGTCGCATATGCCGGGCCCCGAGACTACTATGTGCAGCGCCTTGCCGAAGGCATCTCCACCATCGCGGCTGCCTTTGCTCCGGAACCGGTCATCATCCGGCTTTCCGACTTCAAGTCCAACGAGTACGCCAACCTCTTGGGCGGGCCGGCGTTCGAACCCGAAGAGGAAAATCCGATGATCGGGTACCGGGGCGCATCCCGGTACCTGTCCGAGTCCTTCCGGCAGGCCTTCGAACTCGAGTGCGAAGCCCTGAAATACGTCCGCAACGACATGGACCTGACCAACATCAAGCTCATGGTCCCGTTTGTGCGTACTTTGGACGAAGCCCGAGGTGTGACTGAGCTCCTCGCTGCCAACGGGCTCAGCCGGGGCGAGAACGGGCTGGAGATCGTGATGATGTGCGAACTTCCAGCCAATGCCCTTCTGGCCGATGAATTCCTGGAGTACTTCGACGGTTTCTCGATCGGCTCCAACGACCTGACCCAGCTCACACTCGGGCTGGACCGGGACTCCGCGCTGGTCGCTGAAGGCTTTGATGAGCGCAACCCCGCAGTCACCAAGCTTCTGGAAATGGCCATCACTGCCTGCCGCGCCCGGGGCAAATACGTTGGCATCTGCGGGCAGGGCCCCAGCGACCACCCGGACTTCGCCGAGTGGCTGCTGGATCAGGGTATTAGCTCCATTTCGCTGAACCCCGACGCCGTCACCGAAACCTGGCTTCGCCTGGCACGAACCAGCAGCGAGACCACCGTCTAAATGGAGGATCTGCAAAGAAACACCGTGGGGGAGGACCACGCGTCCAACCCCACGGTGTTCTTCCTCTCGGACAGCACCGGCATCACCGCCGAAACACTGGGAAACACGCTATTGAGCCAGTTCCCGGGCCAGCGGCTGGAGCGAAAAACCATCCCGTTCATCACCACCGTCGAGCAGGCGCGCGAGGTAGTGGCAACGATCGACAGGATCGCAGGCTCGGGGCCTCGGCCTATCATCTTTTCAACGGCGGTTGGCCATGACATCCGTGCCGTGCTGGCCCAAAGCCGGGGCCTCTTCTTCGATCTGTTCGGCACACACATCGGCCAACTCGAGACAGCACTGGGCGCGTCCGCGAGCGGACAGCCCGGACAGGCCCACGGGCTCGGTGACGCGGTGCGGTACCAGTCCCGCATGGCAGCTGTTGAGTACGCAATAGAGCACGACGACGGTCAGTCGCTCCGGGCGCTGGAACGCGCCGAACTAATACTCATTGCCCCTTCACGCTGCGGTAAAACTCCCACCACCATGTACCTTGCGCTGCAGCATGGAATTCTCGCTGCCAACTTCCCCCTCGTCGAGGAAGACTTCGACACCATGGCCCTGCCTAAACCCCTTTTGCCGTTCGCACGCAAGTGCTTCGGCCTCATCTCCCAGCCCGTCAGGCTCAGCCAGATCCGACAAGAACGACGACCCAACAGCAACTATGCGTCCTTGACCCAGTGCACCTACGAGCTTCGCAACGCGGAAGAGATGTACCGGGCCAACAACGTTCCGTACGTAAACTCGGCCTCCATGTCCGTGGAAGAGATATCAGCCACCGTCCTTCAGCGCATGCAGTTGCATCACTGAGTGGCGTTACTGCGCTATGCCGCCTCAAAGGCCTCCCTGATCCACTGCCTCACCTCGGCATCAACCATGCTTGGATCGTGGAGTTCCAAGTGATGCATACACACGGAAGGAGCGGGATGAACGATTTCTTTGAACCGTGGGGAGCCGAGCTCGTAGGGCAAAGCCAACGACAACACCGCCGGTACCCTCGAATGGACGTACTTGTCAGGCCGCCACAAGTAGGCGAATCCACGATGCCGCCGAAGGGCGATCTGGCTCTTGGATACGTTGACCCGAAAATCACCGAGTCCACCCACAACGGCAAGGACGGCCCGGCAGATGGCGAGGCCTTGAGGAGATCCATCAAAAAACGACTCTGCGTCCGTGGGCAAAACTGGTCTCATAGCGCCCTTTGGAGGCTGCGTCGTAGGAGCCACGCGCCACACATAAGGAGAATAGCGGCCATCGCTGCCAGGACGCCGAGAGCGGGAAGTATGTCCGTGAAGGAAGCGTCCTGCCGTTGGATGGCGGCCAAGGCGTCGTAGGCCCACCGATGTGGAGTCAGCCGCGAGATGCTCTGAAGGGGTTCGGCGAAGAACTCGGGTGGCACCATGCAGCCTCCCAGGCCAGCCAGCACGAGACCTGCGCCTATTCCGATACCTGTTGCGGCGCCGTCGTGATCCAACAGTGAGCCGATGATCATGGCGGCTGCTGCGGCGACGGCGCTGAAGGCTATCAAGACCATTGCCGTGAGCCAGAGGTTGCCCCAATCAACGCCGAAGAGCAGGGCCGTACCTACCAGGATGTACGCACCTTGGACTGATGCAATCCCGAATCTTCCCACTGCCTGCCCGGCAATCGTTTGGCCGCTGGATACGGGTGCTGACATGGTACGCGGGATGACGCCGTAACGGCGGGCCTGGATCAGCGTGGCGGCACCGGTCAGGGAACTGAGGAAGATGAACAGCAGCAGCTGCTGCACCGCTCCGAGTTCGAAAACCCCAAGTCCACGGAACTCCTGCGCGGTGTTGTCGGTGTCGAGGATCTCTACGCGGGGTGGCTGGAAAGCTTCCTGCGCCTGCGCCACGGCAGCCTCCGCTGCCTCGGCCGGCAGGCCGGCCTGCTCCAAAGCTGCGAGCTGGCTGTGCCGCATGCTGATGGCGCCCAGGGAACCCCTGACTTCCTGTAGTGCTGCTTGGGCTGATGCTTGCGACGCAGTGAGAATCTGCAGCTCCGCACGGCGTCCGTCGTCGAACGCGGCGGCGGCTTCGTCGCGGATGACGAGCCCGACGTCGGCCCTTCCGCGCGCCAGCTGTTCGTGCATCACTTGGGCGGTGACAGATTCCACCTGCAGGCCGTCGGCTTCCAATTGTTCCGTCACAACGGACTCAAGCGCCGTCCCGGATCCACCAGTGAGGCTAACCCGGGTTTCCGCGCGGCTCGAACCGAACTGGGTGCCCAATAACAGAATCAGCAGGAGCGGGAAGGTAAAGACGAAAAAGATGTTGGAGCGGTCCCGCAGGAAGCGCCGCACCTCCACGCCGGCGATGGCCAGGATCGCTTTCATGCCTTGGCTCCGCGGTCCGGCAGGAAGAGGGAGACCATGACGCAAATAACCGCGAATCCCCACATCGTCACCAAAGGCACGGCGATTTCTGCGACGCCGCCGCCACCGGCAGAGATTCCGAGGCCCCGGATGAATGCACCCACCGGGTTCAAATCCATCAGGACCGCCATGAAACCTGACGCTTGGATGGGGAAGAAGGCGCCTCCCGCGATACCCAGCACCATGGCAACAATGGATTGCGCCACATTGGCCTGTTCTGCTGTCCGAACCATTTTGGCCACGACAAAGGTTAGGCTGGTGGCCGCCGCCGCTGCCCCGAGGACTAACAAGCCCACAACGGCCGGGGAGCCGAAGTTAACGCCGAAGAGGAGCGTGCCGCTGGCAAGCAGCACGCCACTTGCGACGACTCCCAACGAGAAACCGACAAGAGCTTTGGCGGCGACGACGGTCCACTGCGGTGCGGCGGTGGATCTGATCCTGGCGAGTGTTCCCTGTTCCTTTTCCGCCAGTAGTCCTAGGACCCCGAACCCCACCGTGAACAATAGAAATAAGCCCGTTTGACCGGCCACCAAGCCGGCCCGAAGCGACAACTGCCCGGCTGGCGCGATTCCTTCCGTGACATGGAGGATCGGGTCGCCGGTCACCGCGATTCGTCCAATGCCTGCCGCAGCATCAGGGGGGACTCCACCCAGTCTCGCCGCTGCCTCCGTTACCGACGCAGCGGTGAACTGGTCCACGATTCCGGTCACGATAGAGATCAAGACACTTGTCTCGAGGACGGACCCGCTGCCTTCGATAAGTTGCAGGGCGGACGGTTGCCCGGTAGCCAAGGCGGAACTGAAGCCGGCCGGGATGACGATGCCCAAGGCGGCACCGGTAGTGCGGGTTTCCGGGCGCACGGCCTCCGATGACACCTGACGTACGGTGACCTTCATGGATTCGACTGAACCCAGTGATTCGAGCAACGCAGCACCGAGTGGGCCGGAGTCTTCGACGCTTGCTATGACAGTGGCTGGTTGCAGGTCGACGCTGCCGGTACCCAGTCGACCGAAAGCCAAGCTCAGCACGCCCATCAATGCCAAGGGGACGATCAGCGAAAAGATGAGCACCGACTTGTCCCTCAGCCGTTGACGTAGATCATTGCCGACCATGGTCCATAGTGCTCGCACGGTCAGTCCCTGAGCGCTTTGCCGGTCAAATGCAGGAAAACCGATTCGAGGTCCGGACGTGTCACGGATACCGATGCCAGGGTCATTCCTGATCGGGCTGCGGTAGTTACTATGCCTGCGAGGAGAGCTGCACCGTCCGTGACGGTGAGTATCAGTTCGGTTCCTCCGGAATCAGTGACGCGGTGAACACCGTCGAGCGACGTCAGTGCTTGAGCTGCTGCCGTGGTCCGGCCGGTCCCCACGAGGCTGATACGGTCCACTCCGCCGGTGAGCGTAATGAGCTCGTCCCTGGTTCCTTCAGCCTGGACCTGGCCTTGGTCCAAGATGGCAATCCTGTCACATAGGCGCTCTGCTTCTTCCATGTAATGGGTGGTGTAGAGGACCGCGGTGCCCTCCGTTGAGAGGTTTCCCACCGCTTCAAGAATTGAGTTGCGTGACTGTGGGTCAACTCCCACCGTCGGTTCGTCAAGGATCAGCAGACCGGGGCGGTGGAGCAAACCGATACCAATATTCAGACGACGCTTCATGCCACCGGAGTACTTTTTGGTTTGTTCGCCGGCACGCTCAGTCAGGCCAAGGAGATCCAAAACCGTGTCCACTCTGGAGGACAACTCCTTACGGCCAAGACCCTGGAGCCGGCCGAAGAAATTCAGGTTCTCGCGTGCCGTCAGATCCGGATAGATAGCGAGCTCTTGGGGGACCAGCCCCAGGTTGCGTTTCGCGGCGACACTCCCTGGGTCCATCCTGATACCGGCCACATCAACTGATCCGGAATCGGCAGGGATCAGACCGGCAACCATGTTGATGATGGTGGTCTTCCCGGCACCGTTCGGGCCAAGGAGGCCGTAAGTCTCACCGGGGCCGATGGCGAAGGAGACGTCGTCGACGGCGGTCAGGTCACCGAATTTCTTGACGAGCCGGTCTGCTGACAAGACTGTTCCGGTGCGAGGCGGTGCCACCTGATTCTTCAAGGGCGCACCGCGCTATTCCAAGCCGGTCCGTGGTGCGTCGTTGAGTGGAGTTTGAAGCGACATCGGCGCTGAAAGGTCGAATCGTCTCCCGGTTACCGAGGCCGGAACAATTCTGAAGACTTGGTCCTGTCCCACTCCCTGCCATGGGAAAAGGGCCCGCCTGGTCTCATCAAGTCGAGGACCATCGGCCCCTGCATCCTCAGCTGTGCCTTTCACCACCACACTCCACGCAATTCCGAATTCGGCACTGACGGAGTCTGCCTCCATGGCTACCACGGCGTCATCCTCCATGGCCCACTGCTTGGTTCCCGGTCCGGTCCTGAAAACCACCGTGTTGTTGTCTACGGCGAAGTTCACGGGAAAGATATCCGGGTGGCCGTCGACGATCACAGAAAGCCGCCCGACGTTGGCCTCACTTAGGAGTCTCCAACAATCGTCCCATTCAAGTACTTCTGCCTCAGGCACTAGGTTTTTGTCCGTCATGGGGAGATCCTAGGCCCGGCGCCAGGCCCCCAACAGGGCACAAAGGCCCGAGTGATCCCGGAACGTCTGCGGCCGTCCTCGCGGCGGTTATTAGCGAAAGCCGCACAGCGAACACCGCCTTGGCTGCAAAACCGCGACGGCGACCACTCGCCGTCGTGCGTTTCCTCGCGACGCCGGTGCTACCGCGGCGATGCGGCCGCCAATCACGGCAGGTCGGCCCTTCCGTCAGCATTCGTGGGCTGCATTGGCTCCGGATCGTAGGCACCTTGGTCCAGGCGGAAGGGCGGATACTCGTCGCGCAGGAGGGCTCCGTAGATGAGCACACGGTAGACCCAGCGGTTGATGCCCATGGTAAGGCCGAACAGGGGGCGCGGATAGCTGCCGGTGAACAGCAGGATTACCAAGGCGATGAGCACCAGCAGACTCAGCAAGGACAGTCCTCCGCCGCGATCATTGATCACGCCGGCGGGGCCGTCCTCGGTCCTCCAAGCCCACGTCCCCGTTCCCGTGAACGCCCCCACGATCAGTAGGTGCGGTATGAGCAGCAACCAGGACTTGACAAGTACCAGGCCCCGGGAGAGGCGCGCCGGATAATCCACCTCCAAATTCGCCGGGTAGTTCGTCCTGGAGAGGCTGAACGGGGGATAGCGATCGATTCCACCTACGCCGTAGGCATAGAAGGCCACACGCCAGTTCCATCGGAGGACGCCGACGTTGAAGCGAAAGAGGGATAGCGGGTAGCGGCCCGTGAAGAGGATGGCGAACCAGGCAATGATGCTGGTGACAGCGAACGCGAACCAAAGGAAAAACAGCACAAAGAAATGGGGGATGGCGAGGAACCATTTCACCAGCCACATCCATGGAGACAGGGCGGAGTCCAACTGTCCGGTGAAATGAAGCGGTGAGTTCATGGCGCTCGCCGGTGCAGAGTCTGGTGCTGCCGCAGATGTCGACGGGGGCTTCCCCGGCAAGCCTCCGCTACGGCCCAGACCTACGGCGCCCAACACCAACAGCGGCACGCCGGTCAGGATGGCCAGGACTCCGGCGATCAGCAAGCCCAGTGCTGCGGGTTTGATGAGGTCGGAGCGGAAGCCGGCTTGCAGGTCCGCGGCGACCCCGGCGCTGGCGTCAGCGTTCATCACCACCACCGTCCAATTTCCGGGGGCTATATTCCACGTGAGCTCTTGCTCACCCGGGCCGGAAGCTGATGCTGCCCAGAACTGCTGGGCGCCGGGCGCTGCGGGAGCGGATGATCCTGGGACATCCCTGTAAACAGGCCGGAAGGGCTGGAATTTCACGTCACGCAATTCGGTGTGGTGTACCTCTGCAAGGTACGCGTCCACCTCGGTTTGGGGTGCAATGCCGATGAACACTTGGCGGCCGGGGTCGGTCGCGGTGGCCCGGAGCCTGAGCGTTCCGACGTCAAAGGGAAGCCTTTGGGGCGTACCCTCGCCCACGGCATCGAGTTGGGGGGAGACCAATGCTCGGGACGAAACCGTGTACCGCTCTGTTGGGGAGGTGAAGAAGGCTCCGTCGTCTTGGGAAGTAGCGAGCCATGCCGCCGGTCGCCTGGAGCTGCCGGGATGGACATCTGCCCAATAGTCACTCAAGAGCCCTTTTCGGGGGAGTGAACCACCAAAACAGGGCAGTGCGCGTGCGCAACGCAAGCCGAACTGACCGAGCCCAGCAGAAGTCCCCCAAAACCACCGTGACCGCGCCTGCCTACTACAAGAAGCGACGCATGCTTGCTGCCTTCAACCAGCCCGGCACGGGGTGAACTTTGAACAAGTCGGGAACTGACGTTCCGGGGCTTTTCAGCACCAAACGCCTCCAACACTGCCTTGTTGAGTCGATCCTCCGCATCATGGGCGAATCCATCAATTCCCAGCGCAAGATATCCTTCGTATCCCAGCGGCATCTCCCAGCAACCCCACGCTTCAAGCGGTGCGTCAAGAGCCAGGGCAATGCGCTGTCCTTGGCGTAGCGCTTCCACCGAGGCTTGGGATCCGTCGACGCCTACAATGATCTTGCTCGGGTCAAGCCAGCTTGCCATCACGCGCTCCTCTGGCTTCCATGGGCTTTGGCAACTGCCAGGAGTTCTTTACCCCACGCCCTTGCCCGGGACGTCTCTCCATCAAGCAGGGGCCCTTCGGTTCCCTTGACGTAGAAGGCCATTGGTTTGGCAATAATGCTGGCTCCGGCGTCATGCAGGGTTTTGGTGATCTTCTTGGCCGCATCCCCATGGATGAACAACTTGACCCTCGTATCAAAGCCGACAGCAACCACTCCTGAGAGTCCATGTTTACCAAGACGGGATAGAGCCTCGGTGGTCTTCTGGGTTGGGCGCCACCCGTTGATGGGGCTTCCCACCACCAAAAGGTCCTCTGATGAGATATCTTCGGGTCGAAGCTGTCCGACGGGCAACACTTTCGCGTTGAGTGAGCTGAGGCCTGCTGCAATGGCCTCAGCAATCGCCTTGGTGTTGCCAAAGCCGGAATCGTAAACGACCAGTGCTTTCATGACTGTTCCTTGTTCTTCTCGTGGGTGTGTGTTCGGGGGCGGGGCTTCCCGTGAAGAGGGCGGTCACCTATGAAAACGGTCGCCCAGTACGTTCCTGCACCCATGACAAGGAAGCCCAGCACTCCCAGTGCCAGACTGCCCACTGGGTAACTCACCAGCAGCAGTCCGAGCCCGGCAAGCGCAGCGAGGAAGCCTCGCTTTATGCCCTTCCATCGGCGTCGGTTCAGATCATCCACGCTCATCAGTGCTGCCAGCCTGGGGTCCTCCTCCTGAAGGGCCTGCGATATTTTCTGTAGTTCGAGCCGCTCGAACTCCGAAAGTGCCATGGTGTGCCTCCTGCTTTCCCTCCCAGCATGTGTGGTGCCGGAATCAGGAAACAGGGCCGAAAGTCACTCCGGATTTCGGGACCTAAGACTTTGCCCGGGAGTATCGGTCCGAATTATCGGCGACTGGGCGAGACCATTGTTCAGGGCACCACCAGCCCGGACAAATACCGAGTGTTTAAACCTTTACTGGAGTCCGGCAGGGAGATGTTCTTGTATCCACAGGAGTCCCTTAGACTCGGCAAAGAAGTACTCTCGCTTGGCACAAGGGAGGCATGACCTGTGGGCGCAGACCAACCGTGGAGGTCCCCACTGAAGGGGCGTGTAAATACGCTCCTTAGCGAATTCGTGGAGCGGGCCGACGAATTGCTTCATGCCCAGGAGCAAATGAACACTTTGCTTGATGCGGTCATGTCCATGGCGGACAAACTGAGCTTGGAAGCCGTTTTGGACCGGGTGGTCACGTCAGCCTGCACCCTGGTGGATGCGAGATATGGTGCCTTGGGTGTCATCGGTGAGGATCAGCAACTTAGTCACTTCGTCACTGTGGGGATTGACGACGAAGGCATCAGGTCAATTGGTGATCTGCCAACTGGTCACGGCGTGTTGGGCCACTTGATCCGGGAACCGCTGCCCTTACGGCTCCACGACCTTGGCCAGCATCCGATGGCGAGTGGATTCCCCAGGAACCATCCCCCCATGAAAAGTTTCCTCGGCGTACCCATCCGGGTCCGCGACGTCGTCTTTGGCAACCTGTATTTGACGGAAAAGAAGGACGGGCTGGATTTCACCGCTGCCGATGAAGAGTTGGCTGTAGCCTTGGCGGCGGCCGCCGGGGTTGCCATCCAGAACGCCCGGCTGTTCGACGAGAGCCACCGCAGGCAACGGTGGCTCGAGGCCGGTGTGGAGTTAGGTAGCCTGCTGATCACAAACGAGTTCGACGACGGCGCCAGTCACCTTGATCTCGTGGCCGAAGCGGCCCTTCGGGCGTCGGAATCCATTCTTGCTGTCGTTGCGGTCCCAGCGTCAGACGGAAGAGTGCTGTGCCGGTCGGCGATCGGGGTACAGGGCCTCTACGCCGGGCAGGAGCTCACCGGTTCGCAGATCGTGTTATCCGTTATCGAAACCGGCGAATCCCTTGTGGTGAAGGACCCTCATCACGTTCTGGGCGTTGACTTGACGGAGAAGCTGGGCCCTGTGCTTGTGTCGGCTTTGGGTCATCGTGGAACGGACAATGGAGCCCTCCTGTTGGCCCGCGGTACCGGGGCTCCCGCATACACCCGTTCGGATGTTGATTCCAGCGCGCTTTTCGGCAGCAGAATAGGGTTGGCCTTGGATCTTGTCCGTGCGAGCGCCCTTCGGCAACAAAGCGTGGTGCTCTCGGACCGGGAACGCATTGCGCGCGATTTGCACGACTTGGTGATTCAACGCTTGTTTGCTGCGGGTTTGGGCATTCAGAACCTCAGGCGATTCATGGATGATCCGGCGGCGTTGGAGCGGATGGCGGCCCTGACCGAAGAACTGGACGAGACGATCCGCACGCTGAGGTCGACCATCGAACAACTCCGATCCGCAGATAAGGCTGGCTGAGGTCCGCGCCACTGTGACCTTCGGCCCTGTTCCCCGGTAGCCGTTCACGCCATTCTGGCAAGACTGCACGTCATAAGTTCAGGAACGCCAGAGCGCGGTAACACCAGAGAGTGCCGGAGGACATCATGGTAGGGAACACATCGCCAGGCAGGGTAGTTGTAGGTGTGGATGGATCGGAGGCATCCATTGAGGCGCTCCGCGAGGCTCAGCGCCTTGCCGTCCCGCTGGGGGCGACCGTTGAGGCCGTTGCGTATTGGGATTTCCCGCCGGTTTTCGAAGGCTACGTTGCCATGGGGATCACCGGTTTTGAGGAAGCGGCCGGACAAGTCCTGAACGAGTCAGTCGAAAAGGCATTCGGCATTGACGTGCCTGACAACGTCATTTCGCATCTGGAACAGGGCCATCCACGGCAAGGACTGATCAAAGCAAGCCGCGGAGCAGAGTTGGTAGTCGTCGGCAGGCGCGGCCATGGCGGCTTCGGCGGTCTACTGATGGGATCGGTCAGTTCGGCCTGCGTCGCACACGCACAATGCCCGGTTCTTGTGGTGCACACCCCCGAAAAGGAATGATGAATGAGTGCTTAACACGAAAGTGCGGGCTTGCCCGAGGGCTGGCAAGTCCGCACTTTCAGTGCCCCGGGTTCGGGGTGTGATGGTTCTTTCAGTCGGAGTGCTTGACGGGGCTGATGCGCGCGATAATCGTGGGACACGGCAATTTGGTGAGAACCGCATGCGCCGTCGAACCCAACAAGAGGCGTTTGAAGGCGCCCCGTCCGCGGCTGCCAACCACCAGCAATTGTGCAGTGGCCCCGGCCGCGAGCAGTGCTTCCGCGGGCCGTGTGTGGGTGTCGAGGACCTGGTGCACCACCAAATCCGGGTACTTGTCTGCCAATCCGGCGACGGTTTCGGCCAGTACAACGCGCTCCTCTTCCGTGATGACCTCAAAGTAGTTGGTGCGGGGTACACCGCGGGTAACCCACGGTTCCGGCGTGAGGAAGGCATGGAGAACAGTCAGCTCCTGGCCCTGACGGTCGGCCTCCGCCGCAGCGAACGCGACGGCCTGGGTGGACTCTTCAGAACCGTCCACTCCGACCACAATTCCTTTGCGGTTTGTCATGTCGTGCTCACCGATGACTGCAACGGGACAACGCGCCACGGCAGCAACCTGCAAGGCGCGATCGGTCAGGGAACCGCCAGCCCAGCCATGGCCTGAACCAATGACCACCATGGCGGCCTTTTTGGACCTCTTGCCCAAAGCGTAACCGGCACCACCTGAGACGAGGTCGGTGGTGACCTTGACGGTGGGTTCCATCTTGGCGGCCCGGTCCTTGGCGGCTGCAAGAAAGTTGATGCCGGATTCCCGGATCCATTCGTTGTACCCCACAGAATCGTACGCCCAGCGGTCATCCACGGCGTGGACAAGCTGAACCGGCAGCTTCAAGGTGGCTGCTCGATGCATGGCCCATCCCATGGCAGCCTCGCTGCTGGGTGAATCGTTGACACCTACGACAATTGCTTCATTCATGGCTGGGCCCGTTCTTCGTTGACGAGTTCCCCGGACCTTTGCCGGGGCCTTGTTGCCAGTTTGTACCGGGTTCATAGGACCGGTTAGGGCCGGAAGTCCTTATTCCGGTGTGGCGATGGAGACGGTCTCTTGATATTCCGGGACACGGGCCTTCCACCCCAATTCATATTTGATGCGGAGGCGAAGGGCTTCAGATGCATCCGGCTCTCCATGGGTGATGTACGTCATTCGTGGGGCTTGCGCGGCTGAATGCATCCATCGGAGGATGGCATCGGAATCGGCGTGTGCGCTGAAACCTTCCAATTGGACCACCTCGGCCCTGATCTTGACGTCCTGCCCATAGACCCTCAGTTCACGCGAACCTGCCGCCAGCGCTGCACCCCTGGTGCCGGCGGCCTGGTAACCGCTCAGGACAATCGCATTGTTGGGGTCATTGCCGTACGCCTCGATGTGATGCAGAATCCGTCCACCCGTCAACATCCCGCTTGCGGAGATGATGATCATGGGGCCACCCCTGAGGTTCAGGAGCTTGGAATCGTCCGCCGTCCGGGTCATGACGGCCACCCCGTACATATCCTTGAATTCATCAGGGCGCAGGCGGTGTTCGTCCGGATGCTTCTGGTACATATAGGAAGCGTCTATGGCCATGGGACTGTTCAGATAGACGGGAATGTCCGGTATGGCACCTTTTCTGCGAAGCCTTGCCAACTGAAGCATGAGTGTTTCGGCCCGGCCAACGGCGAATGCCGCTACCAGAATCACTCCTCCCCGCTTGGCCACCCGGGAAACCACCTCGCCGAGTTCAGCTTCCGGGCTGCTGGCTGGATGCGTCCTGTTGCCGTACGTGGACTCCGTCACCAACACGTCGGCTGCCTCCAGCTGCCGGGGAGGATACATGAGGGGGTCATCGTCGCGGCCCAGATCGCCGGTGAAATGAAGGGAGTTGCCGCCCACCCGGATCTGAAGCTGGGCTGCTCCCAAAATGTGGCCGGCGGGTACGAACGTGGCCTCGACGCCGCCGCCGAGGTCGAGGGGCTCATCGAACGCAACGGGGTGGAAGCTGTTGAGCGACTTCACGGCATCGGCCGCTGTATAGAGGGGCAAAGCAGGGGTGTGGATAGAGGACCCACGGTGATCGGCGTACCTGGACTCTTCTTCCTGCAGGTGTCCGCTGTCGGGCAACAGGAGTTTGCACAGTTCATTCGTCCCGTGAGTGGCGTAGACAGGACCTCTGAAACCATCCTTCACCAGCTTGGGAACATAGCCCGTATGGTCCAGATGGGCGTGCGTCAGCAGGACGGCATCAATGGAGGCAGGGGATACTGGGAAGGGCTGCCGGTTCCGCAGGCGCAGCCGTTTGTAGCCCTGGAAGAGCCCGCAGTCCACAAGGATTCGAGTTCCGTGGATGTCCACAAGGTAGCGCGAGCCGGTAACGGTGTCCGTTGCGCCAAGAAAGCGGAGCGTAGAGGGGTTTTTGGTGCTCATGACGATGCTTCATCCTTAAGGCAGGGCACGGCTGGCTCCTTCTTGATGTCCGACGTTGCACTTTTAGCCGAGTGCTTCTGCGGGCTTGTTCTTCCAGCGTCGGCACATTGGACCGTTCTGGACAGGGCCAAAAGTCACGTGCTGATGAAGGGTCCTTGGACCCTTGTGGCCAAGGCGCCCGTCAGCAAGAATTTGGCAGAGCCGCCCGCACAGGCCCGGAGTATGCGGTCACCGACCGTCGGACAGGAGAGTCATGGATCGCCGAGAAACATCCGGCCACAGGACCGATTCCCCAGGAGAACCAATCCGCGTGTTCATACTCGACGACCACGAATTGGTTCGTCGGGGGCTCCAAGAACTCTTGGAAGGTGAAGGCTTCGTGGTGGTCGGCATGTCCGGGTCCGCCGAGGAAGCGACGCGCCGGATTCCTGCGTTGCACCCGGACGTCGCTGTGCTGGACGCACGGTTGCCCGACGGGACGGGAATTGAGGTATGCCGTGACGTGCGTTCAGTTGACCCTTCGCTGAACTGTCTCATACTCACCAGCTACGACGACGAACAAGCCCTCCGCGGCGCCGTCCTTGCCGGTGCCGCCGGGTACGTCCTGAAAGAAATCGGCGGAATGGATTTGCTTGGCGCCCTGCGCAAGGCTGCCAGGGGCGAGTCGCTGTTCGATGAGGCCGTCAAGACGAGGATCATTCAGGGCCTCACGGAGCCGAAGAAACAGGATCCCCGAGTCTCGTCCCTCACACCACAGGAGCGCCGGGTCCTCGAGTTCGTTGGGCAAGGTATGACCAACCGCCAGATCGGAGAGGAAATGCTCCTGGCAGAGAAGACGGTCAAGAACTACGTCTCATCCCTCTTGGCCAAACTCGGGTTCGAACGCCGAACCCAGGCGGCGGTTTTCATGGCTCATTCTTCCGAAGAGGATGCCGGGAACCGGCACTGAGGATCAGGACAGCGGGACCGACCATGTTAGCGACGTCCCCTTGCCTGGTGCGCTGGTGACGCTATAAGTGCCATTCATTTCCGCCGCCCTGCGCGCCTGGTTCGTTAGGCCGTTCCCCGGCGCCGGATCCTTAAAACCGCATCCATCGTCCGCCACTTCAAGTGTCAGCCGGCCTTCGTGGACCGCCACGGAAATATTGACGGACGTGGCTCCTGAATGACGCGCCGCATTGCTGAGGCTCTCTGTGAGAACGGCCAGCAGGTGTTTTATGGTGGTTTCGTCGGTGAGGGAGTCAACGGGGCCGGCCAAGGTCAGATGCGGCGCGTAGGGCAAGGATTTGGCGCCGGCTTGAATCGACTGAAGGATGCGGCCGCTCAACGGCTCGCGCTCGTGGGTACTGGCCTGAAGCGAATAAATGGTGTTGCGGAGATCGCGGATGCTGGTGTCCAGCTCTTCGGTGACGGAGTCGATCCTGTTCAGAGCAGACTCGCCAGTGGTAAAACGCCGAAGGCTCTGAATACTCAACCCCGCGGCGAAAAGCCTTTGGATCACCAAGTCATGGAGGTCCCGGGCGATCCTGTCGCGGTCCGAGAACACCACTACTTGTTCCCGGAGCCTGTGAATCCGTTCGAGTGCCAGCGCGAGTGCCACATGCGAACCGAAGACCGCACCCATCTCCACATCCGTCTTGGAAAAATTTCCTGTACCAGGATCACGTGCCAGGATCAAAAGCCCATGATGGGCTCCTTGGGCGGTGAGGTCGATGATGAGGAGCTTGGCTGGCCCTGCATGCCCGGCAATACCAAGGAGTTCCGTGGAGTCATCGAGGCAGAGCGGCTTCCCTTCTCGTCCCACTTCATGGACTCCGGCGGCATTCATTGGCAGTGATTTGCCAGCGAAATCATCTCCGCGTTCCCCTGCCGTGCCCGCGACTTCATACGCGCCTCCCGGAGAGGACGGGACCAGTATCAAGGCCAGATGGGATGCCGATTCCCGCAAAGCCCTGGCAGCGATCAAGTTCAGCGCTGAATTCTCGGCCCGGTCCACCTGGTCACCACCGAGCATTCTCCCTGTGACGTCCATGCATGCTTCGAGCCAGGACGTCCGCCGTCGGGCGTCTTCATACAGCCGGGCGTTCTCGATTGCCACACCGGCCGCCGCTGCCAACGCCACGGCAAGGTCCTCGTCCTCCGGCGTGAAGTCCCCGCCACCGTCCTTCTCCGTCAGATAGAGGTTGCCGAACACCACGTCTCTCACCCGTACAGGAACTCCGAGGAATGACTTCATGGGCGGGTGGTGTTGGGGAAATCCGTAGGCCTTCGGGTGTTGGCACAGATCGTGGAGGCGAAGCGGCACAGGCTCGGTGATGAGTAGGCCGAGCACACCGTGTCCGGTGGGGAGGGGGCCGATCCGGGTGGCCTGCTCGCTGTCTATCCCGACGGTGATGAAATGGCTGAGCGCGTTGTCCTCACCAATGACGCCCAAGGCCCCATAGCGGGCGTGAAGCAAGTGGCAGGCGGAGGTCACCACACGGTCGAGCACGGCCTCGAGGCTTAAGTCCTCCGCGACGGCCACAACTGCTTCGAGCAGACCCCGCGTTCTTTCCTGTGCCTGTAGAAGCTCCCCGGCGCGCCCAACGAAGTCCTTCAAAAGGTCTTCAATCGGAATCCGCGATTCAAGCTTCGGCTTGCGGGGCTCAGGAGTTTCGGATGGGTTCACCAGTACCTTTCGACGAACGTACGAGATCCTGCCTCGGGGCCGCAGGGCTCCTTTGATGCCAGACTACTCTGGCGCCTCTGAAGCGGCTACGGCGCATGTGGGCCTTTGTGCCCTGTTGTCCCGGCGTCACCAGACCTACGGTCTAACCATGACGAACAAACCCACGGTTCCGGAAGCTGAGATCCTGGACAACAGGCAGTGTTGGGAGCTGCTGCGCAGCGTCTCAGTGGGCCGCCTCGCAGTTTGGGCGCACGACCACCCCGACATCTTTCCCATCAACTACAAAGCAGACCACGGCACGCTGGTCTTCCGCACTGGCGAGGGGAGTAAGCTCCACGCCGCCCTCAGCGCCACGCCTGTAGCACTGGAAGCGGACGGAGTCGACCCGAACACGGGCGTCGCCTGGAGCGTCGTGGTCAAGGGAAAAGCAGAGAGCATCAAGCTGACCCAGGAAGTGCTGGACACTGTCGGTCTGTTGCTTTTCCCATGGCAGGCCGGGCGAAAAGACCATTTTGTCCGAATCGTTCCCACCTCGTTGACCGGACGCCGCTTCAAGGTGACCCCGCCGCTGACGTGGTGGAGTCCGCTCGACGACGCCACCAGGGCGGGTTTGGAATGAAAACCGGGTTTGGACTGAAAACACAGCCAAGCGCCGCCGCCGCACGTCACGCCCCGGACGAATGCCGGAACGTGCTGGAGCAGAGCAACTGTGCCCGTCCGGCCATCCTGGTGGACGGACATCACAAGGACGGAACAACACCATGAAGGCACTCGTTTACGGTGGCCCCGGAGAAAAGTCCTGGGCGGACGTGCCGGATCCTGTCATCCTGCATCCCACAGACGCAATCGTGCGTATAGACACCACTACCATTTGCGGTACCGATCTGCACATCCTCAAAGGGGACGTCCCTGCGGTCCAGCCGGGACGCATCCTGGGGCACGAAGGGGTGGGGACTGTCACCGATGTGGGGAGTTCAATCAGTGCGCTCCGCCCAGGAGACAGGGTGATCATCTCCTGCATCAAGTCCTGCGGACACTGCGGAAATTGCAGGAAGGGCCTGTTCTCCCACTGCCTCGGGGACGAAGGACAAGCCGGAACCGGCTGGATCTTCGGCCACCTCATCGACGGGACGCAGGCCGAGTTCGTCCGTGTTCCCTATGCAGAAAATTCCCTGCACAAACTGCCCCACGGCGTCACCGACGACGAAGCCGTGATGCTTTCCGACATACTTCCCACGGCCTTCGAAATCGGAGTCCAAGCCGGACACGTGGCCCCGGGAGACGTCGTGGCCATTGTAGGGGCTGGACCCATCGGCCTTGCGGCCATGGCCACGGCCGGGCTCCACGGTGCAGCCACGGTAGTGGCCATAGATCCCGACGAGAGCCGGCTGGCCAAGTCCCGTGACTTCGGAGCCACGCACACGGTCAACCCCACCAAGCCCGAGTGGATTGCGGACGTTCTCGCCCTCACCGACGGGGCTGGTGTGGACGTGTCCATGGAAGCCGTGGGAATACCGGAGACCTTCGACATGGCCTTGCGCCTGGTCCGCCCCGGCGGGCACGTGGCCAACATTGGGGTCCACGGAAAACCCGTCCAACTTCCGCTCCAGGACCTGTGGATCCAAAACATCAACATCAGCATGGGATTGGTCAACACCAACACCACCCCGATGCTGCTTCGCCTGGTGGCCCAGCATAAGCTCCCCGCTGATAGGTTTGCCACCCACCACTTCGGCCTGGAACAGATCATGGATGCCTATGACACGTTCTCGCGTGCCGCGGAAACAGGGGCCCTGAAAGTGGTTCTGAGCCGAAAACCTCATGACTGATCCGCGAACATGAGACAGCGGCTGCTGAACTCGGCCCTGCGCTTTCCGTTAGTGACAGGAACCTTGGTGGTGCTCGTCGCCGTCCTGATCCTCGCCGTCAGCGGACAAGTACCTGCGGCCCAGGGGCTCGCAAGCATCTTTGCCCTCAGCGTTGCCCTCTACCGGGCCGGCACCATGATCAAAGGGCTCCTGCGCGGACGCTGGGGCATAGACCTCCTGGCCGTGATGGCCATTTGCTCAACAGTTGCGGTGGGCGAATACCTGGCATCCCTGATCGTGGTTCTGATGCTGACAGGCGGCGAAGCGCTGGAACAATTTGCCCAAGGCCGCGCCACCAGAGAGCTCCGTGCGCTCCTGGACCGGTCCCCGCGGAACGCGCACCGCGAACGTCCCGGAATGCCCGTGGAGGAAATCTTGGTGGATGCCGTGGTCCCCGGAGACGTACTGCTGGTCAGGCCCGCAGAGTTGGTTCCGGTGGACGGTACCTTGCTCTCCGACGTCGGAATATTTGATGAGTCAGCGCTGACAGGCGAAAGCCTACCTGCTGAGCGAACCAGGGGCGACCTGCTGCTCAGCGGCACTGTCAACGGGGCCGATGCCGTGCGTATGGAGGCCACAGCCACCGCAGCGGATTCGCAGTACAGCCAAATAGTTGCCTTGGTTCAGGAAGCCGCGGCAAGCCGCGCTCCGACGGTACGGCTTGCCGACAAATATGCGGTGCCGTTCACGCTGGTCGCCTTGGTGCTGGCCGGCGCTGCGTGGTTCTTCAGCCAGGACCCGGGTCGGTTCGCTGAGGTGCTGGTGGTAGCCACCCCGTGCCCTTTGCTGATAGCTGCACCTGTCGCGTTCCTCGCGGGGACCAGCAGGGCCGCACATGCCGGCATCATCATCAAAAACGCCGGCACGCTCGAGCAACTCAGTAGAGTCAAGACCGCCGTCTTCGACAAGACGGGGACCCTCACTCAAGGCAACCCTTCTTTGGCTGAAATCCGGGTGGCCCCCGCCTCAGATCTGTCCGAAGACGCCCTCCTGCAATTGGCCGCCTCCGCCGAGCAGTATTCCACCCACGTCCTGGCGGCGTCAGTCATGGCAGAAGCCCGAGCGCGCGGCCTGGCGCTGGTACCGGCAACGGGCGCGAGCGAACAGGCAACCAACGGTGTCACGGCCGACTGCGGAAGCCACCACGTCGTGGTAGGTAAACCCGCTTACGTCGGTTCCTTGGTGAGCGGCTTCGATATGACCACACTGCCCGCAGGCCATCTGGGGATTTACGTCGGCGTGGATGGTCGGTTTGCCGGCACTCTGATCATGAGCGATCCATTGCGCCCAAACGCAAAGGACACCCTGACGGAACTTCGGAGTCTCGGGGTCGGGGAAACGATGCTCCTCACCGGAGACGCTGCAACCACAGCCGAACACATCGCCAGGGATGCGGGCATCAGCAACGTCCTGGCCGAATGCCTGCCTGCTGACAAAGTTGCCGCCGTAGCCGCGCTTCCGCACAGGCCCGTGATGATGGTGGGCGACGGCGTCAACGACGCTCCGGTACTGGCAGCGGCCGACGTCGGCATCGCCATGGGTGCCAAAGGCGCCACTGCGGCCAGCGAGTCGGCGGACGTGGTGATTATGGTCGATGACCTGTCCAAGGCCGCGCTGGCGGTTGGCATCGGGCAGCGTACCCTTCGAATCGCCCGGACCAGCATTTGGACCGGGATACTGCTGAGCCTCGGCCTGATGGTGATGGCCTCGCTGGGCATGATTCCAGCCGTCGCCGGGGCGCTGCTGCAGGAGCTGGTGGATCTTGCCACCATTCTCAATGCCCTCAGGGCCCTGGGCCCTGGACGGTCTGTTGCGTCGGTGCCGTCAGCGGATGCCCGTGGGGTCAATACCGCTCCGGCTCATCACCGAGTTCAAAGTGGCGGCCATGGACCCGGGTGGGAGTGATCTCCACGTAGGTGTATTTACGCGTCGGAATCCACGGCTTCAGGGGCAGCTTGTCCGCTTCGTCGATCTCCGACTGCGACTCGATCACCCTGGCAGTGCCCTTAAGGACAACACTCCATGCTTCGGCGTCGGCGATCTCCTCCACTTCGAAGGCGACCTTCTCATTCACTGTCAGCTCGGCGAGCTTAGTTCCGGGGTTTGTCCGCAGCAGCAGCCGCTGGTTGTGGGCGATGAAGTTCAGTGGGTAGATGTCCGGTTCACCCAGGACGCTGACAGCCAAGCGACCATGCTGGTTACGTTCCAGGACCTTCCATGAGTCGGCTTCGGATAGGACCGTTCCGGGGCGTTCATCGGTTTCCATGATCTCGGTCTCCTGGGTGGGTGATGGCTGCTGGCGGATCGCCACGTCGCCGGTGATTCGATGCTCCCGAGCCTATGGCTGGCTTCCCGTCCCCAGTAGAGTCCAAGGTCCCGGGGGCGGGAGCAGCCATCATGACCTTCGACTCTGGCGGTGAGGCCCTGCGGGGTGCAACTGTGAAGCATCGGATGATCGGCCCGGAGGGAAACACCATGGTCCACGGCGTATATGTTGTGTCCGGCGCACCCGAAGCCGGGAAGTCACTGGTGGTCTTGGGGCTGGCTGACGCGCTGCACCCGAACGGGCCGAATGGGAATCTACCGGCCAATTGTGAACGGAACAGATCCGGCCGACGACCCACTGCTTCGGATGCTTCGCAGGCGATACAAGGTGGAGTCAGTCCGCTGCAGGGCAGGAATGACGTTGGCTGATGCCCGGGCAGCGCTGGCGGCAGGCCGCGAGGACGAGGTTTCTTCCCAGGCACTGGAGGAGTACGGACGCATCGCCGAAGAATGTGACGTTGTTGTTGTGGACGGTTCGGACCTCTCAGGCCCGGACGCCGGGAGGGAGTTCGACCTGAACGCCCAACTGGCCAACAATCTGGGACTGCCGGTCCTTGCGGTCATCGGGGCCCAGGGATTGGGCCCGGAGGAGACCACCCAGGCGGTGGCCGACGCGTCACAGCAGCTGGAGGCAGCCAGATGCCCGGTGTTATCCGTTGTGGTCAACCGCGTCCGGCCAGCAGACATCGACACAGTTCGGGGAGCTGTTAGGGCGGCCACGGGAGGCCTTCCAAGCTACGTGATTCCCGAGGTTCCTGAGATATCGGCGCCCACCGTGGCCGATGTGGCGATGACATTGTCTCTTGAATGGTTCTCGGGCAGATCAGAGCTGGACCGGGACGTGGGCGGCGTGCAAGTGGCCGCTATGAACGCGGAGAACTTCCTGCGGATACTTGAGCCCGGGAACCTGGTGATTGTTCCCGGGGATCGCACTGACATCGTCATGGCTTGCATGGCCTCGGCGTTGTCACCGGAGCTGCCCACGCCGTCCGGAGTCATCCTGACTGATGGCCTGGTCCCTGCCAGCTACGTGCTGCCATTGATGGCACATGCGCCATTTCCTGTATTCGCAGAATCCGCGGATGCCTCCACTACGGCTCAACGTGTTTCGCACGTCCGCAGCGAGATCCACACCGGAGAAAGCCGCAGGGTGGCAGCAGCATTGGGCATCTGGGCTCGCTCCATCGACGAAAAGGAGTTGCTGGAACGTCTGGCGCTGCCGCGTCCGGCGACCATGACGCCGTTGCGATTCCTCAATGACCTCATAGAACGCGCCCGCCAGCAGAAGAAACGCATCGTTCTGGCTGAGGGCAAAGATAGCCGGGTCTTGCGTGCGGCGGAGATTCTGCGTCGCCGGGATGTGTGCCACGTGACGCTTCTAGGGAATCCGTCTGCGGTCCGCGAGCTTGCCGAAGCCGAGGGCATCGAGTTGGGTGGCATCACCATCGTGGACCCCGCCCATTCGCCATTACGAGAGCGATTCGCCCTGGAATATCAGCGCTTGCGCGCCCACAAAGGCGTGATCCTGGAACGTGCCAGGGAAGTCATGCTCGATGGCGCCTACTTTGGCACCATGATGGTCCACCTGGGGGAGGCCGACGGGATGGTCTCCGGAGCGGCGCACACCACGGCCAACACGATTCGCCCGGCGCTGGAGTTCATGAAAAGCCAGCATGGCAACGGACTGGTGTCCTCGGTGTTCTTCATGCTGTTTCCGGACCGCGTACTCGTGTACGGAGATTGCGCCGTAGTGCCGGATCCAACGGACCGGCAACTGGCGGACATCGCGCTCGCATCGGCTACGACGGCGGCGCAGTTCGGCGTTGAACCGAGGGTTGCAATGTTGTCATACTCCACAGGCGTATCCGGCGGCGGAACGGCCGTGGACAAGGTCAAGCGAGCTACGGATATGGTCGCCGCTGCCCGGCCGGACCTCGCGGTGGACGGCCCCATACAGTACGACGCCGCGGTGGATGCAGCTATCGCGAGTTCAAAGTTGCCGTCATCTGCTGTGGCGGGCAGGGCCACAGTCTTCGTCTTCCCTGACCTGAACACAGGCAACAACACCTATAAGGCCGTGGAGCAGTCTTCCGGTGCTGTCGCCGTCGGGCCCATCCTTCAGGGGCTCCGCAAACCCATCAATGACCTGTCCAGGGGATCGACGATCGAGGACATCATCAACACTGTCGCCATTACCGCTGTCCAGGCGCAGTCGCCCAGCTAGCCCTTTTTATCCTGAGTGACCACCAGGACGGGGCACTGCGCATGGGCCGAGCAAGCCCTGCTGACGGATCCCATTGGCTGATTGAAGAAGCCACCGGAGCCCCGCCTCCCCACCACGAGCAGTTGTGCCCCATGGCTTTCTTCGACAAGGACTTTGGCTGGTTCACCGAATTTGACCGTCACCGTTAGATCCTTGGGGCGGTCTGCGCCGAAGGCTCGCTCCAAGGCCTCCTCGACCAGCCGCTCGGCGGTGTCTTCCAATTCCGTGGTGAAGCGTGTCAACTCGGGCTCAAAACGCGAGGCTAAGTAGTAGTCGGACATACCAATACAGGTGGTTACCTCCAAGGGGCCTCCCAACGCAGCTGCCATGCGGCCGGCCATCTGCAGGGTATTGGAGGAATATTCGGATCCATCGACGCCGACAACGATCCGATCTGAGCGCGAGTGTGTATTCATGGGACCAGCCTGCTCTTCCACCGGTCCGCGCCACTAGGGTCGAAGGGCACGGATCCGGCAGACTGCCCTAATGGGTGTGGGTCCCTCCGTGACGCAGCCGTTTGTAGAGCCAATCCGCCCCCAGAACGCCTGGAATCGCGAGGAGGGCAACGGCGAAGCCAGGGAGGGGAGGAGGAGCCTGGCCCAGGATGCCGGCTACGGGTGGTACATAGAGGAACAGTGCTAACGCCGCCAGTTCCACCCCTACAGCCCACAGCAGCAACGTATTGGTAAACCATCCCTGCCTCCACGCGGGAACGGTAGCACTGCGGCAAGCGAAGGCAGTTGCCAACTGGCCAAGGACCACCGCTGCGAACGCGGCCCCTGATGCGCCCATCAGCACAACGGGGTCCAGCGGGTCCCCACGGCCCCAACCGCTGCCAAAGAGAACCACGGAGAAAGCCCCCATGGCGAACAACGCCTCCGTGGGACCCATGACAGCAAACACCCTGAGCATGAGTTGCCGATCCAGGAGATGCCGTTTTTCGGGAGGCCTGCTCAACACCCGCTTGCCTGGTGGTTCCGCCCCGAGGGCCAATGCGGGAAGCAGATCGGTTCCGATGTCCAAGGCCAGGATCTGGAGAACGCCGAGGGCCAAGGGGAATTGACCACCGGAAAGTGCCCAGATCACGAAGGGCGTGAGTTCAGCGACGTTGTCAGTCAAGTGGTAAGTGAGGAACCGATGAATATTTGAGTAGGTGGCCCGGCCCTGTTCTATGGCGGCAACGATGGTGGCGAAGTGGTCATCCAGGAGCACTAGGTCTGCTGCCTCGCGGGCCACATCGGTGCCACTGAGTCCCATGGCCACGCCGATATCGGCTTGACGTAAAGCGGGACCGTCGTTGACGCCGTCGCCGGTCATGGCAACAACGTGCCCGCGGCTCTGCAGGGCTTTGGCCACCCTCAGTTTCTGTTCGGGAGAAACCCGGCTCACCACCACTCCATCACGGTCCAGCAGTGCCCCGAGGACTTGTTCGTCATGGGGGAGTTCAGCGCCTTGAAAGACCATGTCCGGTTGCCCCAGGAGGCCGATTTCCCGTGCAATTGCCGCTGCGGTGGAGGGGTGGTCGCCGGTGATCATCGCAATACGGATTCCTGCACCCCGGGCGGTTTTGATGACATCTGCCACGTCCGGACGGGGTGGGTCATGGAGGCCAATGAGGCCTATTCCTTCGAGGTTCAGCTCAGCCTCTTCTGCGGCCCGCTCACGCCAACTGCCGGCTGCTCCAGGCAGTTCCCTCGTGGCGACAGCAACGACGCGGAGGCCTTTGGCAGCCATGGTTTCTACTTCCCGGGACAGTTGAGTGGCTTCGACTCCGCAGAGGGGAAGGACGGATTCCGGAGCTCCTTTCACATATAGTGTGTTGCCCACAATGACCGATTCCCTCCGACGATCGGCGTCGAAGGCGAACCGTACCTCTGGCTGAAGTTCCTCAGGTGCATTCCCCACAAGGCGTCGGGCCAAAACATCGATCGCCGCTTCCATTGGATCTCCGCTGGCCACCCATTCCTCGCCGTGGAGCACGGCGCGGCCCTGCGACGCGGCGCGGGCCGCACTGGCCACCCGGAGGGCAGAGGGACGGCCTGGCCCATCAACCCGGGCCTCAGGCGTATAGCCGTCACCGCTGATATGTAGCGGCCCTTCCAGCGTGAAGACCTCGACGGCGTTCATCCGGTTTTGCGTCAGCGTTCCGGTTTTGTCGGTGCAAATGAAGGTGGTGGAGCCAAGGGTCTCCACGGCTTCAAGATTGCGGACGAGTGCGTTTCTCGACGCCATACGCTGTGCGCCCATGGCCAAGGACAGGGTAACCGTTGGCAGCAAGCCCTCGGGGATCAGCGCAACCGCAACTCCAATGGCAAACAGGAAGGAATCACGCCACACAATTCCGACCAGAAGTGAGACCACGAAGAACAGCCCGGCGACGGTGAGGGCCACCATGGCAACCAAGCGGACTATTCTGCGCAGCTCCATGGTCAGCGGAGTGGGCGGAGACTTGGTGCCGCTGGTCAGCGCTGCGATGGCGGCTAGCTTGGTGTTGGCTCCGGTGGCCGTGACCAACCCTTCCGCTTCGCCGTTGACCAGGAACGTGCCGCCCCATGCAGTGTCCGTCGCGGATTTGGGTACGGACTCGCTCTCACCGGTGAGCATCGATTCATCGACGCTGCATGCTGACGCCGAAATGAACTGCACGTCTGCCGGCAACCTGTCGCCTGCGGCCAGAACCACCACATCTCCCGGTACCAAGGCATTCGCATGCACCCTCTGAAGCCGCCCATCCCGCCGGACAGTGACGTCGGCCGGGAGCAGTCCTTGCAATCGTTCGGCTGCGTGTTGGGCCCGTTCCTGCTGGATGTGGGCGAAAACGCCGTTGACGATCACCACGATGATGATTGCGATGCCCAGTTGTGGCATGCCTGCCACGTAAGCGAGCCCAGCTGCAACCCATAGCATCAGGGCGAAGAAGTGGGTCAGTTCCCCGAGCAGCTTCCGCCATGGGGGGACCTTTTCGGCGGTGGGTAGAACGTTTGGTCCGGTTCGTCGCAACAGATCGCCGGCCGCCTGCGAGCTCAGGCCCTCGGCGCTCGGGGTCTCGGACAGTGAGGCCGAAGGTGTGTTCCCAAGGGACATCTTCTCTCCAATGCAGGAATGCCTGTTCGATGAAAGACTCCATCGGGGAACTGCCCGCGTCTAGGGTCGAAAGGCATGGTCGGGAGGGGCCGGACCATGAATCAAGCTCGACGTTCTTCGGGTGAGGGGGTGATTGCCGTGGAAGCCGATGGGTTCAACCGTTACGGGAGAGCCGCCTGGAGTTGTCCCTCAGAGGTAGCCCACCGGCATCTCAGGCTAGCTTCGGGTCAGGATAGTGGGACACTGCACCTGCAGGAGCACATGCTGGGCAACGGAGCCCACCAGTACGCTCAAACCGCCTCGCCCTTTGCAACCCATGACGAGCAGCTGTGCTTTTGCTGCAGCAGCTATCAGCGCTTCTCCGGGGCCACGGCTGGTATCCAGGACTTCCTTCACCACGACGGACGGGAACTCGTGCTTGACCCGCCGGACAGCCGCGTCAAGAACGTTCCTGCCATCGGCAGGGTCAACCCCGGGACCCGATGCGTGGACAATGGTCAATTCAGCATCCACACGTTGGGCCTCCTTGGCCCCCTGATCCAGGGCATCCACCGACTCAGGGGAGCCGTCGACGCCAACCACTACGCCGGAACGCTCTTGACGGGCAAGGTCGGGAACAACGGCGACGTCGCACTTGCTGGTAACAGCAACTTGGAAACTGACCGAACCGTATCCCTGCCCCTCCGTACCGGGTCCGCGGTCTGTGCCCACCACCACCATCGAGTAGGCCGATGACATGGAAGCGATCGTTGTGGCAGGTTCGCCTGACAACCGGTGAGTCGTGATGGCCAGAAGGGGAAAGGCTGCCGCCAGCCGTTCCGCTTCCTCGGTGAGCAGATCCTCAGCGCGGCGTAGCGCCAGTTGACGGTCGCTCTCCCGGGGGTAAGCCCACCGATCGGGGATTACATGGACCAAGGCCAGGCCAAGGTCAAGGGACTCCGCGCGGGCCGCAGCCCAGTCGGCCACAGGAGACCTCGCCCGTGAGCCGTCGAGGGCAACCAGAATCTGCATCTTCACGAACCGATGTTCCCTTCGGATGGCCAACGGTGGTGCTCTCCACTATCTGCCGGCCGGTCCGTCGTCGCAAGGGCCGGAAGGCCCTCCCGCTTAATAGCTCAGTGCACTAGGGTCCAGAGGAGAGGCATCCACCTTCCCCTTCCCGGCGGACGTGAAAGGAGAATATGCGCGTCCTTGTGCTGAACCCCGGCTCCTCATCGCTGAAATACCATGTGCGGGACACCTCAGCTTCCCACCCTGGAACGGACATCCTGGCGTCCGGACAGGTGGACTGGCCACCTGATGAGCGTTCTACTCAGGACGGCCTGCACTCTGCCTTTGAAGAACTCGATGCCACCGTAAAGAGCCTCGGATCCGCAGGGCCGGAGGCGATTGCTCACCGCGTAGTCCACGGCGGCCCACGGTTCAGCAGCCCGGTACGTGTCACAGCGGACGTAATAACCGCCATTGAAGACCTCAGTCCCTTGGCGCCACTGCACAACCCGGCCAGTATTGCCTGCATGGACGCCGCCGGTAAGCGTTGGCCCGACCTCCCACAGGTGGCCGTCTTCGACACGGCTTTCCATCGCTCCATTCCGGACTTCGCTGCGCGCTACGCCATACCGGAGGACGCCTACTTGGCGCATCCTGTGAGGCGCTACGGGTTCCACGGGATCTCGGTGGAGATGGCCTGCCGCGACACTGCAGAGTTTCTCGGGATTCCGATTGCGTCTTTGAATGGGATCGTGGCGCATGTTGGCAATGGCGCATCCGTCACCGCCCTAAGACAGGGGCTCAGCGTGGACACCTCCATGGGAATGACCCCACTGGAGGGCCTGGTCATGGGTACGCGCTCGGGAGACCTGGATCCCTCAATTGTCTTGTTGATCCAGCGCGGCGGTGCAACTGCCGAAGAAGTTGACCATATTCTGAACCACCGCTCGGGCTTACTTGCGGTGGCGGGAACCGCTGACATGCGTGAAATTGGCCTTGCTGCTCTTCAGGGAGAACCTGGTGCGATTCTCGCCTTGGATATGGCTGCCTACCGTCTGGCCAAATACATTGCCTCCTATTCCATGGTGGTTGGCCGGCCCAACGCTCTGGTGTTCACCGGAGGCGTGGGTGAGAACTCTGCACTCTTCAGGGACAAGGTGGTGGCATGGTTGGGACCACTGGGGCTTTGGCTTGATGAGGAAACGAATTCGGCCAGTAAGGACGGCATCCGCAAAATCAGCGCCACGGACTCCGCATTTCCTGTGCTGGTAGTGCCCAGCGATGAAGAACGCGCCATAGCAGAATCGACGGCGGCTTTGCTCGCCATGCCCCCGAAGGAAAGTTGATTGCACCATGAGCCTGGAAGAGAACGCCACCGCTACCCATGCTGAGTCGAAGGAAGAGAACTTTGACCTCCTGCACCGGTATTGGTCTGCGGCCAACTATCTGACCGTTGCCCAGATCTACCTGCAGGAAAACCCCCTGCTCCGGGAACCGCTGCAAGTGAAGCACATCAAACCCAGACTTCTGGGTCACTGGGGAACAAGTCCCGGATTGTCTCTGATCTACGCGCACCTCAACCGCCTTATCCGTCGCACAAATGCGGAAGTTCTGTTCGTGGCCGGTCCCGGCCACGGGGGACCCGCCGTCGTCGCCAATACCTATCTGGAGGGCAGCTACTCGGAGGTTTATCCCGCCGTTGGCAAAGACGTCGAAGGGTTGCGGAGGCTGGTCCGGCAGTTCTCGACCCCGGGAGGCATCGCCAGCCACGTCGGACCCGCCACCCCCGGTTCCATTCATGAAGGCGGCGAGTTGGGCTACTCCCTGATGCATGCCACCGGAGCGGCCATGGACAATCCGGACCTGATCATTGCCTGCGTAGTGGGTGACGGGGAGGCCGAAACCGGTCCTCTGGAGGGCTCGTGGAAGGCGCCCTCGTTCATCAACCCATGCAGGGATGGTGCTGTGCTTCCAATACTCCACCTCAACGGGTACAAGATCTCCGGCCCCACCGTGCTGGGCCTTCATACGAACCTGGAGGTAGCATCACTGCTGGAGGCCCACGGCTGGGATCCCGTCATCGTCTCCGGCGACGACCCAGACCGCGTCCACCCCGACCTCGCCTCAGCGTTGGACGCAGCCTACGCATCGATCCGGACAATCCAGTCCCGCGCCCGCACAGAAGGAGTCGCCGGTCCCGCACGATGGCCGGCCATCATCCTACGCACCCCCAAAGGGTGGACAGGGCCGGTGACAGTGGACGGAAAGCCCGTAGAAGGAACACACCGCTCCCACCAAGTCCCCCTGGCGGGCGTCAGCAAAAACCCCGATCACCTCAAGCAACTTGAGGCGTGGATGCGTTCGTACCGGCCGGAAGAACTGTTCGACGCCGACGGCCGGCTGATTCCCGAACTCGCGCAACTCGCCCCTGAAGGCGATTTGCGCATGGGTGCGTTGCCGGCCAGCCGTGGCGATGGAGGCCATGATCTGGTGATTCCAGGGCTCGATCAGTACGCCATAGAGGCCGTTCCCCGCGGTGCCGTGATGCGTGAGAGCACCAGACCGTTGGGGGAAATGCTCCGGGATATCTACACCGGTACGGCCGAGGACCCAAGGTTCCGCCTCTTCTGCCCCGACGAAACCAACAGCAACAGGCTCGGCGCAGTATTCGAAGCCACCGACAGGTGCCTCCTGGAACCGGCTGCGGCGCTCGCAAACGATCATGTATCCGCCAGCGGACGCGTGATGGAAGTCCTCTCCGAACACCTTTGCCAAGGGTGGCTGGAAGGATATGTGCTGACCGGACGCCACGGACTGTTTGCCAGCTACGAGGCGTTTGCGATGGTAAGTGCTTCCATGACCATCCAGCACGCCAAATGGCTCCAACATGCACGGGAACTGGAGTGGCGGAAGCCCGTTCCGAGTCTGAACATCCTGCTGACCTCCACCTGCTGGCGGAACGATCACAACGGCTTCAGTCATCAAGGCCCAGGCCTCATCGACACCGTCCTGTCCCTGTCCAGTACAGTCATCCGTGTCTATTTCCCTCCCGATGCGAACACACTGCTGGTCACCGCGGAACACATGCTGAAGAGCAAGGACTACGTGAATCTGGTGGTCATCGATAAACAGCAACATCTTCAGTACCTGACCCTCGAGGAGGCACGGAAGCACGCAGCTGTGGGTGCATCCACCTGGGATTGGGCTGGAAATGAAGCTTCTGGAACTCCGGCCGCCCAGAGACCGGACATTGTCCTCGCATGTGCCGGTGATGTTCCCACACAGGAAACATTGGCGGCGTCATGGTTGCTGAGGAAGTATGTCCCCGACATGTCCGTCCGGGTAGTCAACGTCATGGATGCCATGGTCCTGCCACCTCCGGACACGCATCCGCATGGGCTGGCAGGGGAAAAGTTCGAGGAACTCTTCACCGCCGACGTGGACGTTGTGATGGCGTGGCATGGTTACGCGAGGGCCCTGCATCAACTCCTGCACGGCCGCCCGCACCCCGAGCGGTTCCATGTTCGTGGTTACAACGAGCAAGGCACCACCACCACTCCGTTCGACATGGTGGTCCTTAATAAGGTCAGCCGGTACCACTTGGTGATGGAAGCACTACGCCGGGCACATGGGCAGTTTGCCGGGGCAGACCAACTGCTGCAGCATTGCCGGACGCAGTTGGAGGACCACGCCAGGTATATCCGCGAGCACTTTGAGGACCTCCCCGAAATCAGGGACTGGGTGTGGACGCAGCAGTAGGCTTCCAAACGGCGTATTCCTCAACGGCCTGACCTGCCGCTCAGATCGCTTGGACAGTGGTCAGCATGCCTTGGTCTTCGTGATCGAGGATGTGGCAATGGAAAACGGTGCGGCCGGGGAAGTCATCGAATGCCACCCGGATTCCAGAGAACAAATGTCCAGTGTGCCTTCACCGGCCGGGCCGCCACGTCCGATGGCCGGGTCCCCCATCATGGGACTCATGCTGCCACGGTTCACAGGGGCAGCCGTGAGCGTGGCATACGCTTCCCGGGTTTTCACGAGCAGTTCCACCCGGTTGCCCGGTGCGAGAACCACCTCTGTAACTTCCTCAGGCTCCGGCAAATAGCCGATGTCACGGCTGAGCAGGCGGACCTGCTGTCCGTCAAGGGACAATCGCAGGTACCGGGAGGGGCAGGCATTGATGATCGGTCCGGCCGGGCAAGGTTGCCGTCGGCGTCGAGGGACAAATCGGAGATCACCATCACCCTTTCCTTCGTGACTGGAATCGGTTCGGTGTCCTCCACCACTATCGCGCCGCAGAGACAACCGGCCACTTGGTCGGCAGCATGGCCGTGGTGACGGGGGTGGTACCAGTATGTGCCCGGTGGGTGGTCAGCAGGGAGTGTGCACTCGTAGTCGAATGTTTCGCCCGGGCTACGCTGACGAAGGGGTTGGCACCGGGCCCACTGTTCAAGCACAGCCCGGCACTGACCGCGGCTGTGGCGCCCGCTCCTGCTGCACTCAGCACCAGCAGGAGCCGGCGCGTCAACGGTTTCACTGGCTGCTTCTTTCTAGTACTTCCAGTATGCGCCGTATTTCCGCCCTGCTTATCTCTGTGGCCTGATCTGCCCGTTGGTTCGGTCTCTGCCAACGTCACGGCCTGCTATAAGCGGCTGCGAACCATGGCGCTTGCCTACGGTCAACAGGGCAGTGGAATAACTGGCGACCCCTCATTGGCAGCAAGCATCGCAGCCGGGCTGGATTGGATGCACACAAACGCGTACTCACCGACCACCGCTACCTTCAACAACTGGTGGGATTGGCAAATCGGGGCACCATCTAACATGCTGGACACGGTCCTGCTGATGTACGGACAACTGACAGGGGCCCAGATCGCGAACTACTGCGCCGCAATTGATCACTTCGTCCCGGCAGCGGTGGTGTCGAGTTACACCGGAAACAGTACCGGGGCGAATCGTGCGGATCTCTGCAAGGTACTGGCGCTGCGAGGAGTACTTGCCAAGGACCCCACCCCTATCGCGGTCGCGCAGGCCGGACTTTCACCAATCTTCCCGTACGTGCTCGCCGGCGATGGACTTTACGCCGATGGAAGCTTCGTGCAGCACACGTGGATTCCGTACACCGGAACCTACGGTGAAGTGCTGCTCAACAACCTCAGCAGGCTGACAGCGCTGCTGGCGGGTACACCATGGATGATCACTGACCCCCAGGCACAAAACTTCTACGACTCGGTTACTGACGCGTACGCACCCTTCATATTCAACGGTCTGGTCATGGACGGCGTGTGCGGACGTGGAAGCAGCAGGGGCCTTCGAGCCAACGGTTTGGGCCGCTCCAGCGACCACGCACGAGGCCATCTCCTCGTTTCCCACATCCTGCGGCTGGCACACACCGGAGCAGTGCCCGCGGCGCAGGCGGCGGCGTGGAAAGCCATGGTCAAAGGGTGGCTGGAGCGCGAATATTATGAGCCGTTGCTGAACGACACTAACCTGGAAATTCCCGAGCTGGCACGTGCACAGGCGCTCTTGAGCGACTCAAGCATCACGGCTTCGGCTGAACCCGTCGAACACCGACTATTCGGTATGGACCGCGCCGTGCACCGTCGCGCCACGTGGGCGGCAGCCATCAGCATGTGCTCAACAAGGACCGGTTTCTATGAATATGGCAACGGCGAGAATCTACGCGGCTGGCATACCAACAGCGGCATGCTCTATTGGTGGGGCGATAATCACAGTAATGGGCAGTTCTCCGATGAATTTTGGCCTACCGTCGACCCATATTCCCTCCCCGGAACGACCGTCTCCACGAAGGCACTAGCAGATGGTGCCGGTCAGGCGTGGGGCAAGGACCGTCCGAACGCGGCGTGGGCAGGTGGGACAACCGATGGGACGTTCGCCGTCCTCGGTCAGGACGTCCGCGGCCTTCAGTCGACTCTTGCCGGGAAAAAGTCGTGGTTCTGCCTGGACGATTCGATTTTCTGCCTAGGGGCTGGAATCACGGCCAGCGACGGTGCAGGCGTCCGCACCACGATCGATAACAGAAATATGGGTGCTACGAACACCTTCACCTTTTCGGTCAACGGCACAACACAACCGACGAACCTCGGCTGGGTCGACACGTTTACTGACCCGCAATACATGACGGCCAGTGGCGTGGGTTCTTGGGTTTTCCCACAGGGCGGTTCGGTCACAGCAAAGCGGACTGCCCGCAGCGGTAAATGGTCCGACATCAACACCGGCGGCGCCACCACGCCGCTCACCCGCAATTACGTGACAATGTCCTTCGAGCACGGCACCAACCCATCGGGAGCGAGTTATTGCTACCAACTCATGCCAGGGGCAACGGCGGCGCAGGCGGCGGCGCGTGCAACAACGCCAAACGTAACTGTACTGTCCAACACGGCGACAGTGCAGGCGATCAAGGTGCCGCTCCTTGGCCTGACGATGGCAAACTTCTTCGCCGCCGGCACGGCCGGACCGATCACAGTGGACAAACCCTGTTCGGTGCTGGTCCGCGAGCAAAATGGAGCGATGGTGGTCCATATCTCCGATCCGACCCGGACCACCACAACAGTACAGGTCACGATTGCAAGCACCGCCTACACGAAGGTTGCTGGCGCGCCAATAGGCATCACCGCATTGACCGCCACGGGCAAAGTCGTATTGCTGGCAGAAGTTGGTGGAACGCTTGGCGCTAGCCGCACAATAAGCCTTTCCAGTACCGGGACAACGATCATTCCCACAACAGCCATTCAGCTGGCCCCCACGGCTACCGCCTACATCCGCGACGGGTCGTACGCGGGCACCAACTACGGCGGCCTCAGCACAATGGTTGTGAAGAACACCAACTCGACTGCCAGCGGTTACACCCGCCGATCCCTGACCAAATTTGACCTGACCGGAATCACAGGCACCGTACAGCGTGCTGTGCTCTGGGTACACGGCAACGTGCAGGACTCGGCTGGAGTTCAGACCACCCTCCAGGCATTCGCACAGGGCGCGGCCCCGTGGTCCGAGTCAACGGTCACCTGGAACAATGCGCCAGCACTCGGTGCCGCCCTCAGCAGCGGTCTCCTGGGCACCGCCAGGGACTGGGTTGCGCTCGATGTGACCAGCGCCGTTGCAGCAGCATCGGGAGCCGTTTCCCTCGCAGTCTATGAGCCGTTGGGGGCGGTGGGACTGGCGGCCGTGCTCGATACCAGACTCGGGCTGCAGCCGCCTCAACTCCAGTTGATCACCAAATGACCTAGCTCCCGGGACCGGGCGGGATGTCAGGGTCCCTGTTGACTACGTTCGGCCGGGTGTGAAGCCCTGACTGCTTATCTGTCCAATAGGCATACCTCATCCTGATTTATGAGTAGCATCGGGGGTTTGTGGCTACTAATGGCATCGGCCGCGGCTAAATCCACTTCGGGGCAGCTGGCGTCGTTCCTTGGGTGAGTGGCCCGTCGGCATTGACGCCGTTGGAGCCGCGGCCGGTGGCCCATTCGACGACGGCGGGCAGGGTGCCGGTGATGAGCGTCGGGTCTGCGGCGGCAGTGTCGCCGAACGTCAACTCCGTGTCATCTACTGTGATGAGGAGTCCGGTGTCGGTACCGCGGGTTTTCCATGCGCCGGTGATGTCTTTGAGCAAACGTTCGAGGACCGGGGCGGGGATGTCGTTGAAGGTGGCTCCGTTGTCCAGGTCCACAGCGTGGGTCCAGACTTCGCGGGTGCGCATCCATACGGTTTCGGAGGCGGGGACTGTTCTGCCTTGGGCGGTGCGGACCTCGTTTTCCCAGTTCAAGTCGGGCAGGTCGCGCCATTCCACGGACAGGTGCACCGCGGAATGGTCGAACAGGTTCCGCAGTGCAATCGGGGATAGGGTCGCGCCGAAATCGATCTCGTGGTTCCGTGCCTCGGCGGAGGGGTACATGGGCGTCTCCACCCCTGTGGCAGCCCACTCCACCAAGCGCGCGATCGCGCGGGCGTTGTATCCCACGTGCGCCACCACATGGCGGCGGGTCCAGTCCGGAAGGAGGGTGCCGCCGTCGAGTTCTGCATCGGAGAGTTCGTTCAGTTTGCGGGCGAAGAAGGCGGTGCCCCGCCGCGCCTGCAGGAGATCTTCCTGCAAGCGCGGATCGGTGGCGAGATCGTGGCGGGCGACCATCAGGCTTCCTTGACCACTCGGTTGTTTAGCTGGCCCAGGCCCTCGATGGTGGTGACCAGGAGCTGGCCTTCCTGCAGGTACCGCTTGGGGTCCTGGGCATGGCCCACTCCGCCGGGGGTGCCAGTGGCGATCACGTCGCCCGGGTTCAGGGTGATGATGGTGGAGATGTAGGAGACCAGGAATTCGGGGGTGAACACGAGGTCGCCGGTGGGGGTGGACTGCTGGATCTCGCCGTCCACGGCCGAGGTCATGAGTGGGCCGGCGGTGAACTCGTCCTTGGTGACCAGGGCCGGGCCGAACGGTGTGGAGTTCTCCCACGTTTTGCCCTGCAGCCACTGGATGGTGCGGAACTGGTAGTCGCGCATGGAGACGTCGTTCAGGACCGCGTACCCGGCAATGTGGTCCGCGGCGTCGGCCTCGGCGATGCGGCGGCCCTTCTTGCCAATGATCACGGCGAGTTCGGCTTCCCAGTCCACGGTGTCCGATTCCTGCGGCAAAGCGAGGTCATCATTCGGGCCGATCAGCGATTCGGTGTACTTCGCAAACAGGGTGGGGTGCTCCGGGATTTCCCGGCCCATTTCCTTGATGTGGTTGCGGTAGTTGTGACCCACGCAGATGATCTTCCCGGGTGCGGGCACGACGGCGGCGAGGTCGGCGCCGTCGAGCGCGTGCGTTGCGCCGCTGGCCGCCGCAGCAGTGGTTTCCCAAGCGGGATCCTGCAGCAGCGCGCCGACGTCGGCGAAGCCGGTGATCTCCGTGAGGGTGTCGCCGTCCTGGCGGACGGCTACGGTGCCTTTGCCGGCGGCGTTTTCGGTGCGGAGGGTGAGGAGTCTCATTTACTTGCGTCCTTCGGTGTAGCTGCGGTTGAAGTTCAGTCGTTCAAAGATGGGGGCGTCACTGAAGCGGAACAGATCAAACTCTGTTTCGGACTCCAATGACCACTCCTGCCAGGAAGGGACCACGAAAAGGTCGCCCTTGGCCAGCTGCTTGGTCTCGCCGTTCAACACGACGGTGCCGGTGCCCTCAAAGACCTGCCAGACGCTGGATCCGACCTCGCGGAGCGGCTCGGTGGCGGCGCCGGCGCGGAGGCGGTGGAACTCGGCCCGGATGGTGGGCATCACGTCCCCGCCGGTGGTTGGGTTTGAGTACCGGATGGCGGCATGGCCCTGGGACACAGTGGCAGGGTGGCCCTCGTCCTCCAGCAACAGCTGCTCACGCAGAGCGGCGTCGGTGTGTTCCCAGCGGTACGCGGCAATGGGGGAGTTGGTGGTGTCATCCAGCCCGGACAGGGGCCGGAGGCCGGGGTGGGCCCAGAGACGTTCGGAACGGGAAAGGTCCGGGGTGGCTTCGTCGGTGACACGTTCGGTGCCGAACTCAAAGAACCCGGCATCGGCGTAGTGCACGAACGGGATGTCCAGGCCGTCGATCCATGCCATGGGTTGATCGGTGTCATTGTGGTGGCCGTGGAAGTTCCAGCCCGGGGTGAGCAGGAAATCACCGCGACGCATCGCCACCGGATCCCCGTTCACCACAGTCCACACACCCTCGCCCTCGACGACGAAACGGAACGCGTTCTGCGAATGGCGGTGCTCCGGAGCAACCTCATGGGCGCCCAGGTACTGGATGGCGGCCCACAACGTTGGAGTCGCGTACGGTGTGCCGGCAAGGCCGGGGTTCGCCAGGGCAATCGCGCGGCGTTCTCCACCCCGGCCTACCGGAACCAGGTCACCGGCACGGGCAGCCAACGGATACAAGTCATTCCAACGCCACACATGCGGGACGGCCTTCGGGGTTGGAACCATCGGCATCAGATCGCCGATCTCCGTCCATAACGGAACCATGTTCCCGGCAGCGAAGTCCTTATACAGCTGCTCCAACTGGGCAGCTTCCTCCGGTGTGGGCTCAGGCAAGGCGTGGCTGGCGGCCACTGATTCATGAGTCGTGTTCTCGGCGGTGATGGACACGGGGGCCTCCTCGATAGGGTCCGAACGGTGTTGGCGTAGTTCGACCCTACGGAGGGCCCGGGCGGGAATCAGAGAAGTTTCTGCTGTGCAGAATAACTAAGCGCGTTGCGGGGCCCGCTCTGCGGGGAATGGAGCTCGTTTTAGGCGCAGATCGGGCCTCGCAACGCCGGGGTGGTCGCGTTGTGGATCCTATTCGGCTCCGTCGGCCGGGTTAGCCGCGATGTCCACTTCAAGTTGTCGGCAGGTCTCGCGCAGGGCGGCGACCAATCCGGCGTCGAACACTTTACGGAACCGGGTGGCAGGCGTGGCGACGCTGAGCGCGCCCACCACGTGCCCATGCCGGTTGTGGAGTGCCATCCCGAGTGCGCTAACGCCTTCCTCCGTGCCCTCGAAGTTGGCCGCGAATCCGTTGCCGCGGATAGTGTCCAGCTCCCGCAGAAACGCCGGATACTCGGCGTCGGGAATGGTGTCGCCGCCGATTTCGGCATTCTGGCTTCGGAACAGTTGCTCGATCATGCCAGGTTCCAGTTCTGCCAGCATCACCTTGCCACCTGATGTTCTGTTAGCAGGCATCACGGTTCCTTGCCGGTCACCGATGCGCAGGACGTTGCTGCCTTCCACGGTAGCGAGGAACCTCACTTTCGTGCCCACGCGCACCATCAAGTTAACTGTCTCATCGAGCCGCGAAGACAAGAGCTCCATGTGAGGCTGTGCCAGGTCCCTCAGGAGCCGGGTCCAGCTCAGTCCTGCCGGGCCCACGCCCATGGCCGGCCCGGGGACGTACCGGCGGTTTTCGTCCTGGACGGCGAAGCCGCGATACACGAGCATTGCCAGAAGCCTGTGGGCAGTAGAAGGTGCAACACCCAGCTCGGCTGCTGCGTCCTTGAGTCGAAGGGCACCGCCGTCGCGAAGAAGCTGGAGGAGCTGTAAAGCATTGTCCACAGCCTCGATGGAATACGTGGGCCGTTTCTGGACAGGTTTCCGGTTCTGGGCCGGTATCCCGCGCTGCTTCGAGGCTGAGTTGTTCTGCACAACAGAATTCTATGGCCTTGTTTGCCTGACCCATCCGAAAGTGGTGGGATGAATCACTCACTTCCCGCTGCAGCGTCGCAAGAGGCATCCTCCAGAATTGTCGACGCTGCTGTTCCCAGCACTGAGGCCGGTCCGCGGTTTTCCAAAGGCTCGGCACTAGCCGTCCTGGTGTGCTGGCTTCTGGTGGTTTTCGACGGCTACGACCTCATTGTCTACGGCACCGTCCAGGCCTCCCTGATCTCCGAGACCGGCTGGGGCCTGACCAAAGCCACCGCCGGGACCATTGGGTCCATGGCATTCCTCGGCATGATGATCGGAGCGATCTTTGCAGGCCGGATGGCCGACTCCTGGGGACGGCGCAAGACAATCCTCGGGTGCGCGATCGTCTTTTCGATCTTCACCATCCTGTGTGCGTTTGCTCCCAATGCGGCGGTCTTTGGTGCCCTTCGCCTCCTGGCCGGCGTCGGGCTTGGCGGGCTGGTGCCGTCGGCCAATGCCTTGGTGGCGGAGTTGGTCCCCACAAAATGGCGCTCCACCATCGCCACGCTCATGATGTCCGGCGTCCCGATCGGCGGCTCTCTGGCCGCGCTGGTGGGAATTCCCCTGATCCCCGCTTTCGGGTGGGAGGTGATGTTCCTGGTGGCTGTCCTGGCGCTGGTGATCGTGGTGCCGCTGGGCTTGAAGTACATCCCGGAGACGCTGACGCCGGGCTCGATGAAGCGTACTAAGTCCAAGAACTCCTCTGGTTTCGGTACTCTGCTCCGCGCCCCTTACCTGGGTGTCAGCATGCTCTTTGCCCTCGCCACCATCGCCACCTTGTTCGCCTGGTATGGCTTGGG
Organism: Paenarthrobacter sp. TYUT067; assembly: GCF_023656375.1. Classification (NCBI taxonomy): domain Bacteria; kingdom Bacillati; phylum Actinomycetota; class Actinomycetes; order Micrococcales; family Micrococcaceae; genus Paenarthrobacter; species Paenarthrobacter sp. TYUT067. The sequence continues at coordinate 72,860 of NZ_JAMOIT010000003.1, forward strand.
CACGTGGCTGCCCAATCTGATGCAGTTGGCGGGCTACAACCTGGGATCGGCTCTCACCTTTGCGCTGGCACTGAACCTCGGTGCCGTTGCCGGATCGGTCATCACGGCATGGGCGGGCACACGCTTCGGGCCGATTCCGACGGCCATAACGGCAGCCGCCGTCGCCGCCGTCGGACTGGCGGTCCTCCTGGCCAGCCCGCCCGTTAGCGTCGTCTATGCCGCACTGGTGCTTGCCGGCGTCGGAACCCATGGCACCCAGTGCCTCATCATCGCCGCGGTGGCCAGCCACTATCCCTACCACCTGCGGGGGACAGCGCTTGGCTGGGCGTTGGGCACCGGCCGGATCGGGGCTGTCATCGCACCCCAAGTGGGTGGCCTCCTTCTGGCAGCCGGAATGGGCGTCAACTCAAACTTCCTCGCGTTTGCCGGAGCCGCAGCGATTGCCGCGGTCCTCCTGGCCGGCATCGGACTCAAAATCAAACCCACCATCTCCCAAGGAGCACGCAATGTCTGAGTACCTCAATTCCACTGACGTCCTGGTTGTGGGAGGAGGCATGGCCGGCCTTGCAGGCGCCCTGGCCCTCCGCGAAAACGGCGCCAACGTCACGCTGGTAGAGCGGGCGCCCGAGTTCGGCGAGGTAGGCGCCGGCCTGCAAATGGCACCGAATGCATCCCGTGTCCTAAAGCGCTGGGGCTTGCTGGAGAAGGCACTGGAAATCGGTTTCCAGCCCAAGCACTTGGTGTTCCGGGATGCTGTTACCGGAGAAGAGCTGACGAGGCAGTCGCTTCAGGGGGAGTTCAAGGACCGGTACGGCGCACCGTACGTGGTGATCCACCGCAGCGACCTGCACCGGGTTCTCCTTGAAGGCTGTGAAGCTGCCGGGGTGAAGCTCATCAACGATGTCATGGTGAACGGCGTGGAAACGGTGAACGGCAGGGGAGTAGTGCACACCGAGTCGGGTGTGGACTATGAAGCCGATGTGGTGATCGCTGCCGACGGATTGAAGTCCACGCTGCGCCCGCTGGTGGCCTCGGATGAACCCGTTTCCTCCGCTTACGTGGCATACAGGGGAACCGTGCCCATTACGTCGGAAACCCCTGCTGCGGACCTCGAAGACGTCGTGGTTTATCTCGGCCCGGACTGTCACCTGGTGCAGTACCCCCTGCGCAAGGGGGAGCTGCTGAACACTGTGGCCGTTTTCAAATCGCCGTCCTTCGAGCGCGGTGAAGAACAATACGGCGGAGTGGACGAGCTGCAGGCCGCCTACCAGGACTGTGTTCCGGCGGTGCAGGCGGCTCTTGCGAACCTCGGCACGGGCATCCGCTGGCCCATGTACGATCGCGACCCCATTGAAAACTGGGTCGCCGGCCGTATGGTTCTGATGGGCGACGCCGCCCACCCCATGCTCCAGTACCTTGCCCAAGGTGCCTGCCAGGCCCTCGAAGACGCCGCCGTGCTGCAAGACGTCACCGCAGGCACCGTCTTCACCGCTGACGGCGTCAACCCGGCCGCGTGGGATGAAGCGCTTGCCGCGTTCAATTCCGCCCGCGCCACCAGGACAGCCCGGGTCCAGCGCACCGCCCGCGTCTGGGGCGAGTCCTGGCACGTTTCCGGCCTCGCGCGGACACTGCGCAACTTGCTGTTCAAGAGCCGCAAGGACAACGACTTCCAGTACAACGATTGGCTGTATGGGGCGGCGGTCCAAGGCGTGCCTGCACTGGAGGCGGCCTTGGTAACCAGCAAGCAGCCCGCCTGATGTTGGGCGTTTGTTGAGGGGCCAGCCGGACCTGGTTCCCTAAAACAGGGGCCAGGGCACGGCCGGCATCTCCCCGCTCGGAGCCGGAAAGCGCCCTTCGGCGCGCAACCGCTCGCACCGAGTGGTGAGCGATGCGATTTCTTCGGCGCTGAGCAAGTCGGCCAGGTCCCGGCCGAGCCCACCTTGCAGTCCTTCGGTCACACGATCGATGCCTTCGAGTTCCTCGTCCGTAAGAGCATCGCCCAGCCAGCCCCACAGCACCGTGCGCAGCTTGTGGTCCTGGTGGAAGGTCAGTCCATGGTCCACGCCGTGCCGGACGCCGCCCGTCATGGCGAGGATGTGGTCGCCTTTCCGGTCGGCGTTGTTGACCACCGCATCGAACACAGCCATTCGCCTGAGCGCGGCCGAGTCTTCGTGAACGAGGGAAACCATCCGTCCGTTCTCATCCTGTCCTTCGAGGACGTGTTTCCATCCCGTCTCCGGTACGTGCTCCGTCGCGAGCAGGTTCACTGCGCGCTGGGTGGGGTCTTGCTCCTGCCAGAGCTGCACCATTCCAGCACCCAGGGGACCATCGCGTAGCCAGGTGCGTGGCACGATGTCCCAGTCGAAAACCTGCGAGACCAGGTAGGCGGCTACTTCGCGGTGAGCCAGGCATCCGTGCGGAAAATCCCATAGCGGGCTTTCGCCTGCTATGGGCTTGTAGACGACGTCGACGTCGGCGATGCTGCCCAGGAAGGTAGCGTTCGACGCCGTCGTAATGCGGCCGGTGAGTGTCAGCTCGGCGGTCATGAGCTCCGGCGCGGGCATCAGGCCTCGGGAAGGGCGCAGACGTGCCCGTCGGCGTCCATGGGGAGACCGCACAGCGGGCACGCGGGTCGTCCGGCCCCGACGATCTCCCGGGTGCGTTTGGCGAAAGCGCGGGCGGTGCCTACGGGCATGCGCACCAGCAACATTTCGGCCGCGTTGGAGCCGTCCTCATCACGTGGTTCGTCGTCGTCATCGAGGTCAGCGATGGGGTACGCCTCGATGACAACCTGCGCAGTGGTTGGATCCCAGCCCAAGCTCATAGCGCCTGTGCGGAACTGTTCTTCAACGGCTTCCAGAGGGTCATTGTCTACAAGTTCAGGGGGAGTACTTGTGGGAACGCTGAACGGGTTGCCTTGGACGGTGATGAGCTGATCGAGGATTTCGTCGATCTTATCCGCGAGCAGAGCCGACTGCTGCTTCTCCAAAGCAACACTCACCATTTGCTTTCCCGTACGCACCTGCAGGTAGAAGGTCCGCGACCCTGGAAGGCCGATGGTGCCAACAACGACCCGATCAGGCCAGGCAAACTCGTGAACAAGTGTAGGCATGTCTGTATTTTAGGCACATAAGGTTCACAGAGCGTTGTGCCCCACACCGCCGCCCACTGGCGCATCCCCGGCGGGGACAATATTTGTAAGCCATGACAGATCACCCGCGTCTGTGTTCATCGCGTAAACGCTCGGCCGGCTAGGGCCGTAGCGCACGATCGAAACAGAGGCAGGGCCCACGTTGATTCGCTGAAACAGGTCAAGGTGCATGCCGAGCGCGTCGGCGAGGATCGACTTGATAACGTCGCCATGACTTACGGCAACCCATACGGCACCTGGCCCGTGCTCGGCTTCGAAGGCCGCATCGTGACGTCGAATCGCTGCCACGGAACGAGCCTGCATTGCCGCCATGGATTCACCAGCGGGAAACACGACGGCGGCTGGTTGCGATTGCACAACCGGCCACAAATTCTCGGTGGCCAGGTCGCTGAGGGAGCGGCCCTGCCACTGGCCGTAATCGCACTCGGTGAGATCGGGGTCGACCGGCGCGTACGGCGTGCCGGCCTGGCGGTCGATGATGAGCCGGGCCGTCTGTTGGCAGCGCTCAAGGGGGCTCGATACGACCGCGACTACCGGGACGGCCGCGAGCCGGTCAGCTGTCTGAGCCGCCTGTTCGCGGCCCACCTGGTCCAGGTCGACACCAAGGGCCCGCCCGGCCAGCAGTCCAGTTGCATTGGCCGTGGTGCGGCCGTGCCGCACAAGAATAACTGTTGCCATTGACCAAGCCTAACCACCGGATGCTTGGGGACAGAGCTGGTGCAGCGGGGAAGCAGCTGGTGGGCAGGTCCACCGATGGGGTTTTGCCAGTTACCCATGGAGGTCGTGGAACGGCGCCAACGGCCCTTCGACACGGACAGGAAGTGCGTCGTCGCCCCTCAACATGGCGCGGAGCAACCTCCGTTGCTCCCAACGGAGAAGCAGGGACGCCCGGCCGCGCCGGAGCACCAAGTCTCCGTCCGGCGTCGAGTACCGCTTCTGCAGATCCGGCAGCTCATCTTCCTGAAGAAGTGCAACCGTGCTGCCCGAAGCCTGGTCGACCAAGCGCACCAAAGAGGAAGGTCCCGTGAGGTCGGTTGCGACAAAGCGGTTCTCGCTGGCGGCAAGGATGGTCCTTTGTGCCGCGCGCGTCACTACCAGCGGCCTGGAGGGCCCGCCCAGCAGCTCGCTTAGTACGTCGGCTGCGGCGTCAGGGCGGCCTGTTCTCTGCGCCGCCGCCTGCATCTTCTGCAACCGGCCGGGATCGCGCAGTACCTGGTCGATCTTCCAGCCGATCGTTGCGGCGGTGTTGCAGCGTACGGCTGCCCCCTGCTCCATGAGGTAATCGCCGTTGCGTACTTCCTGACCAGGGATCGGGTTCACAAGGACCATGGGGAGACCCGCGGCCATGCATTCCGACGCCGACAGCCCGCCCGGTTTGCCCACGAACAGGTCCGCCCGCTGCAGCAGCTGCGGCATTTCCGCTGTGAAGCCAAGAACGCTGTAGCGGTCGCCGGCCGACGCCACGAGTGCCCCGATGCGCTGCCGCAGCGCATCATTGTGGCCGCACACCACTGTGACCGTGAAGGCTGAGCGCATATGCAGTGTCTGCCGAACCACCGAGACAGCGTAGTCGCCACCGGTCGCACCCGCAGAGATGAGCAGCATGGGTGGCTTGTTGGAATCGCGTACGGGCCCCGGACTGAGCTGTTTCTTGATGGGGATCCCCGTGGCAGTCACACGGTCGGAAGGAAGACCAAGCGCCATCAGCTCCACCTTTCCTTCTTCCCGGGCCACAAAGATCTTGTGGAATGCCCCGGAGAGCCACAAGCCTTGAAAGTCGTAATCGGTGGTGACCACAGCTGTCTTCGCATCGATCAGGCCGCGGAGAAGCAGTGCGGCCAACAGCTGGGCCGGAAGGAAATGTGTGCACACAATCGCGGTGGGCCGGAACCGCTTGATCGCACCAACAACCGGACTGGCGTTGACCCGCGTCCAGGGGTCAATCGGGCCACGGCGACGGAACGGCGGGTTGCTGATGTCGTAGCCCCATTCGACGAGCCACGGCAGGCCTTCCACGAGGACGAAGTAGCCCCGGCTCAAGAGTGCGCGGTAGAGGACGCTGCTCACCTGCAGCACGTCCAGCACCTGCACCTCGGCGATGTCAGCGCGCGCGGCGCATGCTTGCTGCACCGCCGCCGCGGCGCTGTTATGCCCGGATCCCACACCAGCGGTCAGGATTAGTACGCGCTGTCCGCTGGCGGTGCGTTTGTCTCGTGCAGACGTTGTGCGCATGAGGTGAGGCTAGCAGTCTGCATCCCCTTGATGACCCGGTGGCCGTGGCTTGATGTCGGTTCGACCTCAGGGAGGCGTTGGGTCTCCAAGTGGCGGTTTGCGCAGAATCCGGTGATGATAATACTCTCAGTCCTACTGAACCGGCATGGGCCACATAAGCCTCTTCCGGCCGAAGTGGTCGGATTCTTGTTCTCTGTCGTTGCGAGGAGCAGCTCATCGTCCGCTTCAGACCACTGGCCCGCATAGCCTCGGTTTTGACCACCCCGCTTGCGCCGGAGGATGTCCTGGCGCTCTTCAACCCTGTCTTTTCGTCCCGTCAGTTGCGCGGGGTGGTCACGGAGGTTGTCCATGAGACGGCCCAATCGGCCACTATTTTCTTTCGGCCCGGCCGCGGCTGGCATGCCCACCTGGCCGGTCAGTGGGCGCGGATAGGTGTAGAGCTCAACGGGGTTCGCCATTGGCGGTCCTATTCCCTGAGTTCACCGGCCGGCAAGGACCCGGCTATTACTGTCACTGACGTTGGATCCGTGTCAGGAACTCTGGTCCGCAAAACGAAGGTGGGTGATGTCCTCTTTTTGGCTCCACCTCAGGGCGACTTTGTCCTCCCTGAGCACCCCCGTTCACTCCTGATGCTCACGGCGGGAAGCGGCATCACGCCCGTCATGTCAATGATCCGGACGCTTGTCCCAAGCCGGCCCGATGCGAACGTTGTGCTGATCCACTCTTCCCGCGGGCAAGGCGACAGTATCTTCCGGGAGGAACTGGCTGAACTTGCTGATCAATTTCCTAACTTCCGGCTTGTCCAATGGCACACCGAAGGCCGTGGCCGCATGAACTTCACGTCCACGGCCGTGTTGGAGGAGGTTTGCCCGGACTGGCGGGCCAGGGCGGCGTATGCGTGCGGCCCCGAGTCCTTCCTAGATGACGCGGAAGCCATGTGGAACCAGGCGGCGCTGGCCGGTGCCGCTGCTTCCGCGAACGAATCCAAGGGTGTAAAAGAAGTGGGTTCGCTGACGATTGAGCGGTTCAGCACTGAACTCCGGGGAGGGGACGGAGGCGAAGGTGGCATAGTGACATTTGAGGCTTCCGACCGCGAGGTCCTTGCAGGCGGCAACGTTCCCATTCTCGACGTCGGGGAGGACGCAGGGTTGCTGATGCCCAGCGGATGTCGCATGGGCATTTGTCACAGCTGCCTCACCCCGCTGCTCGCCGGAAGGGTCCGCGATCTTCGTACCGGTGAGGTCCGCGGGGCACCTGGGGAACTCATCCAAACGTGCGTCTCGGCAGCTGCCGGACCCGTCAACCTCGGAATTTGAGGAGTACCACCGCATGTCAGTAGTTTCAGCCAAGAGCTCCGCCACCGCCGTCGGGCCCAAGACCCGGCCCGGTGCCCTTGCCGAGGCCGGCAGGCCGACAGTGCGGCCACCTGCGGCAGCCCACCTGAGCGACGAACAAGTAGCCCAGCTGGGCCGTGAGCTCGATGCCATCCGTGACGAAATCCTTGGCAAGCGAGGCTCCAGCGACGCCGCCTACATCAGGCGCATGATCAAGATCCAACGGGGGTTGGAAATCTCCGGTCGTGCCGCGCTGCTGGTGGGTAGGAACAAGGCAGCCTGGTTCACCGGCACAACGCTCCTCAGCGTGGCAAAAATTCTGGAGAATATGGAACTAGGCCACAACATCCTCCACGGGCAGTGGGATTGGATGAGAGACCCGGACATCCACTCCACCACGTGGGAATGGGACTTCGTTACCCCCTCGCGCTCGTGGCAGCACACTCATAACGATCTTCACCACCGCTGGACCAACGTGGTGGGCAAGGATCGCGACGTCGGGTACAACCTTCTGCGGATGGATCCCGATCAGGAATGGAAGCCTTTTAACCTGGGCAATCCCCTGTATAACGCCTTGCTCGCGCCCGTCTTCGAATGGGGCATAGCCATTTACGACTTGGAGATCCCCGAGTACAAAGAAGGCCTGAAATCCAAGGAGGCCATGAACAAGGATCTCAAAGCGCTGGGGCGAAAGGCGGTCAAACAGTTCGCTAAGGACTACGCCGCCACTCCTGCCTTGGCCATGCTTACAGGCTCCGGGAAGCAAGCCCTCTACGGCACACTGACTGCCAACGCTATCCGTAATGTCTGGGCCCACGCTGTCATTTTCTGTGGCCACTTTCCCGAGGGAACCGACACGTTCACCGAGGAAATGGTGGAAGGTGAAACCCGCGGCGACTGGTACGTACGTCAGATGATCGGATCGGCCAACATCTCAGGGCCCCGGTTCATGCACCTGATGACCGGAAACCTGTCGCATCAAATCGAGCACCACCTCTTCCCGGATCTGCCGTCCAACCGTTACGCCGAGATCGCACCCAAGGTCCGTGAGATCTGCGGTCGCTACGGTCTGAAGTACACCACGGGGCCGCTGCTGAAACAGGTGGGATCTGCGTGGGCTAAAGTTTTCAAGCTCGCCCTGCCCACAAGGAGTTAGTGTCTGCTTAGCTTCGGTGTGCGCGGACGTGTGACGTGGTGTTCTGGTCAGTTGAAGGTGAGACCAAGCAGGGCGTTTTCGGTGACTTCGGGCAGCGCGGGGTGAATCCAGTATTGATGGGCGGCGAATTGACGTACGTCGAGGTCGAAGGCCAGGACAGTGATCATTTGCTGGATCAGGGTGGATGCTTGTGGGCCCATGTAGTGGGCGCCGAGGAGTTTGCCGGTGTCCTGATCGGCTATCAGCTTGCAGATGCCGGTTGTGTCTTCCAGGGCCCACCCAAAGGCCACGTCCCCGTAGTCCTGGACTTTGACGGTGACGTTATGGCCGTGTTCGCGGGCTTGGGATTCGGTCATGCCTACCGTGGCAATCTGGGGATGCGTGAAAACGGCGGCGGGGACATGGCGGTGAGGCATTTCCTGAAGCTTGTTCGGGTTCAACAGATTGTGGCGGACGGCGCGCATCTCTGCGTTGGCTACATGCTTGAGCATGTAGGGCGAGGAGACGTCGCCAAGAGCCCACACGCCGTCGGCGGAGCTCGACCGGCCGTACTCATCGACCTTGATGCGCCCGTCATTGGTCATGTCGATCCCGCCGGAAGGTAGGTCCAGCAGGTCTCCGTTGGGGGTGCGCCCGGCGGCTACCAGCAGTACCTCCCCGGTGGCGGTGGAGCCGTCGTCGAGCCTGACGGAAATACCGTCATCGCTCTGATCGGCGCCAACGGTGGTCCTGCCGAACCGGACATCGAAGCGTTTGGCGGCCAGGGTGTTGAAACGATCGTGAAGGTCCTCATCGAGGTTCTTCAGGAGCGTGGAGCGGGCGATGATTGTGACGTCCGTGCCAAGGGCGTCGAAGACGTGGGCGAACTCCATGGCAATGTAGCCTCCGCCAATGATCACCAGGGATTTGGGCAGCTGCGGAATCCGCATGATGTCCTCATTGGTGTGGTACCGCACGCCGGAGTCGGCGATGGCCCCGGGAATAACGGGTCGGGAGCCGGCCGCGACGACGATCCGGTCGCCCGAGATGGTTCGCTGGTGGACCCCTTGGCCGGTTCGCAACGTACGATCACCAACGAAAACGGCGTGCTGGTCATAGACGTCGATGTTTGGGGTCTGCGGTCCGCGGCGATACTCTTCACCGGCAGCGGAGATGGCATCGATCCGGTTCCCGAAGATGCGGCTCACCATGCCTGGCCAGTCAACGGAGTTGACCTCAGCCTCCAAGCCCAGCCTTCCGGACTCCGCGGTCTGCAGTGCGACGTCGGCGGTGTGAACGTACATCTTCGTGGGGATGCAGCCTACGTTCAGGCAGGTCCCGCCGAAGGAAGCCTTCTCGATGATCGCGATCGATTGGTCCTCGAACCCGGGTCCGGGAATGGAATTCCCGGACCCGGTGCCGATGATCACCAGGTCGTAGTGTCGGTCTACGGCAGTCTTGCTGGCAGGGGTGTTCATAAGGGTTGTCCTCGCTCTTGGTTGTTCCAACCCTACTGAACTCCAACCTCACGGTTAGCGCAGCCTTGGCCGGTAGCTTCGCGCGTCCGCGAAGCTCGAACACCCCTGGCGGGTTAACCGGAACTGACTGGCGACCACATCTATGTTGGCCCCGACGCCCTATGCGATGGGCGCGGGTGGTTGTTCTCCGCTCAACACTGCCAGTGCGTTATCAGCGGCGAGCATGGCCATGGCTGTGCGTGTCTCCACGGTGGCTGAGCCGAGGTGTGGCACGAGCGCAACATTGTCCAGCCCAAGAAGTTCGGGGTGAACGCTTGGCTCTTTCTCGAAGACGTCGAGCCCGGCACCGGCAATTACACCCTCTCGGAGGGCTGTTGCCAGCGCATCTTCATTCACGATGGGTCCGCGCGCAGTGTTGATGAGGAATGCAGAATTCTTCATTGCAGCGAGTTGTTCGGCCCCGATCAGGTGATGAGTGGCGGGACCGTACGGGCAGTGCAGGGAGACGACGTCGGCAACGGCCAGCAGCTCGTCGAGATCGACGCGTCGGGCGTCCAGTTCGGCGGCGATTTGAGGATCGACTTCGCTGCGGGACTGGTAGACGATCTCCATGCCGAAGGCTTTGGCCCTCCGCGCGGTTGCTTGGCCGATGCCGCCCATGCCTACGATGCCGAGGGTCTTGCCTTGCAGGCTGGACCCGAGGAGGAAGAACATGCCCCACTTCCAAGCTTGGCCGGAGCGGATGAGTCGTTCGCCCTCGCCGAGTCGTCGGGTTGCCATGAGGATGAGACCGAACGCGATGTCGGCCGTGGCCTCGGTGAGGACACCGGGGGTGTTGGTGGACACAATTCCCCGTTGAGTGCAGGCGGGCACGTCGATGTTGTCATAGCCGACGGCGACGTTCGCCACGACTTTGAGCTGCGGGCCGGCGGCCTCGAGCAGTTCTGCGTCGACGCGCTCGGTGAGCAGGGACACTATGGCATCGGCTCCGGCTACGCGGCGCAGAAGTTCTTCGCGGGTGATGGTCTGGGGACCAGCCCAGGCATCGACGTCGTGTTCGGCCCGAAGCTTTTCAATGGCAGCCTCGGGGATGCGTCCCGTGACGACGACGCGGCTCATGCGGTCACCATCCAGTCGCGGAGGCGGCCAAGGCCGTCACGGATGTCAGCGACGTCGATGCCTGAGTAGGCGAGGCGGATGTACTGCCGCTCTTCTCCGGGTTGGCGTCGGCCGAAGTGCTCACGGGTACAGAAGGAAACTCCGGTTTTGTAGAGGGCGTCGCTGGCGAAGTCGCCCACTGCCGTGTATCCCATCTTCTCCATGACGTCGGTGACGTCCGGGAACAGGTAGAACGTGGACTGCGGCACTGCGACGTGCATCCCGGGGACGGAGTTCACGAGCTCACAGGCTGCATCCCGGCGTTCACGCAGGATGTCCAACATCTGCTGGACGGGTTCCTGGGTGCCGCGGAGTGCTTCGATACCCGCCCACTGTACGTAGTGAGTGGTGCAGGATTCGTCGTTGGTGTTGAGGGTGCTGAGTACTTTGGCGATCTCGAGGGGCGCGACGGCGCAGCCGAGGCGTGAGCCTGTCATGGCGAACTTTTTGCTGAAGGTGTAGAGGATGACGGTGCGCTCGGCCATTCCCGGGATGGATGCGATCGAGCTGGAGACACCCTCGTAGCGGGTTTCGAAGTAGGCCTCGTCGGAGAGCACCCAGAGGTTGTGCTCTTGTGCGATGTGGGCGATGGCTTCACGTTCGGCCGTGGTGGACTCTGCAGAGATGGGGTTCTGTAGATCGTTGTAGATGATCGCTACGGTGTTCGGGGTGATGGATGCGCGTACCTGGTCGAGGTCAATCGAGAAGCCCTGGCTGGTGGGGAGGTAGCGGTACGGTACCGCCGTGCCGCCGAGGTATTCGATCTGAGACTCGTAGATCGGGAATCCAGGGTTCGGGTAGAGCACTTCCTGCCCGGGGTTCATCACTGCCTGCAGGAACTTGGTGATGACGGGTTTGCCGCCGGTCATCACCACGACGTTGTCGGGGGAGAGGGTGATGCCGCGGCGTGAACCGAGGTCCTCGGCGAGGGCTTCGCGCAGTTGAGGGATGCCGGGGCCGGGGCAGTAGCCCGTGTAGCCGTCAGCGATGGCTTTGGTCATAGCTTCGATGATGTGCGGGGCGGTGGGGATGTTGATGTCGCCGAGGTGGAAGGGGAAAACCAGGTTTCCTTTGGCCTTCCAAGCCGCTGCCGCTTGGGCGACGCTAAAGGCGGTTTCGGTGCCAAGCCGGTCGAGTCGATGCGCGAGTTGCTGCATGCTGTGTACTCCTCGTTGAGTAAGGGTCTTTCGTAGACGCTAATACTTAACTAATATATCAGAAGCGCTTGATATAACTTAGGTACACCGGACCCTCCAGCCACTTCTGCCCTACAGTGGATGTATGGCAGCCAGCCGCAATCCGCTTGATGACCTGCGTGAAACCATTGGCCACTTGGCCAATCAGCTCAGGTTGTCCGGCTCGGAACGCGTGGACGATCTAATAGGTGATGTCACGGGCGCAAGGCCCGGGCCGGCCCGGCCACTTTCGGAGGTGCAGTCCGAACTGGACTCGCTGGTGGGCCTGGAGACCGTGAAGGAACAGGTGCGAGCCCTGGTCGCCTTGCTCCAAGTCCAGGCCCGCCGTAAGGCTCACGGCCTCCCGGAAGTTGCCACGTCTCAGCATTTGGTGTTTTTGGGAAACCCGGGGACGGGCAAGACCACCGTGGCCCGGCTCCTGGCCGAGATGTACCGCGCTGTGGGTTTACTGCAAAAAGGGCATTTGGTTGAGGTGGATCGCTCGGGCCTGGTGGGGCAGTATGTTGGGGCGACTGCCATCAAGACGGACCGCGTGATCCGACGAGCGCTCGATGGTGTCTTATTCATCGACGAGGCCTACGCGCTGGCACCGGAAGATGGCCGAATGGACTTCGGCCCCGAGGCAATCGAGGTCTTGCTCAAGCGAATGGAGGATCACCGCCATCGGCTTGTGGTGATTGTGGCCGGCTACCCGCGCCTGATGGAAGCTTTTCTGCTCTCCAACCCCGGACTCCGTTCACGTTTCGCCCGGGAGATCACGTTCCCCAACTACTCCGTTGATGAGTTGCAGACCATATTCCACCGTATGCTGGCCCAGCACGAGTACATTTTGGAACCCGGTGCGGACCAGATGCTGCGTCGAATCCTTGCCGGGCTCCATGCCGGGGAGGACTCCGGTAACGCACGCTTTGCCCGCACGTTGTTCGAGCAGGCACTCAACCGACAGGCCCTGCGGCTCTCGCTTGATGAGGCTCAAAGTCTGGATGCACTCGATCGGGAGGCCGTCATGACCCTCACCGGAGTAGACCTCGTCGAGGCAGCGCTGGCTTTGGGTGAAGAACCGGAACCAGAGCCGACGCCGGAACCGGAGCGGTCGCGCTGGTGGAGCTGGCTGGTCTGAGTGTTTTCGGGCGGTCGGTCCGCGTAATATCCGGCTGCAGCTGCGGCGTCCAGGCTCACCTATACCGGACGCCGCAACAGTTCTAGGAGACCGGATCCTCGTGGTTTTTCGCGGGCTTGTGTCCGGCGATCGCGGAACGGACGTCGCCTTCTTCGTGCCCCTCCTCCTTCTTGCCGAACGGCAGCACCTTCAGCAGCGGATGCAGGATGAGCATGATGACGAGGCCCCAGATGGCTCCCAGAATGGCAGAGCACAGCGTGTTCACCAGCCAGGCGAGGAAGCCGCCCACTACAGGGATCCCGGCGAAGGGTGACTCAAGTACATGAACCAAGTCGTAGGGAGCGTGCCAGCCGAGATCGTAGGCGCCCTGCAACATGATGTGACCGCCAACCCACAGCATGGCGATGGTCCCGATGAGCGTGATGGCACCCAGGACGGCCGGCATGCCCTTGACGAGCAGGCGGCCGAAGCGCTGGGAACCCGCGGAGTCCTTGGTGGTCAGGTGCAGGCCGATGTCGTCCATTTTGACGATGAGCCCTACCGCACCGTAAACGAGGACGGTGATGATTACTGCTACGACCACCAGGATGAAAGCCCTGACCCACAATGACTCAGCTGCTACCTCATTCATGGCGATGACCATGATCTCGCAGGACAGGATGAAGTCCGTGGTGATGGCGCCCTTGGTCACCTTGGCCTCGGCCTCGGGTCCGCGTTGAACGGCCGGCGCTTTCTCATGCTCGGAGTGGCCACGAAGTTTGTGCCAGACCTTCTCGGCGCCCTCGTAGCAGAGGTAAGTGCCGCCCAACATGAGGATGAACGGAATAACTCCCGGAATGAAGGCGCTGATCAGCAGCAACGCCGGGAGGATGATCACCAGCTTGTTCCGCAGTGAACCCCAGAAGATCCGCTTGATCATGGGCAGTTCGCGGGACGGGTCCGCCCCGGACACGTACTGCGGAGTCACGGCGGCGTCGTCAATGACCACGCCGGCGGCTTTGGCCCCTGCTTTGGCTGCCCCTGCGGCGATGTCGTCGACGGATGCAGCCGCAATGCGGGCCAAGGCGGCAACATCGTCCAGAAGCGCTACCAGACCGCCGCTCATAGAACCGCCCCGTCCTGCTGAGGGGTGGACAAGAGAGTATGGCAACCTAAGGAAAAACGCGTAATGGGCATGATCGGATTATATGTTGCGGTGACAAAGAGCAGATGGCCAAAACGCGCGCAAAGGGACAATGTCAGTCCTAGGTGCGGAAGGCCACACTGACGGTGCGGTTCCGGGGACGGTTCCGGGCCGGGACCCTGGTCACGCCGTTTCGCCTTTCACCCACGGTGTTCTCGATGCTGCCGATTCCCTCCACAGCCATCCGCACAACGTCGCCGGTCTTCAGAGGTGGGGGTGTCTTGGACCCGTTCCGTCCCCAGAGTTCAGCGAGGCAGCCGCTGCCGCAGGTTCCGGAGCCGAGGACGTCCCCCGGTCGCACTACCGAGTCCTGGGACGCGTAGGCAACCAGCTCAGCGAACGGCCAACCCATGTTGGACAGCAGATCCTGGCCTATGGGCTGCCCGTTGACTTCCACAGCCATGGAGATGGGGAGAAAGCCCTCATCGTCATGCAGGTGTTCGAACTCATCAGCCGTCACGATCCAGGGGCCCACAGTATTTGCGAAATCTTTGCCCTTGCAGGGACCTAGGCTGACTTTCATTTCGCGGCGCTGAAGGTCCCTGGCGGACCAGTCATTGAGCACGGTGTAGCCAAAGATGTGCCGGTGGGCATCTGCCGCTGACAGGTTACTGCCGTCGCTGCCCGGTACATGCCCGACGACGGCGGCTACCTCGGTCTCGAAGTCCAGTTCGCTGCATCCCGCCGGAATACTGATCACATCGCCTGTGCCTGTCACCGTGTGGGGGTTGGTGAAGTAGAACGTGGGTGCCTCGTACCATTCCGCAACAACGCCGGCCACGCCGTCGATGCTCTTCCTCACACCTTCCACATGCTCTTCAAAGGCCACGAAGTCCCTGATGGTGGCAGGTACCAGCGGCGCCAGCAACTCTACGTCCGCAAGGGCAACCGAAGGTGCGCCGCGAAGCGTTTCCGCGGCGATCTCCAGCGTTCTTGCCAAACCGGCACTCAACAAGTGGTTAACGGTTTGTCCCTCCGGCAACCCGAAGCAACTGCCGTCATCCACGAACCCGGAGTATGTACCGCCATCGTGATTCCAGCGGGCGATCTTGACCATGTGTTTCCTTAGGTGGTGGGGCGGACGGCGAGGCTGGCCGCAGCGCTGATGCCGAGGCCGGAAGCGTTGCCGGCAAGAACTTTGGCGGCATCGGCCGCGGTGAATCCTGCTTCGCTAACTGCCCCGACGGGATCGCTGGAGCCCATGTCGAATGGATAATCCGAGCCGAGCAGGACTTGCCCGGCGCCCGCCACCTCAACGAGGGCGCGCAGCTCGCGGGTGCTGTGCACCAGGGAATCGAAGAAGATCCTCTGAAGATACGTCGACGGCGGTTCGGCGCACCGCTGCGCCTCGGGGCGAACCTTCCAAGCGTGGTCCGATCGGCCAATGGTGGTGGGCAGGTAACCACCCCCGTGCGCGGCGAGGATCTTGAGGTCCGGGTGACGGTCCAGGACCCCGCTGAAAATCACGTGGGACAGCGCGACGGCGTTCTCTGCGGGCTGGGAGACCGTATTGGACAGGTAGAAGCGGTCCAGTCGTTCGTCCAGGGAGCAGCCAAAGGGGTGGAGGAACACGATTGCGTCCAGTTCCGCAGCCCGGTTCCAGAAAGGTTCCAGCCGCGGATCGGAGAGCTCAACAGTGCTGCGCTCCGGGTCCCCGGGCGTGGCAGCAAAGGAGCCGATCTCCACGCCCAGCAAGCCGCAGTCAAGAACAGCATGTTCCAAGGCCTCCACCATTAGCTGCGGATGTTGCAACGGAACCAAGCCCAGCCCGTTCAACCGTTCCGGTGCCTGCTGGACAAGATCCCGGACTGCCTCGTTTGTTTGCATGGCAAGCCGCAGTGCGAGCTCTTCCCCGGCAAAATAGTAGAAATGCGACGGCGACGGTGACACCAGTTGTACGTCCACTCCTTGGGCGTCCATGTCCGCCAGCCGGCGGTCAAGATCAGTGAGCTGCGGCCACCGTTCTTTGATCATGAGGCCGGAGTTCGCCATGGACTCGGGACCGTTCCGCCTGACTTCCAACGCCTGCAGTTCTGCGAAACCTTCAGGGTCAGCGGTGGCCACCAGCTGCTGCAAGGCCGGAATCAGAACGTGGGCATGGACATCCACAGTGGGCTGTTGGGCTGTTTCGATGTGGTTCATGCGGGTTCCTTAAGCATGGTGGAGAGCGAGTTCATCAGGCCCGGAACATTTGCGTCCCTGACACCGTCCAGCATCCATTGACCAAGCTGGACTGAGGCTTTGACGACGGCCGTTGCCCTGTCCAGGCGGCGGTCCGCGAACTCCTTCCAGAGGGTTTCCGTGACGTGGTCCGCGGCGATCAACAGCTCCGCAAGTACCGCGGCGTCTTCCAAGGCCATGGCCGCGCCTTGCGCCACTGTTGGAGGGCAGCTGTGCGCCGCGTCCCCAATGATGACGGTACGGCCGCGGTTCCACGGTCCTTCCACCAGGTGCGAAGTGAACCACGTGTAGTTGATTCGGGCGCCATGGTCCAGGTTTGAGCGGATCTCGTTCCACGGGCCGCCGTAGGCGGCGGCGAGTTCGGCCATCACCTTGGGGCCGTCTTCCTGCTTGCGTTCCTGGGCCTTCTCCACGAGGTAGGCATAAATGGTGTCCGGGCCGGTGGGGCAGTAGCCGGCGATGAAACACGGTCCTCCGTAAGTGAGGTCGGTCCGGACCACTTCCTCAGGCCGTTCGACGAAGGCGCGCCAAATACCCATTCCCGTAGGCTTGGGCTCCACCTCGATGCCGATCGCTTTGCGGACTGCGGAGTGCAGTCCATCTGCGCCGATCAGGAGGTCGTAGCCCGAGGTGCCGCCGTCGCCGGTGCGGACGGTGACGCTGCCGCCGTCGTCCTCTATGTCGGTGACGGTCTTGCCGTAACTGATGCGGGCACCTGCCTGCACGGCGCGTTCCCGCAGGATGGCAGTCAGGTCCGGACGGTACATACCGAGCGTCGCCGGAAGGTCGTCGCCACCGGTCCGGATGTCGTCCAGGACGGCAATCACGGTACCTGCGGGATCGGGGGCGCGCAGGCCGAGGGTGCTGAACGCGTACCCTTTCGCCTCCACGTCTTCCCAGACGCCAAGATCGCGCAGGACGCGCAGGGCGTTTCCCTGCAGCGTGATACCGGAGCCAAGGGTTTGTGGCTCGGTTGCCTTCTCCAGAACCTCCACCTCGATCCCGGCATCTGCCAGGAGGATCGCCGCAGTGAGTCCTGCAGCCCCTGCTCCGACGATTCCGACCTTCTGTACTGCTGCCATCTTTGACTCCTTTGTGGTGACGGCCATACTGCCTATTGTGCTGCTTCTCGCGCGAAGCTGTTTCTGCCCTGGGCTACTTCGGCTGTGAAACCGGAGGGCGGACCAGCTATCGCACGGCTATGGGGTTGACCGGGGAACCGACCGCTCCGGTGATGGGAAGCGGAGCGGCTGTCAGCATGAACTCATACCTGCCGTCAAGGGCGCATGCTTCCGCCAATTCATCCAGATCCCACATTTCGCCGAGGAACAGCCCCAGATTGGGAATGGCGATCTGGTGGAGGGGCTGGAAAGCACCTTCAAACTCGTTGGGCCGGACTTCGAATCCCCAGGTGTCTGTGGCGATTCCGGCGATCTCCGAGGCGTGCAGCCATGGTGCCGTGCTGAACGACAACCCGGGAGCGGACCCTCCGGCGTAATCACCCCAGCCTTCGCGGCGAACACGCGTGTACTGCCCGGTGCGGAGCACCACGATGTCGCCGCGGCGAACTACCGAGCTTGGACCCTGGCGTTCAATGGTGCGCTCCAGGTGCTCCGGGGTGATGGCGAAGCCATCGGGCAATTCCCCGTCAGTACGTCCAAGCTCCGGCCCCATGGCGCGGCCAACATCCAACAAAACACCACGGGTGACGATTTTGGCGGCGGCGGTTTCTATCCCGGTGAAGAGGTCGCCCTCAGAGGTGACAACATCTCCCGCGGCCCGGCCGTTCCAGGCTTTGCCGCGATCGAAGATGTGCCCAAGCCCGTCCCACTGAGTAGAGCACTGCAAGGGCATGGCGATCACGTCATCAGCCCCACCGAAGCCGTGCGGGAACCCCTGGTTGCCGCGCTCCGCGTCCACCCCGGTGTCGGTCATGGTGTGAACCGGGTTGGTGCGTCGACGCCACCCCTTCTGGGGGCCATTAGTGTCGAAGGGCTGGGACAAGGAGAACGCATCGCCAGACTTCACCAACGATGCCGCCTCCACGCGCTTGCCGTTGTCTATGAAGTTGAGGGTACCGAGGACGTCGTCGTCGCCCCAGCGTCCCCAGTTGTTGTATAGCTGAGCCGCGGCGGCGATGCTGCCCATCGGGTCAGAGGGCCGGATCAGGTTGGTCTCAACGGCGTCGGCGGTCACTGTTCGTCCTTGCAGTGAATGCGTTGGGTTCCCAGGCCGGTGATGGTGCCCTCCATGACGTCGCCGTCCTGCAGGAGCCGCCCCCAGTGCTGGCCGTTGCCCGCGGGGCTTCCGGTCAGAACCAGGTCGCCGGGCCGAAGAGGCATGATTTGGGACGCTTCGCTGACCAGTTTGGCGACACCGAAGATCATGTCCTGTGTTGACTCGTCCTGCATGGCCTTGCCGTTGAGCTCCAGTGTCACTTGGACATCCTGAGGGTCGCCGAAGAACTTGGCGGGCACCAGCAGGGGACCGGTGGGCAGGAAGCCCGGTGCGTTCTTGGCGCGGTACCAGTCCGAACCGATGGCGGGCATGTCCTTGCGGAACACATACTCGCGCGTGGTGATGTCGTTGACCATGGTGTACCCAAAGACATACTCGAGAGCTTCTTCCGGGGTTACCCGGAAAGCTTCCTTACCGATCACGGCTGCTAGCTCGAGTTCCCAATCGTGGGACTTGCTGTATGCCGGGAGGGTGAGATCGTCCGTGGCTGAAGCGATAGCCGTGGGGAGGCCGATGAAGAAATAGGGTGTTCCCTGGCCGGCGCGCTCATCCATCATGGCTGCTGTCTTGGCGCGCACCTCTTCGGCATCCTGGCCGGCTTCCCGGTGGGCCACGGCCAGATCGATCACGTGCTTGCGGTAGTTGGCGCCGGTCTGTAGGACCTGCGCCGGTTCCACTGGAGCAAGGACCTCGACGGCGGACAAGGCAAGGCCCGCCTCTTCACCGGCCGAGGCTGCGAGCTTGTCAAGTTCGTGTTCGGTGGTCTCCCAGTGGTGGATCAGGCCATTGATGTCACTGTCCAGGGGGAGGACACGTTCGCCTACCAGCAATCCTGCCCTGGCCTTTGTGTCGCCGGGTTCCTGGAAGCGGATCAGCGAGTACGTTGCGTCAGCCATGTTCCTAGCCCCGACCCTGCTTTGCGTAGGGGTTCAGGAGGGCTTCCTTCATTTCGGCGGATGCACCTTCTTCCGTGGCGGTGAAGCCTTCCGCCGGCGGGAAGGATTCTGTCATGGAGTGCGGCATGGCGCCGTTCTTGTAGAAGTTGTTGGAACCTTCCGAGGGCTTCCAGGTGTTGGCGTCCCAGTCCGGCACGTAGTTCCGGTAGCCGCCGGAGTTGAGCTCAACGCGCAGGCCTGAGGGGTCGCGGAAGTACAGGAAGTTCTGTTCGCCCACGCCGTGGATGGAGGGGCCGTATTCCATGGGGGTGCCGTTTTCCATCATGACGTCAGCAGTGCGGAGAAGGTCCTCGGTGGCGTCCACCCAGAACGCGATGTGGTTGACGCGGCCGGCGCGCTGGGAAGTATCTTTGACGACGCCGAGGTCGTGGGACTTCTCGTTGGTGGTCAGTACTGAGAAGACGGTGATGGGTGCTTCGTCCAGGTCAACGAACGCCATGACGCGGAAGCCCAGTGCCTCGTTGTACCACTTGGCGAATCCGCGGACATCGGAGGAAGCCACCGTGACGTGGTCCAGGAAACGGGGAGCGGCTGCGTGGCTGCTACGGCGTTCGGGACGGTCGGGGTACGTGGATTCGAAGCCGGGCTCGGCAACGAACTTCTCCACGTCGTAGAACAAGCGCATGTGGTGGCCGTAGGGGCCGGTGAATTCGTAGGCCTTGCCGAAGCCGTGGCCACCGGCCGTCCAGGTGCCCTGCACACCTGTTGCTTCAACACGGGCTGCTGCGGCTTCCAGTGCTGCTTGGGAGTTGGTGCGCCACGCCATCCGGCCGAGCGATGCCTCGGGGCCTTCAGTGATGACCAGGCTGTAGCGGTAGTAGTCGCCCCAGCAGCGCAGGTACACATTGCCATCCACGCGATCAATGATGCGCATGCCGAATTTCTCCTCGTAGAACCGTGCCGAGGCTTCAACGTCCGGAGTGGTGATCTCGAGGTGGGCAAGATGGGAGAGGGGAGTTTCCACGATGAATTTCCTTCTGAGTGCTTGATTGCTGGGACAGTTATCTGCAGGTCCTGTAACAACCATGAGCCACATCACGTATTCGGAGAAGAGCAAGTATCTGATAGCAACTATCTGTTCGGCAAATACTGGCATGGCTCGCCGTCATGGTCCTTGTCCGGGGCCCGCGGCTCGTGGGCACGCAAGCTAATGTCCTTCTCCTGTGGATAACCTAGGGGCATGAAGAACCTGGATCTGAACCTCTTGCCACAACTCCAGGTTCTGCTGGAGCTGCGGAACGTTTCCCGGGCTGCGGAACGGCTCCAGCTCAGCCAGCCGGCCACAAGTGCGGCGATGGCCAGGCTGCGGAGGCATTTCGACGACGAACTTTTGGTCCGTAACGGCCGCAGCTACGAGCTCACTCCCTTCGCGCAGTCTTTGGTCCCGCTGGTTGACGAAGCCATGCTTCACATTCAGCGGGCCACGCGCGTCAGGTCCGGATTCGATCCCACCACCAGTGAACGTGAGTTCGTGATTGCCGCATCCGATTATGCCGCGGCACTCATCGTGGGGCCCTTGAGGGGAATCCTGCGGCAGGAGGCTCCGCATGTGGTGGTGGACATCGTCCCCACGTCCGGGGTTCAGGGCGCCTTGGCTGACTATTCCAGAATGGACCTGCTGGTGGGGCCGATGGGCTACAAGATGCAAGGAACCACGAAACAACTGTTCCGGGACAGTTTTGTGGCCGTGGCCGATGCAGGAAACCCTCTTCTGCAGTTGCCGCGGCTGACCTTGGAGGACATCGTGGGGGTGCCGCACGCCGTGGGGTATTTCGGCGAGGGCATCAGCACGCCGGCGGACAAACTCTTTGAAAAGCGCGGTGTTCGGCGACGCGTGGCCGCTGTGGTGGCCGGCTTCCTGTCCCTGCCTTTAATGGTGGAGGGGACGGACCTTGTGGCGCTGGTTCCGCGCATGCTGGCATCCAGGGCGCAGCGGGGGGCGAGCATCGAGGTCCTGGAGTTCGCAGGGGAGTTGGAAGCGGCCTTGGTGGAAGCCATGTATTGGCATCCATCCCTGACAGAGGATCCCGCAAATGCGTGGCTCCGTTCCGTGGTGCAGCGCGCCTGCTCACAGCTCCATGAGATCTTTCATGTGACGGCTCATCCGGTCACCATCACGGCGGATCAGGCCAGTTAGCCCGGGAACGGTCGGGCGCCCCCACGGATGGGGGCGCCCGGATCAGAGTTGGCGGCCTAGCGCAGGGTACGTAACCCCATGGGACTAGTGATCGGCGTCCGCCGCATCTTTCTTGGCGGACTTTTCCGCGTCCTTCTCTGCGCGCAATGCCTCTGACTCGTGTTGCTCGTCGGCCTTTTCCTGATGGATGACCTGGGCGAAGAGCTTCTCCATCTCCTTGGCGACACCTGCCGCTGAGGCTGGATTCTGGCCTGTTACCAGGCGCTCGTCCACCGCAACTTTCTCTTCAAAGACACCTGCGGAAACATGGCGGGCACCCTGCTCCTCCAAGCGGTCGGCCAGGAAGAACGGAATAACCTTGTCCTTGCCGGCAGCTACTTCCTCGTCATTGGTAAACGCGGCTACGTCGCGTCCTTGGACGAGTCGGAACCCGTTTTTTAGTTCCACATTCAGCAGACCGGCAGGGCCGTGGCACACAGCTCCTACCAGACCTCCGGCGTCGTAGACGCTGGCTACCAGCCGCTGCAGTCCTTCGCTGTCCGGGAAGTCCCACATAGTGCCGTGCCCGCCTACGAGGTAGACGGCATCGTATTGGCCGGGATCCACGACGTCCACGCGGGCGGTGTTGTACAGCCCGGCGCGCGTGGTCTCATCCTGGGTAAAGGCAACCTGGATGGGGTCATCTGTATCTACCTCGTCGCTGGGAGGCTGGCCGCCCTTGATGGAGGCGAAGTCGACGAAGTGGCCTGAATCTTTGAAGACTTTCCAAGGATGTGCGGCCTCGGCGACGTTGTAACCGGTCTTCTCTCCCGTATCGCCGAGCTCGGAAACGCTGGTCAGTACCATGAGGATTTTCTTCATGAAGTGCTCCTTTCGTCCAACGTCCACCCTACGCCCCTTCCGTTTTTAGCCCTCCGGGCAGCCTGTTGACAGACGGGAAGTAACGCGGGTAACCTAAGTCACATGTTCACCGGGTAACGCGCGTTACCAACAGGGTTACCGGTGAGCAGCCAGATCATGAAGCTCTGGCACACCCTCGGATCGAACAAGAGCACCCGGAGCATTCAATGGCGAAAACCACCCCTGACGAGGCCGTGCCCGTGCGGCAGCGGGGAGTCACCATGAAGGACGTTGCCAACCACGCCGGCGTCTCCCGGACTGCAGTCTCGTTTGTGCTGAGCAACCGCGAAAACGCAAGCATTTCCGAGGAAACCCGCACCCGGATCAACCAGTCCGTGCAGGAGCTGGGTTACCGGCCCAACGCCGGTGCACGTGCTTTGGCATCCCGGCGCAGTGACTGGTACGGCATCGTGACAGAGATCGTCACGGCACCGTTCGCTGTCGACATCATTAAGGGAGCCCAAGACCAAGCCTGGCTTGACCGCCGGTTCCTACTCATCGCGCCCTCCGACCAGGCCGATGCCGTAGGACCCAACCAGGGCTTGGAAGATGCTGCAACTGAACAGCTGTTGGAACAACGAGTGGAAGGACTCCTGTACGCAGCCACGTTTCACCGGGGCGTCCATGTTCCGGCGAGCGCCAATGAAGTACCCACCGTGTTGATCAATTGCTTCGATGCGGATGGAAAGCTGCCCTCGATCGTCCCTGACGAGCGTGGGGGCGGCCGGGTGGCCGTCGAACGGTTGCTCCAAGCCGGCCATACGCGGATTGGAGTCATCAATCTTGACCCGGTTATTCCTGCTTCAGTGGGGCGTTTGGAGGGTGCACGCGAAGCACTCGCCGCAGCCGGACTGGAGCTTGACCCGGAATTGGTGGTGTCCGGATATGCAACGGCTGACGGCGGCTACGAAGCTGCCTGCCACATCCTGGATCGCTACCCGGAAAGCGGCAGGCCAACGGCGCTGTTCTGCCTCAATGACCGGATGGCGATGGGCGCCTATGACGCCATCAAGGAACGGGGCCTGACCATCCCCGGGGACATCGCCGTGATCGGCTTCGACAACCAGGAACTTATTGCGGCCTACCTGCGGCCAAAATTGACCACGGTTGCGTTGCCCTTCGAGAAAATGGGCGCCTTGGGCGTCCAAACGCTCGCCGCTCTCACAGCAGGACAGCCGATCCTTGCCGACCAGCAATTGGTCGACTGTCCGCTGCTAGAACGCTCTTCGGTCTGACCGCGAAATCAACGTCGAAGAGCAACCCTTACCCACCCCTTCACCTTGCACGATGAAGATAGGAAAGAGACAACCATCATGACACAACCCCGATACTTCCGGGCTGCCCGGATGACGGCGGCAAGCCTTGCAGTGGGCGCGATGCTGCTCACCGGCTGCACGGCAAATGTCACCAAGACAAGCACTTCCGACGCCGGAGCGAACGCCAGCGCGTTTCTCACCATTCCGCGTGAGGACATGGGAACGTTCGTGCAGAACTTCAACCCGTTCGCCCCCACGGTGAACCCGATGGTTCAGCAGTCCATCTACGAATCCCTCCTGATCTTCAACCCGGCAAAGGGAGATACGGTGCCGTGGCTGGCCACTGAGTGGAAGTCGGCGGAGGACGGCAAATCGGTCACCTTCACCCTTCGTGACGGTGTGAAGTGGTCTGACGGGCAGCCGTTCGTGGCTGACGATGTTGCTTTCACGTTCGAACTTCAGAAGAAGATCAAGGGCGGTTTTGAATACCTGGACACCGTCACGGCCGAGGGCAATAAGGTCACGTTCAACTTCAACAAGCCGTGGTCTCCGGCCCTCTATGATGTGGGTCAGCTGATCATCCTGCCCAAGCACGTATGGTCCGCATTGCCGGACCCGGAGAAGGATGCAAACGCCAAGCCCGTGGGCACTGGACCATACACCGAGGTTGATACTTTCCAGGCGCAGTCCTTCGTGCTCAAGAAGAACCCCAATTACTGGCAGCCGGAAAAGCAGAAAATCGCCGGCATCAAGATGCTCGCTTTTGCAGGAAACGACGGCGCCAACCTCGCCGCCGCAAACGGGGACGTGGACTGGGCTCCGCAGTACATTCCCAACATTGAAAAGACGTTTGTCTCCAAGGACAAGGAACACCGCCAGTACTGGTTCCCGGCCACCGGTGCCATGATCAACTGGCAGCTGAACACCGCCAAAGCGCCGTTCAACGATGTTGATGTCCGCAAGGCGCTGAGCATGGCCGTGGACCGCGATCAGGTCACCAAGATCGGTATGAGCGGCTATGCCAAGCCGGCGGACTGCACTGGACTCTCCGGTAACTATGAGACGTGGAAGAACGCCGCGGTCAAGGACAACTGCACGTGGACCAACCACGATGTGCAAAAAGCCAACGAGCTTCTGGATAAGGCGGGCTACCCCAAGGGAGCTGACGGGAAGCGCACGTTCAAGGACGGGAAGCCCTTCGAGTTCAAGATCTCCGTGGGTGCGACGTCCTCTGATTGGCTGTCCGTGGCCAACGTGATCGCGCAGAACCTTGCCGAGGTGGGCGTTACTGCCAAGGTGGAGTCCCCTGACTGGGCGGCAGTGGTTGCCGGTTACGAGACAGGCGACTTCGATTCCGGGATCGTCTGGAGCGCCAACGACCCCAGCCCGTACAAGTACTTCAACACCTCCATGGGCACCGCCACGGTGAAGCCGGTAGGCACCAAGACCTTTGATAACTACCACCGCTTCGGCGACACAAAGGCCGATGCCCTCCTGGCCGACTTCGCTGCGGAAGCTGACGAGTCCAAGCAAGAGGACATCGCCAACAAGCTGCAGGAAGAATACAACGACGTCGCACCGTTGGTGCCGCTGTTCTCCGGACCTGAATGGGGTGCCTTCAATGACACCCGATTCACCGGATGGCCCACGGAGGACAACCCGTACGCCACCCTCTCCGTCCGTTCACCCACAACGGTGCTCGTCCTGACCACGCTGGAACCGCGCAAGTAATCCCTGGCAGGCCTCACGCCGCCGCATCAGCGCTGGCACGCCCGGCGGCACCCTGCCGCTGACCCGGCCTCCCCGCCGGGCGTGCCGCTTCACTTTCCGCAATCCCCGCAATTCCCGAATGGAGGGAAACCGTGCGCTTCATCCTGCGCCGCCTGGGTTTCTACCTGATCGCCTTCTGGGCATCCATCACCCTAAATTTCCTGCTCCCGCGATTCATGCCCGGCGACCCCGTGTCCCGTATGTTCGCCCGCTCCCAGGACCGAATGCAGCCCGAACAGATCGAGGCCCTGCGCAAGCTGCTGGGTGTTGATGACCGGCCCATTTGGGAGCAGTACATCGACTACATTCACAACATTTTCACTGGGCAGATGGGTGTCTCCATCTCGCGTTTCCCCACCCCGGTCACCGAGGTCATCTCGTCCCAAATCGGCTGGACACTCCTGCTGGGCGGAACCGCACTGGTGATCGCCGCCGTCGTTGGTAACCTGCTGGGAATCCTGGCCGCTTGGCGTCGTGGCGGCGCGATCGACTCCGCGCTCCCGCCCGTGCTGGTTTTCATCGGCTCGTTCCCCTACTTCTGGCTGGCCATGGGTGCGCTGTACCTCTTCGGCGTGGTGCTGGGATGGTTCCCCATCAGGCACGCTTTCACGGACGGATTGGAACCGGCATTTACGTCGGAGTTCATCGGCGACGTCGGCGCCCACCTTGTGTTGCCCGCGCTGACGATCGTGCTGGTTTCGATCGGCGGCTGGATGCTCGGCATGCGGAACACCATGATTGCCACCAATTCCGAGGACTACATCACCATGGCCGAAGCCAAGGGACTGCGCCCTGGCCGCATCATGCTCCGCTACGCAGCCCGCAACGCCATGCTCCCGTCGGTGACCAGTTTTGGCATGGGACTGGGATTCGTGGTGGGTGGTGCGCTGCTCACAGAGGTGGTGTTCGCCTACCCCGGCGTTGGCTACCAGCTCCTCAACGCTGTCCAAGGCCTCGACTATCCGCTCATGCAGGGCCTGTTCCTGACCATCACCGCCGCTGTGCTGCTGGCCAACTTCCTGGTGGACATCCTCTACGTCCGCCTCGACCCGCGCGTGCGCAGCAACTAGAGGACCGATCATGACTACCGCACTTCTGAAGCAGCCAACACCAACACAGGCTGTCCGCAAGCCCAACCGCAGCTTCGTCCACGGCCTCATCAGCAACAAGAAAGCGCTGACGGGCATGGCCGTGATGGTCATCTTCCTTGCACTGGCACTGCTGGCGCCGGTGCTGTTCCCGGGTGACCCATCAAGGATCACCGCGATGGCCTCCCTGGAACCATCGGCCGAGCACTGGCTTGGCACTACCGCCAAAGGACAGAACGTGCTCGCCCTGACCGTCCACGGCTCACGTAGTTCGCTGTTCGTGGGACTGACTGTGGGCGTGGCGTCCACTTTCATCGGCATCCTGGTGGGTCTGGCCTCGGCGTACTTCGGCAAATTCATAGACGAAGCACTGTCCCTGGTCACCAACGTTTTTCTGTTGCTGCCCGGCCTGCCATTGCTGGTCATCCTGGCCGCCTTCCTCCCGCCGGGCCTGGGCACAGTGATCCTGGTTCTTGTGGTCACCGGGTGGGCCGGGTCAGCCCGCGTCCTGCGCTCACAAGCACTATCCATCCGCTCCAAGGACTTTGTGGCCGCGGCCGTAGTTTCCGGCGAGCGGGCAGGCCGGATCATGTTCCGCGAGATCCTGCCCAACATGGCCTCGATCGTCATGGGCACCCTCCTGGCCTGCGTGATTTATGGAATCGGCGCCCAAGCGGGCCTGGAGTTCCTGGGACTGGGCGATGTCAGCACGGTCTCCTGGGGAAACAACCTCTTCTGGGCCGGTAACGAAGGTGCCCTGCTGACCGGCAGTTGGTGGGTCTTTGTACCCTCCGGCGTGTGCATCGCGCTGGTGGCCTTCGCCCTTGCACTGATCAACTACGCGGTGGACGAAGTCACCAACCCGCGGCTCCGAAAGATCAAAACGCCCAAAACAACACCCGCGAAAGCCGAAAGGAGCGCCGCCAAATGACCATCTCCCAGGTTTCCTTCGGCTCCCACCAACCTGTCCTGGAGGTCAAGAACCTCACGGTGCAGTACGTCGGCGATACCCGCTCCACCACCGCCGTCGATCACGTTTCCTTCAGCATCGGCACCGGCGAGGTGTTCGGTCTCGCGGGGGAGTCCGGATGCGGAAAATCCACCATCGCCAACTCGATCATGAGGCTCCTGAAGGATCCCGCGAAGATCGCCGGCGGCAGCATTTCCTTTGGCGGCAAGGACGTCCTGGCCATGACTCCGGAGGAGCTGCGGCGCTTCCGCTGGCAGGACGTGGCCATGGTGTTCCAATCGGCCATGAACTCGCTCAATCCGGTGCTGACCATCGGCGAACAGATCGTAGATATCTTCACGACCCATGCCGGCTATTCCCGCAAGGAATCAATGCGGCGAGCTGGGGAACTACTGGAACTGGTGAGGATCGAACCCTCCCGGCTCAAGTCCTACCCGCACCAGCTCTCAGGCGGCATGCGTCAACGAGCTGTGATTGCCATGGCTGTAGCGCTCAAGCCGTCACTCTTGATACTGGACGAGCCAACTACCGCACTGGATGTGGTGGTTCAGCAGGAAATTATGGCCCAGATCAAGGAGCTCCAGCGCGAGCTCGGTTTTTCTGTCCTCTTCATTACGCACGACATGTCCCTCATGGTGGAACTCTCGCACCGCATGGCCGTGATGTATGGCGGGCGGATGGTGGAAACCGCCAAGGCCCAGGACGTCTACGCCAGCCCCCGTCACCCTTACACCCAAGCGCTGATGGGCGCGTTCCCGCCGCTCACCGGCCCCCGCGTTCCACTGACGGGACTGCCCGACGGCGTGAAGTTCCGCAACATCCCGGACCTCGCTGAGGTGGCACCCGGCCACTTTGTAGCCCCGTTTGACGCCGACACTTCGGTGGTCAATTCCGTCAACCTGGAAGGAGCCGCACGATGAGCCACTCACTGATGACCCCGGCGGCCGTGTCCACCACCGGCACCCCTGCCCTGGAAATTCGCGGCTTGGGAAAGACTTTCCCCATTGGCGGTTTGTTCTCCCGCGATTCTGTCCGCGCCCTCCACGGGATCGACCTGAGCATCGCCAAAGGCGAAATCGTAGCGCTCGTGGGGGAGTCCGGTTCCGGCAAGAGCACCTTGGCCCGCTGTGTGGCGCGGCTCGAAAAGCCTAGTTCAGGGGAAATCCTGATTGACGGCGTCGACGTCCTCAAACGCGACCGGTTCCAAGCATCGCGTGCGTTCCGATCAAAACTGCAGATGGTGTTCCAAGACCCCTTCGGTTCACTGAACCCGGCCCACAGGATGGATCACTTCCTGCGGCGCTCGTTGGCGATCCACGGCAGGAGCGGCGGAAGCGAGCGGGAGACCCAGCGGCGGCTCGAAGAACTCATGACCACCGTTGGCCTTCAGGCTGACATGCTGAACTCGTATCCGCACGAGCTCTCCGGCGGCCAGCGCCAACGCGTTGCGATCGCCCGGGCCCTCGCCGTTGAACCGCAGGTCATCCTGGCTGATGAGCCCACGTCCATGCTGGACGTTTCTGTCCGGATCGGCGTGCTGAACCTGATGCGCAAGCTCCGCGACGAGCAGGGCATCTCCATGCTCTACATCACCCACGACCTCGCGTCCGCACGGTACTTGGCAGACAGGACCGCGGTCATGTTCGCCGGTGAACTGGTTGAAGAAGGCGAGTCCTTGGACCTTCTGGCCAATCCTGCCCACCCCTACACGCAACTACTGGTTTCAGCTGTCCCTGACCCGGCCCGTGCAGGCTCCTATGATCCGGTACGCAGGGCCGAACTGCGGCAAGCGGTCATGGCCTCAACGCACTGCGCGTTCCACGGCGATCCGAACCAAGCATGCTCGTCCGAGGAACCTGTGCGCCATCAGGTGGGTGACCCCGAAAACCGTCACTGGGTTCGCTGCCACCTCTACCGGCCGTGGGCTGCTGCCGGCAGTCATGCCTTGGTCAGTGAACCAACCCAAACCAGCCACCCGGCGTCGAACGCTCACGAAGAGGCTTCCGCATGACTGAACTTACCCACCCGCTCGCCACCGTTCCGCGCGACGAACTGCTGTCCCGCGCCGAGGCCGACCCCCTTCGCCCGCGATTCCACTTCGTTTCACCGGCCGGTTGGCTCAACGATCCCAACGGGGTCAGCCAGTGGAACGGCACGTACCACTTGTTCTACCAATACAACCCTGAGGGTGCTTTTCATCACCGGATTCAGTGGGGCCATGCCACCAGCTCGGACCTGGTCACCTGGACTGATCAGCCCGTGGCTTTGGAGCCATCCGCGGGACCGGATGCCGAGGGCTGCTGGTCCGGGGTGTTGGTGAACGACGACGGCACACCCACCTTGGTGTACTCCGGACGGTTCGCGGACAAGGAGTTGCCCTGCGTCGCCATAGGATCCCCTGACCTTCTGGACTGGACCAAGGATCCGGGGAACCCAGTGATCGCAGCGCCGCCTGCAGGGGTGGACATCACTGCCTACCGCGATCACTGCGTATGGCGCGAGGGGACCGTGTGGAGGCAGTTGGTAGGCTCAGGAATTCGTCATCGCGGCGGTACGGCGTTCTTGTACGAGTCTTCGGACTTGAGATCGTGGGACTACGTGGGGCCGCTGTTCATCGGAGATGCCTCACAGGGTGACCCGGCGGACACTGACTGGACCGGGACCATGTGGGAATGCGTTGATCTGTTCCGGGTGGGACAAGGTTCTTTAGGATCCGCACCTGCTGACGACTCGCCGGATGTGCTGGTTTTCTCCGCGTGGAACGACGGCGAAACCCGCCACCCGCTGTATTGGACCGGTCGCTACGCCGGAAATTCCTTCGAACCGGAGGCTTTGCACCGGCTGGACCTTGGGGGTCGCTTCTTCTACGCCCCGCAGTCTTTCCAGGATGAGTCCGGCCGACGTGTCATGTTCGGTTGGATGCAGGAAGGGCGCAGCGACGCAGCCATGGTGGAGGCCGGCTGGTCCGGGGTGATGAGCCTGCCGCGGCTCACCACGGTGGCCAACGACGGAACCCTGGAGTTTGCACCGGTTCCCGAAATCGCGAAACTCCGTAGCAACCACGTCAGCGTGCCGGCCCAGGTTTTGGCGGGGGCTGGAACGCCACTGGATACCCGTGTGTCCGGCAACCAGCTGGACCTTGAGCTGGACCTACATCTTGCCCCTGGTGCGGAGGTTCGCCTCGGCGTGCTCGTGTCCACGGATGGTGCTGAGGAAACGCTCATCATGCTGAGCCGGGCTGCTGACGAAACCCCAACAGGCACTCTTCGCCTTGACCGGACCCGCAGCAGCCTCAACCCTGCCGTTGACGTTGAGGACAAGTCCGGCCCCATTCCCATGACTAATGGGCGAGTTCGCCTGCGCGTTCTGGTGGACCGGTCCGCCGTCGAAATTTTCGCCAATGGCAAGCCGCTCACGGCCCGTATTTACCCAACCCTCGGCGGCGAGCGCGTGACGCTGGCAGCCACCGAAGGTTCGGTGCGGATCCTCTCCTTCGATGCCTGGACCATGGCCGGGGTCTTTGAAGAGACCCGTAGCCTGCAGCCGGAACGGAAGAAAACCCATGGATGAATCACTGTCAGTCTCCCGCCGCGGACTTCTGACCGGCGCTGGCGCTGTTGCGCTGGGCGGGTCCATCGCGCTCTCCACTCCTGGAGGACCCGCTATGGCGGTGGGTGGCCCAGCCTCGAAAGGATCATCGCGGATGCGCCCTGTCTATCACTTCAGCGTGACCGACAACTGGAAGAACGATCCCCAACGACCCATCTACCTTGACGGGGAGTACCACTACTACTACCTGTACAACGCTGACTACATCAAGGGCGGTGGAGGCACGTCCTGGCGCAGGGCCACCACCACGGATCACGTCGCATTCCGGGATCGCGGAGTGGCGATACCCAAGTTCAGCAACGGCAACGGCGATTGTTGGTCCGGATGTCTGGTGGTTGATGATGCCAATACTGCCGGATATGGTGCTGGAGCCGTCATAGCCCTAGTTACCCAGGCTCCGGAAGGCCGGCAAGCACAATACCTCTGGTACTCCACGGACAGGGGGCGTTCTTTCACGCCCGGCGGCGAGGCGCCGGTACTGCCCAACCCGGGGGTGCACGATTTCCGAGACCCCAAGGTGATCTGGGACGCAGACCGCGGCCGGTGGTTCATGGCCAATGCCGAGGGGCAGAAGCTGGGTTTTTACACTTCCCCGGACCTGCGGTCCTGGAAACGTGTTGGCGAATTTCTTCGCAGCGACCTGGGGCTGCTGGAGTGCCCTGACCTCTTCAAGATGACTGCCGACGACGGCACCTCGCACTGGGTCCTCGGTACCAGTGCCAATGGCAAGGGGCGCGGGTTGCCTGCGACGTATGCGTATTGGACTGGAGCTTTTGACGGCAGCTCCTTCACCCCCGACCTCGCCGAGCCGGAATGGCTTGATTATGGCTTCGACTTTTATGGCGCAGTGACCTACCCGCATCACGATGCGACGGGTGCGGAGGACCCAACCCTCCGACGGGCAATCGGGTGGGCCAATTTCTGGGATTACCCCCACAACACGCCAACCCTTTCCACTGACGGCTACAACGGCGATGACATGATTGTCCGCGATGTCCGGCTCAAGCGTGGAAGCGACGCCTATTACCTCGCCTCAGCGCCCACATCTGCCCTGAGCGATCACGTGAAGCGCACACATCGACTAGGTGATGTGGCGGTTGCCGGTACTCATGACCTGAAGATCCGCTCGAATGCTTACGATCTGAGCTGCGAGGTGGTGTGGGATCCGGCCGCGCCGCCGGCCAATCTCGGGTTGGAGGTATGCCGCGCGCCAGGTGGAGGCAGGCATGTGGCCGCCGGTGCGTTCCTGCGTGGCTCGTTTACGTACGTCAACCGCCGCCCCACCGTTAACCCCACTGCGGGGGAAACCCAAACCGCGATGGATCCCACCACTGGCAGACTTACGCTCCGCATCCTTGTGGATCGCACCAGCGTCGAAGTGTTCGTCGGCGATGGGCGCGTGGTGCACTCGCACCGGGTTTTCCCCCTTGAAGGTGATGACGGCATCCGCCTTTACGCCCATGAAGGATCGGCCACATTCCAGGACCTGACCATCCGTGAGCTCAAGGTCACGCCCTAGCCCCACCCAAAAATAACGAAGGGCAGGACCACTGGTGGGTGGTCCTGCCCTTGGTGCGATGGGTCGCGCCCCTGCGCCCGGAGGTCGGGTTACCTGTTGCGATGGTGTGCCGGAGCGGTTCCTACGCGTACCGAACCTGTTCTTCGGCGTTTAGTAATACGTTGAGCTACATGATGCCCGTTGGTACAAGCAATGCCCAGGCGAGTGCGGGTGCCACCAAAACCACTCCGCCGGCGTACATCATCAGCTGCTTATAGACGCGCTGACGGTCATCCTCGCGAGCGTTGGCCACCACCAACGCGCCGTCGGTGGAGAACGGCGATACGTCCACCACGGTGGCGGCGATCGCCAGGGCCGCAACGGTTCCCGATGCACTGAGCGAACTCGTTGCCAGCAAAGGACCAGCCAGAGGGATGAAAGCTGTCAGCAGCGCGGTGGAGGAGGCGAAAGCGGAGCCGACGCCGATGACATAGCAGAGTACCAGGGCAATGAGGAGAGGTGCTCCGAGGGCCAGGGCTTGCTCTGCGAGGGTGTCGATGACGCCAACGTGCTGCAGGAGGGAAACGTAAGTGATCATTCCGGCGACGAGCAGCACGGTGGACCAGGAGACTCCGCCGATGAAGGTTTGGTGCTCCCTGATGTTGACCAGCGCCAGCAGGAGTCCCGCCGAGAGGGCGACGAAGCCGATGGGCATGTGGAAGCCCAAGGCGCAGACAAGCATGGCCACGATGAGCCCCAGCGTCAGGATCTGCTGGCCGTGCGGGCGGGTGGGTCGTGCCTCGAGCTCGGCGTGCTGGCCTGCGGCGCCGTCGCGGAGTTTACCCAAAAGGGCGAACAGCACCACGGTGAGTACGGACAGGATCAGATTCAGTGCGAAGCTCGCTCCGAAAAGTGCGCCCTGGGAGATTGGGAAGCCGTTCTTGACAGCAATGTCATGCACCAGGACACCCGCCACGGACAGCGGGGAGAAGCCGCCTGCGTGGGCTCCGTTGATGATGAATGCGCCCATAAGAACCGGGTGGATGCGTGACTCGTAGGCCAGGCCGATCGCAGCCGGTGCCAGCAGAGCCACAGCGGCGGGGGAGAACGTGCCCAGGGCGGTCAGTGATGCTGCGAGCAGGAAGAATACCCACGGCAGCAGCAGAGTCTTTCCACGAACAAGCCTGACGCAGTTTTGGACGATGATGTCGATGGTCCCGTTCCGCTGGGCCATGCTGAAGAAGTAGGTAACACCGATGATGGTGATCACGATGTTCGCCGGGAAATCGGCCAGGATCTCCTTGTCGGTCATACCCAGCATGAAGTAGCCAACCCCGAAGGACGCCACGAGTCCCATGACGCCGATGTTCAGTGGCCACTTGGTGGCGACGACGAACATCACCACAAGGATTACCAGCGGGATGATCTGGATGGCAGTCATGGTCGGCTCCGATTCAGGGGTGGCCGCCGGGTTGAAGATGGCACCCCCGAACAGGATGGCAAACAGACCCAGGATGACTGAAGCGGCAACCGTTATCAGCAGGATACGGCGGCGGTTGCCGGGTCGCTGGGAACGCTCTTCCCGGATGTCGCTCTCAGCCTCGGGAGCTGGTGTGGTAATAGTCTTAGCCATGGTTGTTTCTCCTCATCGAGTGGCTGTTGCTAGTGAGGCTTCGACGACGTTGCCGAGAGTCTCCGGGAGGTGAATGATGCTGGAGGCGATGGTGCGCGCTGTTCGGTCTACGCCCACCAGAAGGGACCCATCTAGTTCCTCGCTCCAGGTTTCGATGACGCCGGCAGGTGTCCGCAGTTTCAGGACTGCCTGGGGTGCGTCGCCGGTGATGTCGTTCATTACCGTGCCCGGGGTGCGGGCGGCGAGTGTGAGGGCGATGCTGCCGGTGATGGCCAACGCCGGATGGGGCTTGCCCATCGACAGCATCATGACGTTGACGTCGCACTCGGGCCCGGTGGGTGGGCCGACGATTGCGAGCTTGGGAACGGCGCGTGCGGCTTCGGCTGGAGTTGCTGCCATTCCCATTCGGACCGCTGCCTGACGACGGATGACGTCCAGGGTATCCAGGTGCAATTCCACGCTGGCCTTCCACGTCTCGTAGCGGGCTGTGTCCAGTCCAAGTTCCTCGGCCCGGACGATGACTACCGGGGCGCCGGCATCCACCATCGATACGGTCCAGCGGGTTCCGCCGGCCATGATCGTGTCTGACGCCTCACCCGTGGGGAGCAGATGTCCGGTGGTCTTGCCGGCCGGATCTTGGAAGCCAAGACCGACTTTGTAGCCGGGAAACACGACGCCGGGCATGTGCGCGTCCGGGGTGATCGGCAGCGCGCCGGCAGGTGTGGAAACCCGCTGGATGATGATCTGGCCCGTGTTGGTGTTACGGGTGACGATGCGTGTGGAATCGGCGTCGGGCACGACCCAGCCTTTCTCGATGGCGTAGAGGCCGACGACGGCGGAGCAGTTCCCGCAGTTGCTGCCCCAGTCAACGGTGGCCTCCTCGATGCCCACCTGGGCGAAGGTGAATTCGACGTCCACCCCCGGGTTCGCCGGTCGGCTGAGGATCATTGCCTTACTGGTAGTCGATGTAGCCCCGCCCACCCCATCGATTTGCCGGGTATCGGGGCTTCCAAAGAGTCGTGGCAGGAGATCGTCCAGGTTGGCGTTGGCCGTATCCAGGTGTTCAGTTTCAAAGACCCAGCACTTGCTGGTTCCTCCGCGCATCCATTCAGCTTCGATCTTCATTGTGCTTCCCTGCCTCTCGTGGCAATCCTGCAAAGTTTGTTTGCCTGTTACGAGGATGATCCGAATCACATATGAAGACAATGTTGGATAAATGAGGGGGAGTGTAGTGATACTTCATTCACTGAGTAGGCAGGGTTAGGCAGAGCTTAAAGATTGCGAAAACCCTGGTTTCCACCCTGGTGCAGGCGCTGAATGCCGTGCAACTGCTTAGAATGAACCAAGTATGGAGAAGGGTGAAGCGATGCTTAACGATGAAAGTTTGGGTTTATTTGATATCCGGCGACTTGCCCTCCTGGTGGAGGTGGTGGAACAGGGATCGATCACCGCGGCGGCGGACATCATGATGTATTCGCCATCGGCTGTCTCGCAGCAGCTGCGCAAATTGGAGCAGGAAGTGGGGCAGCCCCTGCTCAACCGGCGGTCCCGCGGTGTTGTCCCCACGGAGGCGGGGCAGGTGCTGGCAGGACATGCGCGGAAGATCGTGGGACAGATGCGCGCCGCCCGGTCCGACCTTGGCCAGATTGCCGGTTTGAACCGCGGCTCATTGACGGTTGGCACGTTCCCTACACTGGCCGGTTCATTTTTGCCCTTAGTGATCCGCGCCTTCAAGAAGCGCTACCCGGCGATTGGTCTCTCAGTGCGCAGCGCCCGCTTCGATGAATTGGTCTCGGACCTCGAATCCGGAGTGACCGGGTTGTGCTTGCTCTGGGACTACCCCTGGAACCGCTTCAACGACGAATCCATTCGGGTCACGGAAGTCTTCCAAGAGAGCACGGTGATCCTTGTGGCCAAGGGGCACCCTTTGGCCGATCGCGACGAGGTGACCATGAAAGACCTCCGAAAGGAATCGTGGATAGTCCGCGCAGAGGCGCACCCGGTAGTGGAGGTACTTCAACGCTCCGCCCACGACGCCGGCTTTGAACCAAACATCGGATTCCTTGCCAACGATTACCAAGAGGCTCAAGCCATGGTCAGCGTCGGCATGGGGGTGGCGATGGTCCCCAAGACAGCGGTGGCCTTGCAGCATCCGGATGTCAGGGTCCTCAGCCTGGGGGCCGAGGCACCCCTGCGCCGGGTTCTCTTGGCCCAACGCCAGGACAAGGTCTATGCGCCTGCGGAGGTGGCGTTCCACTCCACCCTGTTGGAAATAGCCCGTGAACGAGGCAACGACTATCTCTGAGGTGGTGCATGGCATCGGACGCGCTAGGGCAGTGGGTCGACCCTTGGTACAGGCGTAGCGTTCGCTGACCCTGGTGGTTATCACCTATCACGTGGCCTTGGTGAGGCACATGTGCCATTGGGTGGCAGTCGTCCACCCACCTTCGATTACCGCCACCCCCCTTGCCGCCCCGCGGCCGGGGGGTTGTTTGTTGTTGGCACCAAGGGAATCACGGCATCCTTGAATTTCGAAGATGCAGTTTGTTAGTATGACAGGACAAACTAGGAGAGAAAAACATGCCGCTTGTTCGAATCGACGTCAATCAAGGCCGCACCCCGGAGGAATTGACCGCGCTGAGCCGCGCTGTTCACGATGCCATCCTTGCGGAATATGGGATACCGGAGCGCGATTACTTCCACATTCTCACCGAGCATCCCCAGGGTCAGATTATTGCCCAGGACGCCGGCCTCGGGTTTGAGCGCACTTCCGGGATGGTGATGATCCAGATCTTTACGCAGGGTGGCCGCAGCCAGGATGCCAAGAGTTCGTTATTTGCGGCAATCGCCAGCAGTCTGGCTGAGGTGGGAGTGCCGGGTGAGGACGTCTTTGTGGGCTATGTGGAGAACTCGCCAGGTGACTGGTCGTTCGGCTTTGGCCGCAGTCAGTATGTCACAGGCGAACTGGCCGTGCCGAGCAAATAATGGCACCCGGTGTCATGTTGTAAATATGTCAGTACAAACCTTTGACAGGACATTGAATCTGGTGCAAAGTAGTCCTGTGGCCCCGCTCACTGAGGGGTGGCAAGGCATTGGGGCCCAGCGCTCAAAGGTTTAGAGTTCACAAGAGAAAGGTCAACGATCATCGTGACCCACGAACTGCTTACGATCGGGCGCATCAGCGTTGATATCTACCCGAACGACATCGGAGTGGACCTTGAGGACGTAACGTCCTTTGGGAAATACCTTGGAGGTTCGCCCTCCAACGTAGCCGTCGCCGCGGCGCGTCACGGCCGACGCGCGGGCGTCATCACCCGTACCGGCGATGACGCCTTCGGAAACTACCTGCACCGGGAACTGCACAAGTTCAATGTGGACGATTCTTTCGTCTCCGCGGTCAAGGAATACCCCACGGCGGTGACCTTCTGCGCGATCAAACCGGCCACGGA
The DNA here is from genome assembly GCF_023656375.1 of Paenarthrobacter sp. TYUT067. Lineage (NCBI taxonomy): Bacteria > Bacillati > Actinomycetota > Actinomycetes > Micrococcales > Micrococcaceae > Paenarthrobacter > Paenarthrobacter sp. TYUT067. The sequence goes on from NZ_JAMOIT010000003.1 coordinate 110,532, forward strand.
CGAATTCCCACTCCACTTTTACGGCCGTTTTCCCTCGGCACCGGACCTGCAGATCAAGGCTGCAGAGCTGGACCTGGCGGCCATCCGTGACGCTGGCATTTTCTGGTCCACCGTCACCGGCCTGTGCCAGGAACCCAGCCGCGAAGCCCACATCAAAGCCCATCAGGCCCGGCCCCGTGCCGGACTGAAGCAAGGTCAGTTCACCATCTTGGATCTGGACTACCGTCCCATGTTCTGGGCCTCCGAAGCCGAAGCCCGCACCGAAGTTGCCAAGGTCCTCCCTCACGTCACTGTTGCCATTGGAAACGATAAGGAATGTGCAGTTGCCGTAGGTGAGGGCACCCCTGACGAGCAGGCGGACCGCCTACTGGATGCCGGCGTCGAAATTGCCGTCGTGAAGCTTGGCGCGGAAGGCGTGATGGCCAAAACCCGCACCGAGCGCGTGGTCTCCGCCCCTGTCCCGGTGGAAACCGTCAATGGCCTGGGTGCCGGCGACTCCTTTGGCGGCGCCTTCTGTCACGGGCTGCTGTCCGGTTGGCCGCTGTCCGAGGTCCTGGACTACGCGAACGCCTCCGGTGCGATCGTCGCCTCACGCCTCTCCTGCGCTGATGCCATGCCGACGCCGGACGAGGTCACCTCGCTGCTCACTGAACGAGGCCGCCCCATCCCCGGTGCGGCTTCGGCAGCTGCCACAGTCGGAGCCTCCACCCTTGCAGAAGGAGCAGTTCGTTGAGCGCCAACGATGACCCCCGCCGTTACGAGCATTTGAGCCGTATCAGGTTGGAGGACCCCGAGGCCGTGGCCCGCGCTGCAGCCACCCGCCGCCGTCACCCCGGCCTGAAACACAACACGCAGAACTTCATCGTCGCTGCAGACCATCCTGCCCGCGGCGCCCTCGCCGTTGGTCCACAGCCCATGGCCATGGCGGATCGCAGGGACCTCCTGGACCGTCTGCAGATTGCCTTGGCGAACCCTGCCGTTGATGGCATCCTCGCCTCGCCGGACATCATGGACGACCTCCTGTTGCTGGGGGCCTTGGAAGGCAAACTCGTCTTCGGTTCCATGAACCGTGGTGGACTGGCCGGCCTGGTCAACGAGTTCGATGACCGTTTCACCGGCCATACTGCCGCTGCGCTGGAAGCGCTCGGTGCCGATGGCGGCAAAATGCTCACACGCATCTGCCTCGGTGACCCGGACACTGTGGCCACTCTTGAAGCCACGGCGAAAGCCATCGATTCGCTGGCCGAGCGCAAGCTCATCGCTATGGTTGAGCCGTTCCTCTCTGTCCGTGATGCGCACGGAAAGGTCCGCAACGACCTCCGTGCAGATGCCGTGATCAAGTCTGTGGGTATTGCCGAAGGCCTTGGTTCCACTAGCGCCTATACCTGGATGAAGCTCCCGGTGGTGGCTGAGATGGAACGCGTCATGGCGTCCACCACCATGCCCACTGTGTTGTTGGGTGGTGACCCTGACGGAAGTCAGGACGAGGTGTTCGCCAGCTGGCAGGCAGCTCTGGCATTGCCAGGCGTCCGCGGCCTCACGGTGGGCAGGACGTTGCTTTACCCGCACGACGGCGATGTGGCGGGTGCCGTTGCGACTGCGGCCTCGCTGCTGAACAACACTGCGCCCGTGGCCGCCGCTGCGGACAAGCGCACCTTGGTAGACCGTATTCCAGTGAAAGTATCGGAGTAGCTAGTAATGGGTACAGCAACCCGTCGGATGACCGTGGCCCAGGCTGTGGTCGAGTTCCTTTCCAAGCAGTACACGGTGGATTCCATTAATGGTGTGGAGTACCGTGAGCGGCTGATTCCGGGCACGTTCGGCATCTTCGGACACGGCAACGTGGCCGGCGTGGGCCAGGCGTTGAAGCAGTACCAGGCCGCGGACCCCACGATCATGCCGTACTACCAGGGCCGCAATGAGCAGGCCCAGGTCCACCAGGCTGTGGGCTACGCACGCCACACCCGCCGCCGCCAGACGTTCGCCATCAGCACTTCCATTGGCCCGGGTTCCTCGAACCTGCTGACCGGCGCCGCGTTGGCCACCACCAACCGTTTGCCTGTACTCCTGCTGCCCAGTGACACGTTCGCCACGCGCGCCGCTGATCCCGTACTGCAGCAGCTGGAGCTCCCGTACGCGTATGACATCACGGTCAACGATGCCTTCCGTCCGCTGTCCAAGTTCTTCGACCGGGTCTCCCGCCCGGAACAGCTCTTCTCAGCGTTCCACCACGGACTCCGCGTTCTCACGGACCCCGCGGAGACCGGCGCGGTCACGATTTCGCTGCCGCAAGATGTCCAGGCCGAGGCTTTCGACGTTCCCGAAGAGTTCCTGGCCGAGCGGGAGTGGCGGATCCGCCGTCCCGAGGTTGAGGATGACGACATCCGCCGCGCCGTGGAGGCCATCCGCGCCGCTAAACGCCCGCTGATCATCGCCGGCGGCGGAGTCCTTTACGCCTACGCCAATGATGAACTCGCCACATTTGCTGAGCTGACGGGCATCCCGGTGGGCAACACGCAGGCCGGCGTGGGCGTCCTGCCGTGGGACCACCAGCACTCGCTCGGTGCCATCGGTTCAACGGGCACGACGGCGGCCAACGCCATCGCTGCCGAAGCGGACCTCATCATTGGCATCGGGACCCGCTACGAGGACTTCACCACCGCTTCCCGGACCGCGTTCCAGAACCCGGACGTGAAGTTCGTGAACATCAACGTCGCACCGATCGACGCCTACAAGCACGGGACCACGTTGCCGATCGTCGCCGATGCCCGCAAGGCCTTGGTGAAGCTCAACCAAGCACTGAGTGGGTACCGGGTGGGTGCCGATCTCGAAGAGAAGGTCGCAGCGGAGAAGAAGCGCTGGAACGCAACCGTGGACGAAGCTTTCGAGACACGCTACACGCCGCTGCCGGCCCAGAACGAGATCATCGGGGCCACCAACAAGGCCATGGATGACCAGGACGTTGTCATCTGCGCCGCCGGTTCCCTGCCCGGTGACCTGCACAAGATGTGGCGAGTCCGCGACCCCTTCGGCTACCACGTGGAATACGCCTACTCCTGCATGGGGTACGAAATTCCGGGAGGGCTGGGCGTGAAGCGCGCGGCACTGGCCGAAGCCGCTGCCGGTGGCCCGGACAGGGATGTGGTGGTCATGGTGGGGGACGGCTCCTACCTGATGATGCACACCGAACTGGTCACCGCCGTCGCCGAACGCATCAAGCTCATCGTGGTCCTCATCCAGAACCACGGCTACGCCTCCATCGGCTCTCTCTCCGAATCACTCGGTTCCCAGCGCTTCGGTACGCAGTACCGGGTCCTGGACAAGGAACAGCACAGCTTCGACGCCGGCGAGAACCTTCCCATCGACCTCGCCACCAACGCAGAATCCCTGGGAGCCAAGGTCATCCGGATCGAACCTGGTGAGAACGTCATTGAGGCCCTCGGCGCCGCCATCAAGGAAGCCAAAGCGGCCCCGGAAACAGGCCCCATCGTCATCCACGTTGAGTCCGATCCTTTGCTGGATGCCCCGAGCTCCGAGTCCTGGTGGGATGTTCCCGTCTCGCAGGTCTCAGACCTCGAATCCACCCAGCAGGCCTACAAGACGTATACAGACCACAAGAACCGCCAGCGTAAGCTGCTCGGCTAGTCACAGCCCCGCCCTAAAAGCCACAGACCACAAGGAAGTCCGCACATGTCGACGACGACCACACTGACCACCATCCACCACTTCATCAACGGCGCTGAAACCACCGGCGAAGGCGACCGCACCCAGCCCGTCTACAATCCGGCCACCGGACAGGTTTCCGCGGAGCTGCGTCTGGCCAACGAAGCCGATCTGAACACCACGGTGGCTGCCGCGAAGAAGGCCGCGGAGTCCTGGGGCGATATTTCCCTTGCCAAGCGCACCGCGGTGTTGTTCAAGTTCCGTGAACTCGTCGCCGCACATGTCGATGACTTGGCCGAGCTGATCACCGCTGAGCACGGCAAGGTCCTCTCCGACGCTAAGGGCGAGATCGGCCGCGGCCTGGAAGTCATCGAGTTCGCCTGTGGCATCCCGCAGCTGCTCAAGGGCGACTACTCGGACCAGGTCTCCACGGGCATCGATGTTTTCTCCTTCCGCGAGCCGCTGGGTGTGGTTGCAGGCATTACCCCGTTCAATTTCCCGGTCATGGTGCCGTTGTGGATGGCGCCGATGGCCATCGCTACCGGTAACGCGTTCATCCTCAAGCCCTCCGAGCGTGATCCGTCCGCCCCGATGCTGCTCGCCAAGCTCTGGAAGCAGGCCGGCCTGCCCGATGGCGTGTTCCAGGTCCTGCACGGCGGCAAAGAAACCGTCGACGGCCTGCTGACCCACCCGGACGTGGACGGCATCTCGTTTGTCGGCTCCACCCCGATCGCGCAGTACGTCCACGAGACAGCTACCAAGCACGGCAAGCGCGTGCAGGCCCTGGGCGGGGCGAAGAACCACGCCATCGTGATGCCCGACGCTGACCTGGACAACGCTGCCGATCACCTCGCCGCCGCCGCGTTCGGTTCCGCCGGTGAGCGTTGCATGGCGATCTCCGTCGCCGTTGCTGTGGGTGACGCAGCGGACCTGATCGTGAAAAAGGTCCAGGAACGCGCCTTGGCCATCAAGGTGAGCAACGGCACCGAACCCGACGCCGACATGGGCCCGGTCATCACCCCGGCCTCCAAAGAACGCATCGTCAAGATCGTCACCGAAGCCGAAACCGCCGGCGCCGCGATGGTGGTGGACGGCCGGGACTTGGTGGTCCCGGGCCACGAAGACGGCTTCTGGGTGGGCCCCACGGTGATCGATCACGTCAAGACCGAAATGACCGCGTACACCGAGGAAATCTTCGGACCCGTCCTGGTAGTGGTCCGCGTGGCCGACCTCGAAGAGGGCATCAAGCTTATTAACTCCAACCCGTACGGCAACGGCACCGCGATCTTCACCTCCTCGGGAGCGAACGCTCGTAAGTTCCAGCGCTCGGTGACCGTGGGCATGGTGGGCATCAACGTGCCGCTGCCCGTCCCGGTGGCCTACCACTCCTTCGGCGGGTGGAAGAACTCCCTCTTCGGCGACAAACACATCTACGGCCCCGAAGGCGTCTCCTTCTACACCCGAGGCAAAGTCATCACCTCCCGCTGGCCCGAACCCACCCATGCCTCCGGCGCCTCCTACAACTTCCCCTCCAACTAGATCCCCGCCGCCACAAAGGAAGACAAAGCCGTCATGACTGATGTCGAGAACAAGCTGATCATCGGCACCGCCCCCGACTCCTGGGGTGTTTGGTTTGCCGATGATCCCCAGCAAACACCGTGGGAGCGTTTCCTGGATGAGGTTGCCGAATCCGGTTACAAGTGGATTGAACTGGGTCCGTACGGCTACCTGCCAAACGACCCAACGCGCTTGGCAGAGGAGCTCAAGCAGCGCGACCTCAAGGTCACCGCAGGAACGGTCTTCACTGCTTTCCACCGTGGCGCGAAGCAATACGACGAAGCATGGGAGCCGGCCCGTAAGGTTGCTGAACTGACGGCAGCCATGGGCGGCGAACACATTGTGGTCATTCCCGCGATGTGGCGCGATGACGTTACCGGCGAAGCCGTGGAGAGCGGTGAACTTACCGACGAGCAGTGGGCTGACTTGTTCGCCGGCCACAACCGCATGGGCAAGGTGCTGCTGGAGGACTTTGGATTGAACCAGCAGTTCCACTCGCACGCTGACTCGCACGTCGGTGCGCAGAAGGACATCGAAACCCTGCTGGCAGCGACGGATCCGCAATACTTGAACCTGTGCCTGGACACCGGGCACGCTGAATACTGTGGTGCATCCAGCCTGGAACTCATCAAGAACTACCCGGACCGCATCGGCTACCTGCACCTCAAGCAGATCAACCCCGAGGTCCTTGCCGAGGTCAACGAGAAGAACATGACCTGGGCAGCTGCCAACCTGGCAGGCGTCATGACCGAACCGCCCAACGGCCTTCCGGACCTGCGCGCGGTGATCGAAGCGGTGGAAGGGCTCAACCGGCCGATTTTCGGCATCGTTGAACAGGACATGTACCCGGTAGCGTTCGATGTACCGATGCCCATCGCTAAACGAACCCGCAACTACCTGCTCTCCTGCGGCTCCCGTACGCGCATTCAGTAGTAACGCGGTCCACTAACGGCTGCCAGCAGCACCCCAGAAAAACCTCACGAAGGACAGATACAGTGACACAGAATCTCCGCGTTGCCGTCATCGGCGCGGGCCGCATGGGTGCGGACCACATCAAGCGTCTCAGCACGCGCATCCACGGCGCTGAAGTAGCCGCCGTCGTCGACGTTGACCTGGCCCGCGCGCAAGCCGCAATTGAAGGCATCGACGGTGCCGTTGCTCTTGCCAGTGCCGACGAAGCGCTCAACAACGGTGACGTGAACGCCGTCTTGATCGCCACCCCGGGCTTCCTCCACGAGGAAATCCTCTATAAGGCACTGAAGAAGGACTTCCCGATTCTTTGCGAGAAGCCGCTGACGCCGGATGCCGAGAGCGCTTGGAAAGTGGTCCAGGCTGAGCAGGCTTTGGGCCACAAGCGCATTCAGGTGGGGTTCATGCGCCGCTTCGATGCCGAGTACTCGGCCTTGGGCGCCATCATCCGCAACAGCGAATTGGGGGAGCTTTTGATGCTTCACCACCAGCACCGCAACCCGAGCACGCCCGAGGGCTTCACCAACGAGATGCTGATCAACGACTCCGTTGTCCACGAGTTCGATGCCATCCGCTACTTCACCGGTGAAGAAATCACCTCAGTCCAGGTCCGCCTGGGCAAGCCCACCCGCACTGCGCCCAGCGGCCAGCATGACCCCCAGCACGTTTTGCTGGAAACCGAATCCGGTGTGCTGGCCGACGTCGAAATCTACGTCAACGCCAAGTTCGGATACCAGGTGGCCACGCAGGCGTCCTTCGAGGATGGCATTGTGAGCATTGGCGGGGACAACGGCCCGTACGTCCAGTCAGCGGGCAAATGGGGCGGCAACGTCACCCCCGGTTTTGAAGAGCGTTTTGGAGCGGCGTACGACGTCGAGGTGCAGGCTTGGGTGGACGCCGCCCTTCGCAGTGAAATCGGCGGTCCCACTGCCTGGGACGGTTACGCCACAGCAGCCTGCTGCGAGGCAGGCGTCGAGGCCCAGAAGTCCGGCGAGAAGGTCAAGGTCCAGCTGAACACCAAGCCGGATCTCTACAAGTAGGGGATAGCCACCATGAAAATTGCACTGGATCCCACGCCATTCCATCACAGCCACACACTCCTGGAATTCCCGAGGGTGGCGGCAGATCTTGGCTACAAGTACCTGCAGATGACCCCCCATGCGGACCTCATCCCGTTCTTCAACCACCCCAAGGCCGATGACGAACTCGTCGGGAAACTTAAGGCAGCCTGTAAGGACGCCGGCGTCGAAATAGCCTCGGTCCTACCCGTCCTGCGCTGGTCGGGTCCGGACGAGGACGCCCGGGAAGCTGCAGTCCGTTACTGGAAGCGCGCCATCCAGATTGCAGTAGACCTCGGCGTCCAGACGATGAACACGGAGTTCAGCGGCCGTCCGGAGAAGGCCGAGGAGTCCGAGCGGGCGTTCTACCGCTCCATGGAGGAGCTGCTCCCGATCATCGAACGCGAGGGTCTGGACGTCCTGATTGATCCGCACCCGGACGACTTCGTGGAGGACGGCCTGGCCGCGATCCGCGTCATCAGGGGCGTCAACTCGCCGAACATCGGCATGGTCTACGTCGCTTCGCACAGCTTCCACATGGGCAACAAGCCGTTGGAGATCATGCGGGCCGCGGGGGACAAGCTCCGTCTGGTGCATGTTTCGGACACCATGAACCACCACGCCTCCCACGGCCTTCGCTACATCACCAACCCTCCCGGCAACGCCGTCCGCGTCCACCAGCACCTGAAAATCGGCGACGGCGACGTGAACTGGGACGAGTTCTTTGGCGGTTTGAAGGAGATCGGCTTCCTGGACAAGGAGAACACCGTAATGGTCTCTTCGGTATTCGCCGAGGATGAGAACGCGGAGGATGTTTCCCGCTACCAGCTCAAGACGATGGTCGACTACGTCGCCCGCACAAAGTAAGGCGGTAGGGAGAATCAGGACTTCTACCAGCCGGCTTGAAACTCTTCCAGCAGTATCCGGGAAGACCAGCAAGCCGGAGAACCCCAAGAAATTCCTCCGCAAAGTGGCCTTGTTCTCGACCTTCGGCGGGCTGCTTTTCGGCTACGACACCGGCGTGATCAACGGCGCCCTTCCCTTCATGCAGAAAGACCTTGGACTGACACCGTTGACCGAAGGACTGGTCACCTCCACCCTGCTTTTCGGCGCAGCATTCGGTGCCATCAGTGCGGGACGGTTATCTGACCGTTTCGGACGGCGCAAGACGATCATGGGCCTGGCCTTGATCTTCGCCTTTGCCACCGTGGGTTGTTCCCTGGCGCCCAGCACGGAGCTCCTGGTCCTTGCCCGCACAGTCCTGGGTCTCGCCGTTGGCGGTGCCTCGGTGATTGTTCCTGTATATCTGGCCGAGATGTCCCCGGCCGCCCAGCGGGGCAGGATCGTCACCCAGAACGAGCTGATGATCGTGACCGGCCAGTTTCTGGCCTTTACCTTCAACGCGGTACTGGGAAATCTCTTCCCGGAAGAGATGCACGTGTGGCGCTGGATGCTGGTGATCGCCACGCTTCCTGCCGTGATCCTGTGGTTCGGCATGCTCGTCCTGCCGGAAAGCCCACGCTGGCTCGCATCAGCCGGTCGGTTCGGCGAAGTCCTTGAAGTGCTCCGCTCCACGCGGAGTGCAGGGGACGTGGGGGCCGAATTCGACGAAGTGCGCCAGGCGGCCAGGGAGGACTATCAGTCCAAGCTCGGGACGTTCAAGGACCTCACGGTGCCGTGGATACGCAGGATCTTTGTAGTCGGTCTTGGCATGGCCATCATCAACCAGATCAGCGGCGTTAACGCCATCATGTATTACGGGACCACTATTTTGTCCTCCTCCGGTTTCGGGGACCAAGGGGCCCTGATTGCCAACGTCCTCAACGGCATGACGTCTGTGGCAGCCGTCATCGTCGGCATGTACTTGATGACGCGGGTGCGCCGGAAACCCATGCTCATTGTCGGTTTGATTGGGACGGCGTCATCACTGACGGCCATTGCGCTCATTTCCCTTGCCCTGCCGGAAAGTACGCTGCGTGGCTACCTGGTGTTGCTGTTCATGGTGACGTTCCTTGCTTCCATGCAGGGATGTATTGGAACGGTGACGTGGCTGACCATGTCCGAGATCTTCCCCATGCACGTCAGGGGCATTGGCATGGGTATCTGCGTTTTTGTGTTGTGGATGATCAACTTCCTGATCGGCTTTTTCTTCCCGCAGTTGGTCTCGCTCATGGGGGTCTCGGCAACATTCTTCATCTTCGTTGCGCTGCAGTTGTGCGCCATAGTGTGGGTCAAGCGCACGGTGCCGGAGACCAAAGGCAAATCACTTGAGGAACTGGAGCACCTTTTCAAAGAGAAGGCTGGAGTAACCGGCTGACTCAGCAGAACTGTTTTCCTGCCCATAACCACGCAGAAAACGCCCGACGCCGGCAGGCTTCGGGCGTTTTCTGCGCCATGGAACAGGGACTCTTGAGAGCGCAACCACAACCTTTTTCCAGCGCGCTGCGTCGGGCCGCGTCCAGGACGTCAAGGGTTTGGATCCCTTCTGTTGCCGGCACTGGTTCGGGGCCTTCGTCACGGACAGCCTTGGCGAACTCTGTGTAGAAGCCGGTGTAGTTTCCTTATTCGGACGGGACAAGCTCTCGGACGGGACAAGCTCACGCCCGCCCCTGCGGGGGAGCGTTCCCCAATTCTCCCGGGCGTCGATGCCCCACGTTCCGGGCTCCGTTGCCGGCCTGCGCCCCTGGATCAGAGCATCAGCTTGAACGTCGGAACCCGAAGCAACGTAGGTGATGGTGACGGCATCCACACCGGCGGCAAGGAGCAGGCTCAGGCTGCCGTATGTAGGCAGCCTGCGGAAAGTCGGAGTGCAAAAAGAGTCGGAGTACAAAAAGATGGGGACGGCGCCTGAGCGCTGTCCCCATCCGGGCCCGGTGTTTAGTTACAAAGGTTCCGGGCCATTTGGCCTCAGGCCGTTGGGTTCAATGATGCTGCGAGTGCCGCATCGGCATCCAGCAGGACCTGGGCTGCCACCTGCAGCCCTTCAATGCGGCCCAAGGAAACGTCCTCGTGCTCGATGTTGACCAGCATGTCCGGGTCCACCTCATGCAAAGCCCGCAGGAACTCCGTCCAGAAGGCAGTGTCGTGGCCGCGGCCGAGGGCCACAAAGTCCCACGCGGAGTTCTTGGGCCATTCGTTGGCCCACTCGTCCCCGCCAAGGTTTGTCCGATTCTCATCCGGCGAGAGCCGGCGGAAGCTGTTGTCCAGCACCCCGTAGAGAGCCGCGTTCTCTGTATTCACACGAACATCCTTGGCGGCCGCCTGAAATACCAGGGGACCGAGCTCCCGGACCACGGCAACCGGATCCATCTGCTGCCAGAACAAGTGAGAAGCATCCAGTTCCACCCCAACATGCGTGGCGCCGGTGAGCTCAATGAGCTTGTGGACATCAGCGGTATTGAACACGATGTTCTGCGGGTGCAGCTCCAACGCCACCTTGACGCCGTGATCGGCAGCGAGCCGGTCAGTTTCCCTCCAGAAATCCGCGGCAATGCCCCACTGGTAATCAAGGACGTCCAGTGCCGCTGAGTTCCAGGCGTTGACCACCCAGTTGACAGTGGTGGCCCCTGGTTCACCCCCGGGCAGCCCTGACATAGTGACTACCCGCTTCTGTCCCAGTCGATGTGCCAGCCGGATGGAGCGCCGGATGTCTTCGGCATGCTTCTGGCCGATTTCACGTTTCGGGTGCAGGGGATTGCCATTGCAGTTCAGCCCGGCGATGGAAACGCCGGTGCCTTCGAAAATCGCCAGATAGTCGTCGCGGGCGGCGTCGCTTTCCAGAATCTGGTCCATGGTGGGTACGTGGACGGCGGGGAGGAAACCACCGGTATTAATCTCGATACCGGTCAATCCAAGATCAGCAATGACCTTCAGGGCATCGGGGAGCGGGCGGTCGTGCAGGATCGCGTTGTAGACGCCGAGTTTCATAGCGTGATTCTCTTCCCGTTGTTGAGGGCTGACTCAGTGACGGCCCCGAGCAGTTCCATATTGCGTACGCCCTCGTCGAAGGTGGCGCAGCGCGGCAGTGAAGCACTTTCGCTGAGGCCTGCAACTTCCTCGAGGAACGCCCGGGCTTGATAGCCGAAGGCGTCGTTCTGGCCGAAGCCGACTTCGGGAGCGTCCATGGCAAGGCCCCCGGCAATGTACGGGTGTCCCGGGCCGAGGATGACCTGACGGTAACCGTTCTCGTTGCCTGAGCCATCGTTGAGGAACAGCTGGATTTCCGAGGGGCGGCGCTGGTCGAATTTGGCCGCACCCTTTTCGCAGAAGACCTCGAACTGGAGGCTGTTGGCATGTCCCGCCGCTACGCGTGAGACCTCGAAGCTGCCGGCACCGTTTGCGAATTCCGCGTTGAATGCAGCGTAGTCGTCGTTCTCGACGGCTTCGAAAGTGTCGCTGACAGCCACATGGTCGTGACCCATGACGGCGCTGAGCGGCAGTGGTCGCTTGCTGATCGCTGTGGTGAGCCGCCCACCGCTGATTGACCTTATGTCACCGCAGAGGAATTCGGAGACATAGGTCAGATGGCTTCCGACGTCGGCCAGGGCACCGGAGCCGGGGCCGCCTTTGTAGCGCCAGCTCATGGGAGCCTCGGGGCTGAAGCCGTAGTCGGTCCAGTAACGGCCGCTGAAGTGCAGGACATTTCCGAGAGTGCCGTTCTGGATGAGTTCACGGATGTAGGCAATGCCCGGGGTGCGGCGGAAGGTGAAGCCGATGCGTGCGATGGAGCTGGCGTTGCGTGCTGCTTCGGCCATGGCGTGGGCGTCTTCCAGCGAATCGCTCAACGGCTTCTCGCACAACACGTGCTTGCCGGCGGCCAGAAGCCCCTCCACCACTTCGCGGTGCAGTGAGTTTGCGATGACCACGCTCACAACATCAATATCATCGGCTTCTGCGATGGCCTGCCATGAGGTGTCATTCCGCTCGTAACCGAAGCGGCGGGCTGCCAGCGAGCCGAATTCGGCGTTCACGTCACCAATGGAGACCAGCCGGATCTGAGGGAGCACCGGGCTGTAGAGGGTAGATGCTGTCCGGTAGGCCGCTGCATGGGCCTTTCCGGCCATACCTGCGCCGATGACAGCGACGCCAAGGCTTTCAGCCATGATTTCTCCTTTGAAATACTGCCGCGGCGGGGACACTCGACGGCATTTTGTAGCGCTACAATTTTGTATGCTGAATTCGAGCGTAGCCATGTCTATATGTCCTGTCAATCATTCATGCCAAGGTGGCTGCTGCTCTCGGACGGTGATGCCATGAGCACGAATAAGCCGCATCGCCGGCGCCCAACAATTTACGATGTCGCCAAGCTGGCCGGCGTCTCGCCGTCGCTCGTTTCGCTGGTTCTTCAGAACCCCGGGAAGGTCAGTGACAAGCGCCGTGAGGCTGTAAAAGCCGCGATCACCGAGCTGGGATACCGCCCCAGTCGTGCGGCCACCACGCTCGCGAGCAGTCGGACCAAAAGCATCGGGCTCGTCATTGACGACTACCGAAACCTATGGTTCGTTGATCTGCTGCGGGGGCTGGAGTCGGTGCTGGCAGAACATGGCTACCAGGTCATGCTCGCCGATTCCCGCCCCGGGGAGAACCGCATCAAGGAGGCCGCGGAAGGGTTGCTAGCCATGCATGTGGACGGACTCGTGATCGCAGCCGAACCAGGGGCCACGGTGCTCAGCGGCACGGAAGTTCCCACTGTGGTGGCGGGGTGGCGGAACGGGGTGCCCGATGACGCTTATCTGATAACCAACGACGACGCCGGTGGCGGCGCGATGGCAGCAGGCCACCTCTTGGACCTCGGACACAGAAGAATCGGCCACCTCTCCGGTTCCGGCGGTGCCGCAGCCCACCGCAGGGCCGGCTTCCAGGAGCGAGCCCGGCAATCGGGCGTCGAACCATTGATTGTGGGGGAGGGCGGAGGTACCACGGAAGAAGACGGTTACGCGTCCGCCTGCTGGCTCCTTGAGCATTATCCGGACACCACTGCGATTTTCGCTGCCAACGACACTATGGCGCTTGGCGCGTTCGGTGCGGTCAAGGCGCGCGGCTTCGCGGCGCCGTCGGATATATCGGTCATTGGGTATGACAATTCAGCGCTGGCGAAATCCCGGTATCTCGAGCTGACGTCCGTGGACAACCGCAGCGACGCGGTGGGGATGGATGTCGCAAAGTGGCTGTTGGCGCGCATTCAAGGCTCCGCCGTGGGAACGCAGCGCAAGCTGATCGAGCCCGCGCTGGTGGTTCGGCGTACTACTGCGGCGCCCCGATCCTGAGCTTCGGCGAGAACTATTACGTACAAACATACTAATGTCAGGACAAACTCTTGACATTCGTGAGGCAGGTCACCATGATCGAGGTAGGCGGTGCATCCGAGGCTGCAAAGTGGCAGCCCGCACTTGGGAATCAAAGGAGATTATGGTGACTGTTTTTTCGTGGCGTAAAGCGGCGCTTGTTGCGGCGGTCGTGCCCCTGGTGGCTCTGAGCGCCTGTTCAAGCACTGGCGGCAGGGAGCCGGAGGCAGGCTCCGGAGGCGGCGGAGGCCACGTGGCCTCCACCGAACGGATGAAGATTGCGTTGATCGCCCACGCCCCCGCAGGTGACACTTTCTGGGACACCGTACGCAAGGGTGCCGAAGAAGCAGCAGCGAAGGACAACGTAGAGCTGCTGTACACCTCTGATCCGGAGGCGGGCCGGCAGGCGCAATTGATCGAGCAGGCCGTGGATCAGAAAGTGGATGGCATTGCCGTGACACTGGCTACGCCGGATGCGCTGAAAGACGCACTGAAGAAGGCGTCGGAGGCCGGCATACCGATCGTCAGCTTCAATGCCGGCGAAGCAGCGTCAGCCCAACTCGGAGCTTTCACGCACTTTGGGTCGAATGAAAAGCTAGCGGGTGAGGCCGTGGGCACAAGGCTCGCAGAAGGTGGCTACAAGCACCCGGTTTGCGTGATCCAAGCCCAAGGACACGTGGGTCTTGAGGCCCGTTGCGCCGGTGTAAAGGCAAAGGTACCCGGTACGGAAATCCTGTACGTCAACGGGGCGGACATGACGTCAGTAGAGTCCACCGCCACGGCCAAGTTGCAGGCCTCCAAGGATGCTGATGTGATCATCGGCCTGGGCGCTCCCATCACCTTGACCCTCCTGAAGTCCGTGACCACCGCCGGCAGTTCGGCCAAGGTCGCCAGCTTCGACCTCAACAAAGAACTGGCTCAGAAGGTAGCTGACGGCAGCGTCCTGTTTACCGTGGACCAGCAGCCGTGGCTCCAGGGTTACGGAGCAGTGGATGCGCTGTGGCAGAACAAGCGTGGCGGATTCAAGGTGGGCGGCGGACAGTCCGTGCTCACTGGTCCGGCAATCGTTGACCAGTCCAATGCCGCCGAAGTCCTGACGTTCGCTGAACAGGGTATCCGCTAACAGCCCGCTGGCCGGGCTGGTCGAGTCCAGCCCGGCAGCAAGGAGGAACATCATGACTATTACCCAGAATAAATTCACCAAAGCTGCAATAGATGAACGGGTGGCCCAGCGCAGTCCTTTGCAGAAGCTCCTTGGCCGGCCCGAGGTGGGCGCCCTGGTGGGCGCGATCGTCCTTTTCATCTTCTTCGCAGTGGTTTCGCCCACGTTTACCCAACCCAACGCTTTGGCCACTGTGCTGTACGGAAGCTCCACCATCGGGATCATGGCGGTGGGTGTGTCACTGCTGATGATCGGTGGAGAATTTGATCTTTCCACCGGCGTTGCCGTGATTTCATCGGCGCTGACGGCCTCAATGTTCAGCTGGTACTTCAGCACAAACGTCTGGGTGGGAGTCATCCTGGCTTTGTTGGTGTCCTTGGCCATTGGATTCATCAACGGATGGATTTTGATGAAGACCAAGCTGCCCAGTTTCATCGTCACCTTGGCCACCTTCCTGATGCTGACCGGTTTGAACCTGGGGTTGACCCGGTTGATCGGCGGGTCTGTCTCCTCACCTTCCATCTCCAACATGGACGGCTTCGACACCGCTCGCGGTGTCTTCGCATCCTCGGTGAACATTGCAGGCATCGACGTCAAGATCACCGTCTTCATCTGGATTGCCCTCGTGGCCGTCGCCACGTGGGTGCTCATGCGGACGCGTGTGGGTAACTGGATCTTCGCAGTAGGAGGCGACGCGAATGCGGCCCGGGCTGTGGGAGTCCCGGTCAAAGCCACAAAGATCGGGCTGTTCATGGGTGTGGGCTTCTGCGGTTGGATCCTGGGCATGCACAACCTTTTCGCTTTCGACACTGTGCAGTCGGGCGAGGGCGTGGGCAACGAATTCCTCTACATCATCGCTGCTGTGATCGGTGGTTGCCTTTTGACGGGTGGTTACGGTTCAGCAGTGGGCGGCGCGATCGGCGCGTTCATCTTCGGCATGGCCAACAAGGGCATTGTGTACGCGCAGTGGAACCCGGACTGGTTCAAGTTCTTCCTGGGGCTGATGCTGCTGCTCGCCACCATCGTCAACCTCATCGTCAAGCGCCGCGCGGAACTCAAGTAAGGGGCCGGAAATGAATGCCAAAGCGATCGACCAGGAAACGCTGCTCCAGAATGAGCGTGATCCCCTCACCCACACACCCGTCCATCTTCTTTCCTTGGAAGGAGTGGGCAAGCACTACGGCAACATCATCGCGCTGAGTGAGGTCACCATGGCCGTGGACAACGGCCGCGTTACCTGTGTGCTGGGCGATAACGGCGCGGGCAAGTCCACGCTGATCAAAATCATTGCCGGTCTCCACCAGCACGACGACGGCGTCTTGAACATCATGGGTGAGGAACGAAAGTTCGGTTCCCCCCGCGATGCCCTGGACGCCGGCATCGCCACCGTGTACCAGGACCTTGCAGTGGTGCCGCTCATGCCTATTTGGCGGAACTTCTTCCTCGGATCCGAGATCACCAAAGGCTTCGGCCCGTTCAAGTACATGGACGTCGAACAGATGAAGGCCATCACGCTCAAGGAACTGGCGGAGATGGGCATCGACCTTCGTGATGTTGAGCAACCCATCGGACAGCTCTCCGGAGGTGAACGCCAGTGCGTCGCGATTGCCCGCGCCGTGTACTTCGGCGCCAAGGTCCTCATTCTGGACGAACCCACGGCGGCCCTGGGCGTGAAGCAGTCGGGTGTGGTCCTGCGCTACATCCTCCAGGCCCGCGACCGCGGCCTCGGCGTCATCTTCATCACCCACAACCCGCACCATGCTTTCCCGGTGGGGGATCGGTTCCTTCTGCTCAAGCGCGGCAAGTCCATTGGGTACTACGACAAGAAGGACATCACCCTGGACGAACTCACGGCCCAGATGGCTGGTGGCGCTGAGCTTGCTGAACTCGCCCATGAGCTGGAACAGCTGGGAGGCCATGGCGACGTCGTAAAAGAGGTCAAGGCCGAAGTAGCGGACGTTGACAGCGTGAACGCCGGAAGCCCGAAGCACGCGTAAAAGTGCACTGGCGGGGTCCTCCGGAGATCTCTTCGAAGGACCCCGCCAGCTGTGCACACGGCCCATTCACATCGTCAATAGAAGGGAACACCATGCCGATCAGGGTGGGTGTTATTGGCGCCGGAATCATGGGCGCAGACCACATCAGGAATCTTTCCACCAGTATTGGGGGTGCCGAAGTCACCTTCGTGGCAGATCTCGACGCCGGCCGGGCAGCGGCTGCTGCGCCACCGTTGGCACGCATCACCACGGACCCGACGGAATTGATCAACTCCAGCGACGTTGACGCGGTAGTCGTCGCCTCGCACGACTCGACACACGCGGGCCTTATCTTGGAATGCTTCGAAGCAATGACCCCGGTACTCTGCGAGAAGCCGTTGGCGCCCACGCTTCTTGAAAGCCTCGAAGTGGTGGCGGCCGATGCCGACATCGTGGCCGCGACCGGCGCTTCGTTGCTTTCCCTCGGCTTCATGCGGCGCTTCGACCCGGGCTATGTGGCACTTCGGCGCGCCGTGCAAGGCCGGGCGCAGGGCGAGCCCCTCATGGTTCACTGCGTCAGCCGCAATGCCGCGGCGGGGCCCGGAACAACCGCAGAATCGGCCATCACCAACTCGGCCATTCACGAGCTGGACATCGTTCCCTGGCTCCTGGATTCTCCGGTCACGGAAGTCTCGTGGCAGGCCGGAAAAAGCACGCGACGTGCCGAAGCCGGACTGCAAGACCCGTCATTCATGATCCTCCGAACAGCTGACGGGACCCTAACAACGCTGGAGCTCTACCTGAATGCGCAGTACGGGTACACCACCCGCTGTGAGGTGGTTTCCGAGCTAGGCACCACGTCACTTCAGGAATCGTCCTTGCTGGGCATCGAACAAGATGGAGTCCGGCAGGCCTCCATCCCTGCGGACTGGCGACCCCGCTTCGCCGACGCGTACCGGATCCAGCTGCAAGCGTGGGTCTCAGCACTTGCAGGCGGAGAAGCGCCGCCCCTCGCCGGTGCACAGGACGGACTCAACGCTGCCCTGGTTGCCCAAGCCATGATCCAGTCGCTGCACAGCGACGGGTCGTCGACCAAAGTCAGTTACTCGTGACCCAACCCACGCTTCCGCACTCACGCGTGCCCGAATCCCGTGATGCTCCCGGCCTGCGATGGGGCATCATGGGCCCGGGATGGATTGCCGAACGGTTCACCGAATCCATCCAAGCGCATACCGGGCAGGTGATAGCCGCCGTCGGATCCCGATCCCTGAACCGGTCCAAGGCCTTCGCGGAGGCCTTTAGCGTCCCCGCCGCCTACGGAAGCTACCAGGAACTCGCCGCAGCCCCGGACGTGGACATCGTCTATGTGTGTACGCCCCATACCGGCCATCACGCGGCCGCCGTCATGGCCATCGAGGCCGGCAAGCACGTCCTGGTTGAAAAGCCGATCGGACTCGACGCCGGCCAGGCGCGTGATATCGCTGCGCGGGCCGAGGCTGCCGGCGTCTTCGCCGCCGAGGCCATGTGGACGTTCTTCCTTCCAAAATTCGATGTGATCCGGCAGATACTTGATGCCGGAACGCTGGGCACCATCACCACCGTGGTTGCCGAGTATGGCGAGCATTTTGATCGCTCGCACCGCATTTTTGATGCGGAACTGGCTGGTGGTCCTCTTCTTGATCTGGGCACGTACCCCCTGGCCCTGATCACGGAGGTGCTGGGAAGTCCGCACCGGCTCCATGCCATTGGTCAGGCACATGAGTCCGGGGTCAACGCCCAACTATCGGCCGTCATGACGTTCGACGGCGGCGGGCAGGCTGTGGTGAACACTCACCTGCACAACTTCACGCCCACCACAGCCACGATTGTTGGCTCCAAGGCCACCCTGGCGATCGAGGGCCCGTTCAACATGCCCGGCCCGTTCGAGGTCAGGTTTCCTGACGGGACCCGCCTGCGTCACGAAGAACCAGCCGGCGGACACTTCGAGGGCCTTCACTTTGAGGCCGCAGCGGTGGCCCGGGCAGTTGTGGCGGGCAGCACGCAGATCAGCCAACGGACGCTGGCGGCCTCCATCCGCACCCTGGACGTGGCCGATGAGATTCGCCGCCAACTGGGCGTGGTGTTCACGACTCCGGAAACTCCTACCTTTGAAGGAAAAATATGAAAGATGTCATTCTTGGTCTCGTTGGTGTGGGACGCATCGGCGTCATGCATGCCAACAACATGGTCGCTCTCAATGAAACGCTCCGGGACAGGGGCGTCAATGTCCGCCTGAAGCTCACGGACGTTGCCACGGACCATGCCCGCTCAGTCGCAGTCGGATTAGGCGCTGAGTTCTTCCCCTCCGTGGCCGAACTGTTGGGCTCCGGTGTGGACGGCCTGGTCATTGCCACGGGTACGGCGACCCACCCGGAGCTGATCCGTGCCGGAGTGGACGCAGGAATCCCGGTCTTCTGCGAAAAGCCTGTGGCCATGAACGTTTCGGACGCACTGCCTGTGCTGGATTACATCAGGGACAACAACGGCGTGGTGCAAATCGGCCATCAACGACGCTTCGACTCCGGCTATCTGGAAGCCAAACGCGCGTACCAGGCCGGCGAATTGGGTTGGATCCACTCGCTGCGCGCCGTCACGTGCGATATGACGCCGCCACCGGTCGATTTCCTGGCAACGTCCGGTGGGTTGTTCCGGGACTGTTCCGTCCATGACTTCGACATTCTTCGCTGGCTGACGGGCCGCGAAATCGTGGAGGTCTATGCCAAGGGATCCAACAACGGTGATCCAGCCATTGGGGAAGTAGGCGACGTGGACACGGCTTTGGCGCTCATTACGTTCGACGACGGCACGGTGGGAACGGTTTCTGCCAGCCGCTACAACGGGGCCGGCCATGATGTGCGGTTGGAGATTCAAGGCTCACGCAGGACGGTCATGGTGGGCTTGGACGAGAAGTCCGCTGTGGCTTCGGCTGAGGCCGCGGTCGCTTTCCCCGACGGGGATCCGCACCAGACGTTCGCAGAGCGCTTTGACCAGGCGTACCGTTCCGAGATGGTCGCATTTGTGGAGCTGGTGATGGGTGAGCGTGAGAACCCGTGCACCCCGGAGGACGCGGTGGCAGCCTCCCGTGTGGCAGACGCCGCCCAGGAATCACTGGCAACAGGTGTTCCCGTGAAAGTCGCCCTCAAAGTGTCCAGCTAACATCACTGACCAAAAAAGGCCCTCCCCGCATCCGGTGGACGCGGGGAGGGCCTTCCTATGACGATAGCTAGGCGCCGAAGGGTAACCGGGGGTCGATGTCCTGGCCTTCCCAGCTCTGCCGCACCCAACCATGATGGGGGTCGTCGCTGATCAGCCATTCACGGACGGGACCCGGGCCTGCCATGACGTTGAGGTAGTACATGTCATAGCCCGGTGCTGCCATCGCGGGACCATGCCAGCCGTAGGGGACCAGAACAACGTCACCGGTACGTACTTCAGCTGAAACGTCAATGGGCCGCTCGTCGGAGGCGTACACCCGCTGGTATCCGATCGCGTCGGCGTCGGTCGGTGCGCCGGAACCTGCGGCCACCTGCGTTTCGAAGTAGTAGATCTCTTCGAGGTGGGTCTCGCCGTCCTTTTCCTCATCGTGCTTGTGAGGGGGATAGGAGGACCAGTTACCAGCGGGGGTAATGACCTCGCACACAATAAAGCGGTCCGCCTCCAGTGCAGCCGGTGTGCCGAAGTTGTGCACTTGGCGCGAACAGTTGCCGGCGCCCCTCAATTCCACGGGTGTCTCAGCAGCGGTCACCAGTCGGGTGGGGTACGAGACATCGGCAGGGGCCGTTGCGATGGCGACGCGGCCGCCGTCGGACGAGCTGATGGTGACGGACTTTCCGGTGCCTGAGTACAGGACGTCGCTGGGTCCGTGGAACACGGAGGACCTGCCTCCAAGGGCGTGGTCGACGCCGTCGACAGTAACGGTGAAGGCGCCGTTGAGCGGCACCACAATGCGCTCCTCAGCAACCCCAGGGAGGTCGACGGCGGCGCCTGACGCGATGGTGGCGACCTTGAGGCCGGTATGTGCCCAGCCGTCTACAGCAATGG
Source organism: Paenarthrobacter sp. TYUT067 (assembly GCF_023656375.1). Classification (NCBI taxonomy): domain Bacteria; kingdom Bacillati; phylum Actinomycetota; class Actinomycetes; order Micrococcales; family Micrococcaceae; genus Paenarthrobacter; species Paenarthrobacter sp. TYUT067. The sequence goes on from NZ_JAMOIT010000003.1 coordinate 131,281, forward strand.
CGGAATCGGAAGTGCCGAGCGAGATGTCCCACACGCCGTGCGCGGCAGAACCCAAGGGGTAAACCCAATTGGTCATGGAAGCTGAATCCTTTGTATGAGGTGTACTAGCGCTGTACGAGTGTCATTTCGAAACTGTAGGAATCGGCGCGGTAAACGTGGTGGCCGGTTTCCACATGGCGGCCGGTATCGTCCACCGCGGTGCGCTCCATGGTGACCAAAGCGGAATTTACGTCGGTCTCCAGGAGAGGTGCTTGGTAATCATTGGCGATCATGGCACCGATGCGTTGAGTCGCTAGGCGGAAGTTGACGCCACCTCTGCGCAGGATCGAGTACAGGCCCTCTGCTCCCAGCACGGCTTCGTCCATGGTGGCGATGTCATCGCGCACCCAGTTCTCCATCAAGGCCAGTGGTTTGCCACCTACTTTGCGCAGTCGGGTGAAGTGGTACACCTTGGAACCGGCAGGCAGCTCAAGCGCCGCGAGGGTGGCGGCGTCGGCTTCTTCATGGGAAAAGCTCAGCACGGTGGTGGTGGGCTTCTTGCCGTTGTTGGTCAGATCGTCAAAGAGGCTGGAGAGTTCCAGGGGGCGGCGAACCTGACTGGATACCACTTGTGTTCCGACGCCGCGTTTGCGGACCAGCAGGCCGGAACGAACCAGTTCGTCCATGGCCTTGCGCATGGTGGGCCTGGAAAGGTTGAGCTGGGCCGCGAGGTCGATCTCGTTCTCAAGGCGGCTGCCAGGCTCCAAGACCCCGCTGTGGATGGCGGCCTCGATACCCTGTACTACCTGGTGATAGAGGGGCACGGGAGAGGAGCGGTCGATGTTGAGACCAAGTTTAGTCACCACTGGATACCCCGGTTTTCAGGCTCCGCCCCTTGCCCCAAAGCGGGTGGCAGAGGATTGTAGCCATTTGTTCGCTTGATAGGACATACTTTCTCTCTTGATGGTAGCAGCCAACTTTCGGTGGTCAAATGGCCGCGCTTCACATCAGACTTGAATCAACCGAAGACATCTACGAGTGCAGGGAGTTGGAGACCATGCCCAAGACCGGAAAAAACGACCACGCCCGCAAAGACGAAGTGCCATCCACCCTGCAGCGCTCGGAACAGAAAGCCCAGGACACTTTTGCCAAGACCTACGATTCGGCAATGGAAAGCTATGACAACGATTCCGGCCGGGCGGCCCGGACTGCTTTCGCGGCTCTGAAGCACAGTTACGAGAAAGTGGGCGACCACTGGGAGCCCAAAGAGGAGCGCGGACCTTCCGACAACCATGCGGAGGAAGGGGTGGACTCCACCAAGCCCACGGCCGGCGGAGTGGATGCCAACGCCTCCAAGGAGCACCTCTACAGGCGGGCGAAGGAAATGGACATCAAGGGTCGGTCAACCATGAACAAAAAGGAGTTGGTGGAAGCGCTGCAGAAGGCCAACGACGCCGCAACCAGGAAGGCCCGGGAAGGCTAGCCCCATCATCACGCCGGGTCTTGAGGTGGTCCGAGGTGGCCCAAATATGCAGGAACGGGTTGTCACCGGCATAGTTAACGTCTTGGGGTTGCACTTTATGGGTACAGTCACCGCATGAAGGCAGGACAGAAACGAACAGGGGCTTAACTTGGCAGGGAATGCGACCTTCCGGCACAGCAACACCGCGCTGCTCTCGGTGAGCAGTGTAGAGGCTCCGAGGATAGTGAGCTCTACGGATTTCGACCGGAGATTGGCTTCGACCCTGCAGAGGCTGAAGTTTCCACCGCGATTGCTTGAGCGGGTTGCGGGTATCACCCACCGCCGTTGGTGGGCCGCCGGAACGTCGTTTGATGATGCTGCAGTGGAAGCGGGCGCCAAGGCACTGGCTGAGGCCGGCGTTGAAGCTTCGGAAATCGGCTTGCTGATCAACACGTCAGTGACGAGGCGCAACCTCGAACCCTCTGTGGCGGTCAAGATCCACCACGAGCTTGGCTTGCCGTCGTCGGCCATGAATTTTGACCTGGCCAACGCCTGCCTCGGTTTCGTGAATGGCTTGATACTGGCGGCCAACATGATTGATTCGGGGCAGATCAAGTACGCCGCCATCGTCAATGGAGAAGACGCGCAGGGTACTCAGGAAGCCACCTTGGCCCGGCTCCAGCGTCCTGAAACCACTCGGGAAGACTTCAACCGCGAGTTTGCCACGTTGACGCTGGGATCGGGTGCTGCCGCTGCGGTGCTGGGCCCTGCCGATGAGCACCCGGGCGCGCACCGGCTTGTGGGAGGAGTCATGCGTGCAGGAACGGAACACCACGAACTGTGCGTTGGAGGCATCGATGGCATGTCCACGGACACCAAGGGACTGCTCGACGGCGGCCTGCAGCTTGTGGTGGATGCCTGGCATGAGGCGCAGCCCGAGTGGGATTGGGCAAGCATGGACCGCTACGTCACCCATCAAGTCAGCAACGCCTATACCCAGGCAATCATCAACGCCATAGACCTGGACGCGGACAAGGTTCCCATCACCTTCCCGCATTGGGGCAACGTGGGTCCTGCATCGCTTCCCATGACACTCGCGGCCCAGGCGCAGTCTCTGACGACCGGCGACCGGGTCCTGTGCATGGGTGTGGGTTCCGGACTGAACGCAGGAATGGTGGAAATCGTTTGGTAGCCGCCAAGTGGCCCGGCGTAGACCCGCAATGGTCCCGGACAATCCGGGTAAGGTCCACATCGGAGGTGGACGATCCGGGCGCAATTCGCCGCTGGCATGTGCTCGATAACGGCGACCAGCTCACGCGCAGTGAACTGACACCGATCGGAACCTTGCTGTGCGTACACGGCAACCCCACTTGGTCGTATCTGTGGCGGACACTGGTCAGTGCGGGAGCAAGCCCGGCCCATCCATGGCGCGTAATTGCCGTAGACCAACTTGACATGGGCTACTCAGAACGCACCGGCACCTTCCGGCGCTTGGCGGACCGGATCAACGATCTCGGTGACCTCACGGATGCACTGGGCCTGGAAGGGCCAGTGGTTACGGTGGGCCATGACTGGGGTGGAGTGATCAGCGCGGGCTGGGCGCTGGAACACCCGCAGCTCCTTGCAGGAATGGTACTGACCAACACCGCTGTCCACCATCCTTCCGATACTCCCATCCCATCGGCTCTTCGGCTGGCCCTGCACCCTGCCGTGCACCGGTGGGGCACTATGACCTCCGACGCCTTCCTGCGTGTGACGCATTCACTGGCCAATCCGCCGCTTCCCTCCGATGTGGGCAGGGCATTTATGGCGCCTTACCGCGGAGCCGGCCGGCGGGCCGGAGTGGGGAATTTCGTCGCGGACATTCCCGCAAACGCCTCCCATCCCAGCTTCCCCGCGCTCACACGCGTGGCGGAAGGCTTGCGCGGGCTGAACGTGCCGGCCCTGATGCTCTGGGGCCCGAAGGATCCGATCTTCTCCGACCGGTACCTCAAAGACCTCATCAGCCGCCTTCCGCACACGGATGTGCATCGCTTCGAAGGTGCCGGACATCTCGTGGCGGAAGACAGGGACATCGCCACGCCGGTGTTTGACTGGCTTGCTGCGCACAGTGGCTCCATAAGCGGCGATAGCTCTCACGTGGTGCCCTCTGCTACCCGCGGCCTCCCGCCCAGGGATCCGGCCGAAGGAGGGGCCACAACATTCCGACCCCTCTGGGACTCGCTCGGCGAACTGGCCGCTGGACCATCGAAGGACGACGTCGCCGTCGTTGAAATGGCACCCGATGGAAGCATGAGCCGAACACTGAGCTGGCGTCAGCTGGACCAGCGCATTCTGGACATGGTGGAGGGCCTGAGGGAAGCCGGCGTGGGTCAAGGGAGCCGCGTGAGCTTGATGGTTCCGCCCGGAACCGACCTCACAGTTGCCCTCTACTCCTGCCTGAGATTGGGGGCGGTGGTGGTCGTCGCCGACGCCGGACTCGGTACCAAGGGCATGAGTCGCGCCGTGAAGGGCGCCACCGCAGACTTCCTGATCGGCATCGATAAGGCACTGGCGGCCGCTTCGGTGCTTGGGTGGCCGGGACGCCGCATCAGCATTCGGGACCTCCCGCGGGTCCGTCGTCGAATCCTGGGTGTCGAGACGTCGCTGGATGCCCTGGCAAAGACCGGGGCACTAAGCCGCGCAACCAGCGGTGCGAAGCGTGTGGAAGGCCACCACGTGGTAGCCGTGGACCCGGATGCGCCATCTGCCGTGCTCTTCACCTCCGGTTCCACCGGACCAGCCAAAGGCGTCCTCTACACGCACCGGCAGCTTGCCGCGATGCGGGACACGGTTGCCGCTACTTTCGGGATCGGTGCCGGTGCACGGCTGGTGGCTGGTTTCGCCCCCTTTGCGTTGCTGGGGCCGGCGCTCGGAGCCGTCTCGGTGACCCCCGCCATGGACGTTACAGCCCCCCGGACTTTGACAGCCCGGGCACTGGCGGTTGCCGTTGCTGCCATTGACGCCACCGTGGTCTTCGCGTCCCCGGCGGCTTTGCGTAACGTGGTTGCCACCCGGGATAACCTCAGTGGCTCCCAGGCGTTGGCTCTTGGTAACGTGAAGATGCTTCTATCCGCCGGCGCGCCCGTCCCTGAGTCCCTCCTTGCGGAGGTACAAGTGTTGATGCCCGGAGCTTCCCTCCATACCCCTTATGGGATGACTGAGGCGTTGCCGGTCACTGACATCAGCTTTGAAGAGATTCAGGCGGCAAGCGCTGATGCTGCCGCCGGGACCGTCCCGGGCGCCGGCAACGGAGTCTGTGTGGGCGTGCCCGTCCACGGAGCCCGGTTGGCGATCGTTCCGCTGGCGGCCGATGGGACCGCGTCGGGAGAGCACCGTGGCACTGAGGCCGGGGTGACCGGAGAGATCCTGGTCAGCGCGCCGCACGTCAAAGAAGCCTATGACAGGCTCTGGATGACGCAACGGAAGAGCACCAGCCTGACCGGGTGGCATGCCACGGGCGATGTAGGTCACTTCGACGCCGCAGGCCGACTGTGGGTGGAGGGGCGCCTTGCCCATGTGGTGACGGCGCCCGGGGGTGCGGTGACTCCAGTTGGTGCCGAACAATCCATCGAACGCCTGGACGCCGTGCGAATGGCCGCCATCGCCGGAGTCGGTCCGAGAGGCACACAGGCTGTGGTGGCCGTGGTGGAGACCGTGCCTGCGGTTCCCAAAGCCGGCCCGGCTGAGCCGCAACTCGCAGGGAGCGTCCGTCGAGCAGCTGCCGAGGCCGGCGTTGATGTCAGCGCTGTGCTCGTAGTCCCTGCGCAGCCCACAGATATCAGGCATAACGCCAAGATCGACAGGACGCGTCTGGCACGTTGGGCTTCGCAGGTGCTGGCCGGCGGCCGCACGGGGAAGCCGTGAGGGTCCTCGTCACTGGTGCCAGCGGACTCCTCGGCGGCGAGGTGGCCCGGCAGTTGGTGCATCAAGGCCATGATGTGGCTTCGTTTCAGCGCCGCTCGTCAGGGGTGGATGGCGTGGAAGATTTCCGCGGATCCATCAACGACGACGCTGCCCTCCGCCGGGCAGTGGACGGTGCGGAGGGACTCATACACCTTGCTGCCAAAGTTTCCATCACCGGGCGCCCCGCTCAGTTCCAAGCAGTAAATGTTGAAGGAACCCGCAGCTTGCTCCACCATGCCAAGGCGGCCGGTGTGCGGGACGTTGTCTACGTCTCGTCGCCATCTGTGGCCCATTCCGGAGCAGCCATTATGGGAGCGGGTGCGGAGAAGGCTGACCCGCGGCATGCACGCGGAGATTATGCCCGCACCAAGGCTGAGGCTGAATTACTGGCCCTCGCAGCGGATGGATCCCACTTGCGGGTAGCAGGAGTGCGGCCCCATATTGTGTGGGGCCCCGGCGACACCCAGTTGGTTGAGCGCGTCCTGGCTCGCGCCAGCCACGGCCGCTTACCGTTGTTGGACTCCGGCGCTGCCCTGATCGACACAACATACGTGGACAATGCGGCATCGGCCATCGTCGCAGCGCTGCACCGCATGGAGCACGTTCATGGCAAGGCTGTGGTGGTGAGTAATGGCGAGCCCCGGCCCATCGGGGAGCTGTTGTCAGGCATTTGTGCAGCTGGCGGCGTGGCCCCGCCGTCGTGGTCTGTGCCTGGTGGGCTGGCACGGGCTGCCGGGGCAGTAGTGGAAAGGGTGTGGACCTGGGCCGGACGCAAAGAGGAGCCGCCCATGACCCGGTTCCTGGCCGAGCAGCTCTCCACCGCCCACTGGTTTGACCAACGCTTAACCCGTGAACTCCTCAACTGGACACCTGATGTATCCGTTGATGAAGGACTGGCCAGGCTGACTGAGTATTACGGTTCGCGTACTTCGGTGACCGGGGACTCAGGGCAACTTCGCTAGGGCTGTTCCGGCTTTTCACCGGACGGTGTTGCCAAACCCGGGCCTCGGGATCACAGTGAGATAAATCAGATCACTGACACGGTTCGAGGGACCGTGTACGGGCCGGGGGTGGACCATGAGCACCACGTCAGACGACGCCTTGGAAGCAACGCCAGCAGGTGAGGAGCCGGAGCTTAAACGCGTGCTTGGACCCAAACTGCTCCTCCTCTTTATTGTGGGCGACATTCTGGGGGCCGGGGTCTATGCGGTCACCGGCACAATGGCAGGGACAGTGGGTGGGATCGTTTGGTTGCCGTTCCTGCTGGCCTTTGTGGTGGCCACTCTTACCGCGTTTTCCTATCTTGAGCTGGTGACGCAGTACCCCCAGGCCGCCGGCGCAGCGCTCTACACGCATAAGGCCTTCGGGATCCATTTCGTGACCTTCCTCGTGGCGTTCGCCGTTGTCTGCTCCGGCATCACCAGTGCCTCGACCTCTGCCAACGTCCTTGCCCAGAACTTCTTTGGTGGCCTTCAAATCAACGGCTGGATGGAGGTTCCTGACCGCGGCGTGATCACCGCGGTGGCTTTGGGATTCATGCTGCTGCTGGCAGCGATCAACCTGCGTGGCGTGGGGGAGAGCGTGAAGTTCAACGTCATTCTCACGGCAGTGGAGGTAGTCGCCCTTTGCATCGTCATTGCGGTTGGCTTCTTCGTCATGGCACAGGGAACCGGCAACGTTCAGGAAATTTTCGTGTTCACCGACTACCAGGACAAGGGGCTGTTCCTGGCTGTCACTGCCGCCACGTCCATTGCCTTTTTCGCCATGGTCGGCTTCGAGGACTCCGTCAACATGGTTGAAGAGACCAGGAACCCGGAGCGGATTTTTCCCCGCACCATGCTGACAGGTCTTGGTATCGCGGTGATCCTCTACATGCTGGTAGCTGTGTCTGTGGTCAGTGTGCTCACCCCGGCCGAGCTCGGAGAGATCAGGGAAGCCGAAGGAGCGGCACTCCTTGAAGTGGTGCACAAAGGTTCCCCTGATTTTCCCATCGACAAGATCTTTCCCTTCCTCGCTGTCTTCGCCGTAGCGAACACAGCATTGATCAACATGTTGATGGCGAGCCGGCTGATTTACGGCATGGCGCGCCAACACGTTCTGCCGCGGTCTTTGGGGCGGGTATTGCCCGGTCGCCGGTCGCCATGGGCCGGTATCCTGTTCTCCACCGTCCTTGCCTTGGGGCTGATCTGGTACGTCAGCAGCGACCCCTCAAGCAACATCGTGGCGAATCTTTCCGGAACCACGGCCTTCCTGCTGCTGTGCGTGTTCACCCTGGTTAATGTGGCATGTGTTGTTCTCCGCCGAAAGCGCGATCCGCACCGGAAGGTCTTCTTCACCTCGCCCGGTCAGCTGCCTTTGGTGGCCGCACTCTTGTGTGCCTTCCTCGCTGGTCCGTGGGTGGGAAGGAACCTCATCCAGTACCAAGTGGCGGGCGGGCTGATGGCCATCGGCGTGGTGCTGTGGTTCATTACCTGGTTGATCACCCGGAAGACCAACACCGGGGGGAGAGGACCAGGTGGAGCAGCAGTTGACGCCGATGGCCAGGGACAACAGCAGTGAACCTTGAGACATAGATGATCATCATGCTTACTATTGTGGAGAAGTCGACGTTGACCAGGGTCACCCCCGGCCGAGACCACACTAGGAGCGGACATGGCACTGAGCAAGGGAACACGCGTGGAGTGGAACACCCCGCAGGGCAAGACGCACGGAAAGATCGTGGAGAAGAAGACCAGCGACTTTGTGCTGGACGGCAACAAGCACGTGGCCAGCGAAGACGAGCCGCAGTATGTGGTGGAGTCAGCTAAGACCGGAGCCAGGGCAGCGCACAAGGGCTCCGCTTTGACCGAGAAGAGCTAGCGGAATGGCGCGCCGGCACGAGGTCGTCATCATCGGCGGCGGCAATGGAGGCGTGTCCCTGGCCGCCCGGTTGAAGCGGTACGGCGTCCAGGACATCGCCCTCATCGAACCCAAGGAACACCATTTATACCAGCCCTTGTTCTCCCACATCGCCGGTGGCCGTGCGCAAGTCAAGGAAGCCGTCCGGAGCCAGGAATCCGTAACCCCAATGGGCGTCGCCTGGATCAAGGACAAGGCAGCGAATGTGGACGCGAAGGCCAACTCGGTGACGCTGGCTTCCGGCTCCGAAGTAACCTACGAGCACCTTGTTCTCTGCCCGGGGCTGCAGTACAACTGGGACGCCGTTCCGGGGCTGGCCGAGGCAGTGCACTCACCCTATGGCTCCTCTCACTACGAGTTCGAGCTCGCACCCAAGCTCTGGACGCTGTTGAGCTCCATGAGGTCGGGCACCGTCATCTTTACCATGCCTTCGGGTCCGGTTAAATGTGCCGGGGCCAGTCAGAAGCCGATGTATCTGGCCTGTGACTACTGGAAGGAACAGGGCGTCCTGGACAACATCCGGGTTGTCATGGTCCAGCCCTATCCCACAGTGTTCGGCATTCCCGAGGTTGACCGGGAGCTGGACCGCAAGATTGCCGAGTACGGAATAGAACTGCGGACAAACAGCGAGCTGGTGGCGGTAAACCCTGCCAGCCGCACGGCAACCATTCGGAATAGCGCTGACAACACGTCAGAGGACCTCTCCTATGACGTCCTCAACGCCGTCCCGCCCCAGTCCGCGCCGGATTGGCTCAAAGCCACTGACTTGCCGGCGGTAGGGGACGAGCACGGCTTCGTGGAGGTGGACACCCGGACGTTGCGGCACCCCAGGTACCCGAATGTCTGGTCGCTGGGCGACGCTGCAGGGACCGCCAATTCGAAAGCCGGCGGTGCGCTGCGCAAGCAGGCCAAGGTCCTGGCGAAGAACCTGCTTTCGGCCCGCAAGGGCGAACCGCTGAGCCAAAAGTACAATGGTTACTCCGTATGCCCGTTCACCGTTTCGCGGAACACGGTGGTCTTTGCCGAGTTTGACCACCACTACCAACCCATGCCGACCATTCCAAAGGTAGCCACGTGGAAGGAAAGCCGGCTCTCCTGGTGGGTGGACCGAGATATGTTCCCGCAGGTCTACTGGCACCTGATCCTCAAAGGCCGGGCGTAAAAACACCAGGAGACCGGCGAGGCCGCTAGGCCCCGCCGGTCTCCTGGTGTGACATTTATGTACTGAACTTAGGCGGGCTGAATATTCTCCGCCTGCGGACCCTTGGGACCCTGCGTGATGTCGAATTGGACCTTCTGGTTTTCCTCCAGCGAACGGTATCCGCTCGACGTAATTGCTGAGTAGTGAGCAAACACGTCAGGGCCTCCATCGTCCGGGGCGATGAATCCGAAACCCTTTTCAGCGTTAAACCACTTAACTGTTCCTGTTGCCATGCCTTAATTTCCTTCACCCGGTCGCCGGTCGGTCCCGCTGGTCGGTTTGCCGTCCCTGCCACTCACGCTACGAGCCTATGGGCCGCTTACGCTGGGGGCAACACCTTTGGCGGAGTCGCGTACACCTAAGTAAGAGGAGCGCACGACGGCGGGATACCGCCGTCGTGCGCTTGTTGCGTTTGCAGGGGCTGCTTCAGAGCAGCCGCGAAGCATCAGGCTTTTGGCGTGCGAAGCGTTGCCTCCGGCGCCGCCGTGCGGCGCAGCCGGCGAAGCGCCAGCAACGGAAACAGGAGTACCGAGAGCATCCCTGCCCCTACGAGGGCCGAGGATATTCCGCTGGTGATGTACCCGTGCTCCCGGCCAATGGTTGTCACTGCCACGATGATGGGCAAAGCCGTGGCTCCGAACAGCAGAAGGGCCTGTTTGTCCGCCCGCGAGGAGCCCGGGGGCGTGGCGAGCAAGGACGGCACGCCACGGATGAGCAGCAGAAGCGCCAGGAACAGCGGGACCATGGCCAACGTCAGGGGGCTGGAGGTCAGTGCGCCCAAATCGAAGTCGATGCCGGTATCTATGAAGAAGATGGGCACCAGGAAGCCAAAGGCGACGGCGTCGATCTTGGTCTCGATGACTTTCCGGCCTGCAACAGGAGCGCGTGCAATGGTGACCTTCCAGAGGACCCCTGCGGCGAAGGCTCCCAGCAGCATATCGAGTCCCAAGACCATGCTGAGCACCACCAGCGAGCTAAGAATCAACAGGATGGACCGCATGGCAAACTGACTGCTGGTGTGCAGGGTGGCAGTGACCTGGGCGTGGAACAGCGTGTGCCGTGCCTGCGAGGCAAGGTAGATTGCCACGCCGGTCAGCAGGACAAAGCCCAGAAGCACTCCTGATGCCACACCTAGTTGCTTGCCGCTGAAGAACAAGGAGATGGCTATGAGCGGCCCAAACTCGCCGGCCGCGCCCAGTGCGGTAGCGGCGACACCGATCGGCGACTTGGAGGCACCGGCATCCCGGAGGATCGGCAGCAAAGCGCCCAAAGCGGTGGAGCACAAAGCAACACCAATGATCACGGCGGCTTCCGGTGAGGGCCCCAGGACAAAACCTGCCCCGATGCCTGCGGCCAAGGAGATGGCCCACCCTGCAGAGGCACGGTAAAGGGGACGGCCGCGGATTGCCGCGAAGTCAATCTCGTTGCCGGCAACGAAGAACAGCATGGCCAGCCCGAAATCAGCCAGCGTGTCCGTGAAGGGAGTGGACTGGACCCATCCCAGGAGGCTTGGTCCGAACAGGATGCCAAGAACAATTTCAAAGACCACAATGGGCACTTTGACCCAACGATCCAGGAGCCGTGCAGCAAGGGGGGCCACCACAGCCAACACGGCGATGAGGACCAGTGACGCGGACAAGCCTTGCATCGGCAGTGCCTCCGGTACCTCGGCTGCTTCAAGGAAAAGTACTCCAAAGTTACCGCCACGCCACCGCCCGCGCCAGAACTCTCAGCCTCCGGATGCCGGCCACTCCTTGCCCGCCCACGGGTCGTAGTCTGCGATCAGCACCTCCTGGGCCGGTCGTCGCTCTTCCGGGATGTGTTGAAGATTCACCCGTACCCGGTACCAGAGCGAGCTCGATCCCCGCATCCCGTCCACCAGGACGTCGGCCGGGCGAAGCAGGGAAACAACGTCTGCGTGCCGTTCCTTCCACGCATCGAGTGCTTCTTCGGCTTCGGGCTTGGTCTTGGTCCGGGCTACCTCGACCAGTGGCATCATTGACACCCTCCGACCCGAGCCATCGCCTGCTCTGGGGGCCTTCTCGGCGGGGCCGAGCTCGGCAGCCAAAGCCAGAAGGGCATCGAGCGAGCCGGGAGCTTCATCGATTCCTGCGTGCGGGTCGCCCACATCCGAGAAGCGCGCGGGCACTGTGCGGACAGTGAACTGCTCCGGCCGGGCGGAACGCACCTCGTCCCACGTGAGCGGCGTCGAGACCCGGGCGTCGGGCCGGGAGCGGACCGAGTACGCGGAGGCTACGGTGCGGTCCTTGGCGTTCTGGTTAAAGTCGACGAAGACGCTCTCGCCCCGCTCCTCCTTCCACCATTTGGCCGTTGCCAGCCCCGGAGCACGGTTCTCCACTTCGCGGGCCAGGGTCTCGGCGGCAAGGCGCACATCCCGGTAGGACCACTGCGGCGTGATGCGCACCAGGATGTGCAGGCCGCGGGAGCCACTCGTCTTTGGCCACCCCACCAGTCCGACGTCGTCCAGCACTTCCTGTGCTACATACGCGGTGTCCACAATCCGGGACCAGTCAACGCCGGGCATGGGGTCCAGGTCCACCCGAAGCTCATCCGGATGGTCGAGGTCCTCCGCGCGTACGGGGTGCGGGTTGAGGTCCAGACATCCCAGATTCACCACCCACGCGAGGCCTGCCGCATCACGGATGACCGCTTCCTCGGCGGAAGTTCCGGACGAGTAGTGGAGTGTTGCCGTGTCAATGAAGTCGGGATGGTTCTCGGGCACGCGTTTCTGAAAGAACGGTTCAGCATCGATGCCCTTGGGGAAGCGCTTGAGCACCATGGGGCGCCCTCCCGCGCCGCGCAGCGCACCGTCCGCGACTGCGAGGTAATAGTTCACGAGATCGAGCTTGGTCAGCCCGGGCTCGGGGAACACCACCTTGTCCGGGTTGGAGATGCGGACCTCGTTGCCGGCGATGTCGAGGATCTCTGCCGGGGACTTCGACGGGTTCATGCGGCCACGCTAGCAATGAACGGCCCTCCCAGCCAGAGTTGCCGTGGAGAAAGGCAGAGAAACCTCGTAGGCATGAAGCCCAAAATTCCGTAACTGGCTTTAAAAAAATAAGTGGGTATGGTGTTGTCATATCCAAAATATTGAAGGAGCCTAAAATGTCCGGTAAGTCACCCAATAGTGCCAGGTCGAAAAAGTCCGGCAAGACTATTCTGGAAAAGAGAGCCGAAAAGAGGGCAAAGGCTGAGGGTAGTGAGAATCTCTTTTCAAAACCCAGGAAAAACCAGCGATAACCATCGGAAGGGCCGAATTGCTGCCGCCGTTCGGTGATGCTGTTCGGTGATGCCGGCCACCTAGTACCGCCGGCCGGCATCACCAGTTGCGAATTGGAAAGGCGGTAAGGGTAGAGAAACGGAAATTAAAGCGATGCGGTATCTCATCACGGTACTCATTATCCCGGCACGTATCCACGAGTGTATCCGTGTGGAAAGGATTGAGCCGGTCATGGAAATGCAGCAATCATTGGTGGAGGGGAATGTTGAGGCAATAACCGGCCGTGGATGGCACGTTCTGGTCAATGACCAGGCAATTCATGTTCCTTTGCCTTTGAACCCTCGGGCTGAGGTCTTGATTCGTGAAGCAGGCACTCCTGTCGAAGGCACCGTCAGCGGGACTGCGGTTTTCCTCGGTCACGGAACAAGCGGTGATGACCAGGATGTGCCGAGCCATCTGCTGACGCTGGCGGAGCGCCTGTTTGAGACTCGGCTGGCAGCTTAAGCGGGGGGCATTCGGAGGTGACGTCCGGCCGGGCCGACTATATTGGCCCTGTCAGCCCACCACCACCATTGAGGGAGCCTGCACACTATGGCCAAGGAACTTGCCACCCAACTCATCGAACAACTCCAAGCTGCCGGTGTGCAGCGGATCTACGGAATCGTTGGCGACAGCCTTAATCCGATCGTGGATGCTGTTCGGCAAACAGGAGGCTCCTCGAAGGGCGGCATCGACTGGATCCATGTCCGCCACGAGGAAGCTGCCGCTTTTGCTGCTGCTGCAGAGGCCCAATTGACAGGAAAGTTGGCTGTTTGCGCGGGTTCTTGCGGTCCCGGCAATCTCCACCTGATCAATGGACTGTACGACGCCAACCGTACCGGGGCCCCGGTGCTCGCCATCGCATCGCACATTCCCAGTAAGCAGATTGGTAGTGGCTTTTTCCAGGAGACCCATCCGGACCGACTGTTCAACGAGTGCTCGGTGTACTCGGAGATGATCAGTACCGCTGAGCAAGCGCCCCGGGTCATGCACAGCGCCATCCAAAATGCAGTGGGTCTTGGGGGAGTGGCTGTTGTGACGCTCCCGGGTGACATCGCCGGGCTTGAGGCAACGGCGCCCACCCCGCTGCCGGCAACGTTCCGTCCGGCCGCTTTGGTTCCCCATCCAGCCAGCGTCCGGGAACTTGCTGACGCCATCAACGACGCCGGGAAGGTTGCCATTTTCGCCGGCGCTGGCGTCGAAGGTGCCCATGACGAGCTCATTGCCCTGGCAGAGCTGGTCAACGCACCCATCGGCCATTCCTTGCGAGGCAAGGACTTTGTCCAGTACAACAACCCCTTCGACATCGGCATGACCGGGCTGCTCGGCTACGGCGCAGCGGCTGAGGGCATTGAGGACGCGGACCTGCTGATCCTACTGGGCACAGACTTTCCCTATGACCAATTCCTGCCGGACACCCGGACGGCCCAGGTTGACCGGGCGGCACAGCGGCTGGGGCGGCGGACCGACGTCGACATTGCAGTTCATGGCGACGTGTTGCCAACCTTGACGGCCCTGCTGCCCCTGGTGACGCCTAAGAAGAACCGGCGCTTTCTTGACCAGATGCTAAAGAAGCATGACCGCCTGATGAACAAAGCCGTGGGCGCCTACACGCGCAAGGTGGAGAAAAAACAGCCCATCCACCCCGAATACGCGGCGTCGCTCCTTGACCAGGTTGCGGCCGAGGATGCAATTTTCACGGCCGATACCGGCATGTGCAACGTCTGGACCGCGCGCTACATCAACCCGTTAGGCACGCGTCGGCTGATCGGCTCCTTCCTCCACGGGTCCATGGCCAACGCACTCCCGCACGCTATTGGCGCGCAGGTGGCTTATCCCGGACGCCAGGTAATTTCCGTGTCCGGAGATGGCGGACTGTCCATGTTGTTGGGCGAGCTGATCACCGTGGCCGCGCACCAGCTGCCGGTGAATGTGGTGGTCTTCAACAATTCCACCCTGGGCATGGTCAAGCTGGAGATGCTGGTGGACGGGCTACCCGACTTCGGCGTGGACGTTCCGGACGCCAACTATGCGGCGGTGGCCAAGGCCTTGGGGTTCCACGCAGTCCGGGTCACGGATCCCGCTGACATCGAGGCGGCGTACCGGGCGGCGTTTGCCCATCCAGGTCCGTCCTTGGTGGAACTCATCACCGACCCCAACGCCCTGTCCATTCCGCCGAAGATTTCGGGTTCGCAGGTCATTGGATTCGCTACCGCAATGTCCAAAGTGGTCCTGAACCGTGGTGCCGGGGAGGCTGTCAGCATGGCACGAAGCAACCTGCGCAACATTCCCCGGCGGTAGGCTACCGCCCGTGGGCGGCGGCGAGGTAGGGTGCTGTCCGGCTTGTTCGCGAACCCGCGACGACGGCCGGCGGGCCTGCGACCATGATCTCGCCGCCGGCGTCGCCACCACCTGGACCCAGGTCGATCACCCAGTCGGCGCCGGCCACGACGTCCATCTCATGCTCCACCACGATGACAGTGTTGCCGGCGTCAACCAGCTTGTGCAATTGGGCCATGAGCAGCTGGACGTCGGCAGGGTGCAGTCCGGTGGTTGGTTCGTCCAGCAAGTACAGGGTGTGGCCTCGTTGGACGCGTTGCAGTTCGGTGGCGAGTTTGATGCGCTGGGCTTCGCCGCCGGAAAGCTCTGTGGCGGGCTGGCCTAGCCGGAGGTAGCCCAGGCCCACTTCGCGCAGGGTTTGCAGGCTGCGGGCAACGCCGGGGAGATCAGCCAGGAAGTCGGACGCTGCGTTTACGGTCATGCCCAGGACCTCGGCAATATTGCGTCCACGATAGGTAACCTCCAAGGTTTCTGGATTGAATCGCGAACCCTGGCATTCGGGGCAGGGGCCGTAACTGCCTGGCAGGAACAGCAGCTCCACGGCAACAAACCCTTCTCCCTGGCAGGTTTCGCAGCGGCCTCCGGCCACGTTGAAGGAGAACCGTCCAGCTCCGAAGCCTCGGGAACGCGCGCCTTGAGTGGCCGCGAATTCTTTCCGGACTCCGTCGAAGAGCCCCGTGTAAGTGGCCAGGTTGGAACGGGGGGTCCGGCCGATGGGCTTCTGATCGACTTTCACCAGGCGATCGAGCTGGTGGAGTCCGGACACCAAACCCACAGCGTCCTGCATAGGCCGGGTGTCTGCGCTTGGGGCGTTTGTGTCAGGGGCTTCCGGATGTAGCGCTGCCCCCACCACCTCGGCCAGAACGTGGCTGACCAGGGTTGACTTGCCCGAGCCGGAGACGCCTGTCACCGCTGTCAGCACGCCAAGCGGGAACTCAGCCTTAACGTCGCGAAGGTTGTGCCTGTTAATGTTCTGGAGCGTGAGCCACTCTTTTGGTGGCCGGGGAGACGCGGGCCTGGTCCCGGCGGCGACCAGACCGGCGTCGTGGGTTGCTTCAACACCGGCGACGCCGTCGCCGCGCCCAGGGAAGAGGAACGGCCGCGTCACGGAGTCCTGTACATCCGCCAGTCCGGCTACTGGGCCGCTGTAGAGGATATGTCCTCCACCCTCGCCAGCGTGCGGGCCAACATCGACCAACCAGTCGGCCGCCCTGACCAGGTCCATGTTGTGTTCCACCACGAACACAGAGTTACCGGAGCGCTTAAGCTGGTCCAGCACCTCCAGAAGCGGCTCGGCATCGGCAGGATGAAGTCCGGCAGAAGGTTCATCAAGGACGTAGATGACACCGAAAAGCCCGGATCGCAGCTGCGTGGCTATCCGGAGTCGTTGCATCTCGCCGGGGGAGAGCGTTGGTGTTGGGCGACCCAGCGCCAGGTAGCCAAGCCCCAGGTCCAGGAGTACCGTGACCCGGCTCAGGAGGTCGCGGGTGATGGCGAGGGCTACTTCGTTGACTTCACCGGAAGTCTGGGTCCGTGAGGCAGTACTGGCCGCCGTCACTTGAGTGGTGGGGCGGATGATGTCGGCCAGTTCGGTCATGGGCAGGGAGTTGAGTTCGGCGATGGTTTTTCCGGCGAAGGTGACCGCTAGTGCCTCCGGGCGAAGCCCGCTGCCACTGCATTGGGGGCACCGGCCGGTTTCCATGAATCGCAGCACCCTCTCACGCATTGTGGAACTTTTTGAGTCGGCCAGAGTGTGGAGCACGTAGCTTTTGGCGCTCCAGAAGCGGCCCTTGTAGGGCTTGGCGACGCGGTCTCGTTGGGGCGTAACCTCCACCACGGGCTGCTCTTCCGTGAAGAGGATCCAGTCACGATCCTTCCTGGGCAGCTTCCGCCAGGGTGTGTCCACGTCGTAGCCCAGGTGAGTCAGGATGTCGCGGAGATTCTTTCCTTGCCAGGCGCCGGGCCATGCGGCGATCGCACCATCCCTGATACTGAGCGAGGGATCAGGAACCAAGGTCTCTTCCGTGACCGTGTGGGCAACACCCAGTCCGTGGCATTGGGGGCAAGCTCCAGCAGCAGTGTTGGGGGAGAAGGCGTCTGAGTCCAGCTGGCTGGCCCCTTCGGGATAGCTGCCGGCCCGGGAGAAAAGCATGCGGACTGAGTTGGATAACGTGGTCACCGTGCCAACGCTGGAGCGGGCGGTTGCCGTGCCGCGGCGCTGTTGGAGTGCGACGGCGGGCGGCAGCCCGGTGATCGATTCAACCTTGGGGTTGTGGCCCTGTTGGATGAGGCGCCGGGCATAGGGGGCCACGGATTCGAAGTAGCGGCGTTGGGCTTCGGCAAAAATGGTGCCGAATGCCAGGGACGACTTTCCCGAGCCGGAAACCCCGGTGAACGCGACAATTGCATCGCGGGGTACGTCCACGTCCACGTTGTGGAGGTTGTTTTCGCGCGCTCCACGGACTCTGACGAAGCCATCTTCAGAGTCGGCAGACTGTGGTTTCGGCTGCTTGGAAGCGGGGTGCCCGGGGATTGTCAGTTTACTGTCCATTGACATGACTCTATCGGCCCGCAGTCCCGGCAAGGTCACGTTGAGGACGCAAGGCATGGTGCTTTCCGGTCCCCGGGAGGACAATGCGGTTCATGGCTGAACAAATCGCCGGGAACCCGGGCGGCCTCGGGGAACAGGGCGGCGAACCACAGGACGTCAACGAGAACGTGGTCAGGCGGCTGATCGAGTGCATCAACGAACGCCATATTGAAGTCATGGATGAGCTGTTCCATGATGATGCCGTCATGCATTGGCCGCAGTCCGGGGAAGTTGTGCGCGGGGCCGGGAACCGCAGGGGTATTTACAATGCCTTTCCGCAGTTGCCCACCATCACGCCCCGACGACTGCTCAGCGGCGGCAATCTGGTAGTAGCTGAGGCGTTGCTTGACTACGACGGACCTCAGTACCAGACAGTCTTCATCTTCGAGTTCCGGGACGGCAGGATCGCCAGGGAAACTGCCTACTGGAGTGAGGCCTTTCCGGCTCCGGAATGGCGTTCACAGTGGGTGGAGATCAGTAGCAGATAGGAGTGGCGCTCCAGGGCCTCACCGGTCACTGGCCCGTCCGGACAGGTGAGTTGGACGGGTGCTATGGCTGTATGATCCCGCCAGTAGTCCTCCAGTCACAGGGGAAGAAACCTCATTCCGCGGCGGGTCGGCGTCGTTGTTGTTTGGTGGCAGATCTGATTTCTTTTGCTGCACGGTGACGCCGGGCAGAACCTCGCGTCGGCTTGGACGCGCGACGGATTGATTCCGGGACGAGTCCCACCCTGATGATCTCAGCGAGCTTGGCCATGGCGATCTCCCGATTGCGAAGCTGGGACCGCTCCTCTGATGCCGTCACGGTGATGGAACCGCCGATGAGTTTGCGTCCCAGGCGCTTAAGGAGCAACTGCCGCTGCTCATCAGTCAGGGTTGTGGATCCGGCAACATTCCACGTCAATTCCGCCCGGCTATCCGTAGTGTTGACGTGTTGGCCGCCTGGTCCGGACGAGCGGGAGAACCGCCAGCTAAGTTCCGCGGCGGGGATAGTCAGCGACGGCGGGATATCCAGGTCCATGGATCAAGCTTTGCACGTCACGGACGTCCAGTCCGGCGCGATTGCAGTGACGTTCGCCGGCACGGTTCCAGTTTCCAGGTAGGCCTGGTGCCAAGCAACATTGTCGCCCTGCAGTTGGCACCCCCCACATCGTTTTCATTCCTTGCGCTTAGGATCATGTCATGGCCGGTTCCCTCGATGTCCTTGGCCCCATCCTGGAAATGATGACGTGGGTGGGGTTCGTTCCGGGCGTGCCACTGTTGATCAGCGCATGGATCATAGCCAAGCGTCGTTGCATGTGGGCCACCGCGGACGGAGAACAGTTCGCCGCAGGTGGATTCCTGGGGCTGCGGTGGCACGATCAATCGAACGAGGAACAAAAAGTCCTGCTGGACATTCCGGCTCACGACAACAACGTTTTTTCAGGTGCAGTGGTGGTCCACTATGACCTCTGCCATCCGTCGCGATGCTCGCTCAGGCCACCGCGTCACGACAACACGGTGCTCATTCTGGGCTGGATCCTCACCGGGGTCGGGATACTCAGCACGCTCGGGGGATTCGTCCTTCTCCTCTTCTAGTGCCGACCTCTTGAATGAAGGCTTGCTCAGGACTAGCGTTTCCCGCGCACGGGCAATGAGCGCGGCTAAAGCCCGCGGTCAAACGAGGAGACTGCTATGAGTGAGACCCCCGCAACCTTGATGGTGGACCTGATCATTTCACTGGACGGCTACGCTTCAGCGGATGGTTGGCCAGGTTGGTGGGGTTTGGAAGGCCCGGAATACCTCGCGTGGCTCGAGCAAGAGGGAAAGAAGGAATTCACTACGCTCATGGGGGCCACCACGTATCGACTGATGTCCAGTATGTCGGAGCAGGCCGCAGCAGACAGTTCCGGGTTTTCGGAGGAAGAGGGCGCCAGTCTGGGCGGTTTGGCGGACATGCCCAAGATTGTCTTCTCGTCCACGTTGAAGGGGCCCTTGGCCTGGCCCAACTGTGAGCTCATCTCCGGTGACGCCGTGGAGAATGTCAGAGAGCTAAAAAGGAGCAGGTCCGGAACCTTCAGTACGCTGGGCAGCCTGAGCCTCTGCCGTTCCCTCCTGACGGCCGGG
Source organism: Paenarthrobacter sp. TYUT067 (assembly GCF_023656375.1). Taxonomy (NCBI): domain Bacteria; kingdom Bacillati; phylum Actinomycetota; class Actinomycetes; order Micrococcales; family Micrococcaceae; genus Paenarthrobacter; species Paenarthrobacter sp. TYUT067. Next base: position 151,081 of record NZ_JAMOIT010000003.1, read on the forward strand.
TTGGTGGACAGGTACCGGCTGGTTGTCTTTCCCGTGATCACGGGCAAGACCGGCAGGGAGCGGATCTACGACGGATACCCGGATGTTTCTCTGGAGCTGGTGGACAGCCGGACGTTCGACGGCAGGTCGCAGTTGCTGGAGTACATTCCTACTGTGATTGACGGGCCGCCAACAGCAAGACGGGGTTGAGATCATAGAGGCGCGGGCTGGGACAATGGCTCCTACGCAGTACTTACCCATACACGCGCTGATCAGGCTAGTTCGTGTACTGCTCCTGCTGACCGTTAGCGTGTTCCAGCAGAGATGCCAGGCACCCGGCGTAGTACCTCATGGCTTCGGCAAAAGTGAGCAACGTGGGTGCTCCGACAGCTGCACCTACCTGATCCGCCGAATCCACCTGGTCCATCTGGCAGAGTACCGGTTCGCGTCTAACGCCGAAGGCGGTCAACGTGGCAATTCCCCAGGGGTGGCTGGGTTCAGTCACTGAGATGCCTGCTGAGTCGAAGGTATCGCGGAGGACATAGTGGGTCACGGTACGCCAGGACTGAAGAAAAGGCGGCAGCAGCTGTTCTACGAGGTCATCATCACGGGTGCGATACGCGTCCGCGAGGGCGGCGGTTAGTCCGTCCCATTCTTCGGCGTCGCGGACCATAAGGTGCGCCGTTTCCAAGCGGTCAATGGTTTCACTCAACGTCATGGTAGTCCCCAAACTTCCCGTCGTTTTCGCTTGCCCCCGGGAGCAAGCCTGACCGCCGTCGGCATGTCACTATGAAGTGAACGGATGAAGCCCCAGCATGATTCCCTCATCAATCGCATCCTGTTTCCAAGTCCAACAGCGACATTTCTCGATCGCCTAGCAAATCAGTAGCCTTACTAATAGGGTGGCTATGGGAAGTACCCCGGGCACGGCGATGAGTCGAGTCTCAAAGGAGAAGTGAGGACCCTATGACTGACGAACAATCCATTAAGAAGGTCACCGACATCATCAACGATTCGAAGATCGGGATGCTAACCACTGTGAACGAGACAGGGGCGCTGGTCAGCAGGCCGCTTGCCGTTCAGGAAGTCAAGGACGACGGCGACATGTGGTTCTTTACGGGCCTGGGAACCTCACAGGTTGCCCACGTTCGCCAGGACCCACGGGTTAACGTTTCCTTTGGCAAAAACACGGAATGGGTCTCTGTGGCCGGGACTGCAGAGGTCGTCACCGATCGGGAAAAGATCCATGAGCTGTGGAACCAGGTAGTTGAGGCGTGGTACCCCGATGGCCCCGACACTCCGGAGGTTTGCCTGCTTCGGGTTGACTCGGACTCGGCAGAGTATTGGACCAGCCCGGGCGGAACGGCCGCTACGGTCCTACAGTGGGTCAAGTCCAAGGTCACAAACTCCCGGTTCAGCGTGGGCGAGAGCGGCACCGTGGACCTATGACCCGCCGTGGTTGACATCCAACGGTTTCGGGTTCTTTTGGAGAGTGAACGGAACCGTAAACTCGAGCTGCTGAAGGCGCTGCGAAGCGACATCACCTCGGTGAGTCTTGCCCGTCAGGATTCCAATGTGGACGACGAGCACGATCCCGAGGGCAGCACCATCGCCTTCGAGCTTTCCCAGGCATCCGCCCTCATGGGACAAAGCCGGGTGGGCTTGGAACAGATCGAGGAGGCCCTGGCGAGGATCGAGGAGGGAACGTATGGGCAGTGCGCGGTGTGCGGCGTAGACATTCCCGAAGAAAGACTCGAGGTCCGGCCATGGACACCGTTCTGCGTCCACCATGCCTCGGGCAAGCGGGCTTGACGTACCAGGAAGGTGGTTCAGCTGGACATGCCCGGTGACACCGGGACGAATTCAATGCCCTGCTGGACCTTCTTCCTGGGGCCCCGGTCAAAGCCCTTGGCATCCAGATGGTTCGCCGCACGGTAGGCGGCCAGCGCGTCGTCGTAGATCTGGTTGAGCCGCTGCGCCGTGAAGATTTCCTCGGTCCCGTCGGAAAAAACCACGGACACCGCAGCGGTGGCGGGAAAGTGCCTCTTCATCCGGATGAATCCTTGGGCGTCCTGGTGTAGGGAGATCACGTGGCAACCGCGCTTTCAGTAGTGTTACCACCAGTTTGGCGTACTTGGGCCCCAATAGCAGCAACGGGCCGCTGCCCCCAAAGCTTCTGGTCGCCGTCCTTACGGAAGCGGTTCAGGGTTTGCGGTGGTTTCCGCGGTGCTGGCGTTGTCGGCTGGTGATCCTTGCTTCCGGCTGGCCAGCAGGAACGGTAGGGCAATGAGTTCAAGGACGCCGCCCATGGCTAATGATGCCGGGTAGCCGTAGAGGTCTGCGCCCCGGCCCAGCACTGGCTGGATGACGACGCCGCCGCTGGATCCCATCAGCGAATCAAAGCTCAGGACGGTGGCCCGTTGCTTCGACGGGATCATATCGTTCACGTACGCCTGCCGGACGGGCATGGCTGCCGAGCCCACAACGGCCCAGATGGCGAGCAGGACCAGAGCCACCCAGAAGACACGCGTCAATCCCAGGACCAGAAGGATGACGCAGCCTGCCAGGCAACCGACGATCAGCACAGTGGTGCGCTTATGGAACAGCCGCCTCGCGTGTGGGGCCAGCCAGCCGCCCAGGATCTGCGATCCCGCAACGATCGCAGCGGCCAGACCGGCTATTGAATAGGCCTTGGGGTCGCCAAACAAGTCCAGAAGGTACGGCTGCAGTGCGTAGAAGACGTAGAAACTGACGCCGGCCGTAAACGGGGCTGCCAACATCACGTACCGGACGGGCGGGTTCTTCAAACCGTTCTCGATTGATGCGGACAGAACCGCTCTGGTCGCGCGGAGAGGGTGCGTCGAACGCTCCGGCGAGAAGCCGACGTCGTGCATGAGCCCAAACGCAACAGCAAACATGGCGAGCAGCACCAGCACGCGCAGGAGGAACGGAACGCCAAGGTTGGTGACTTGGGCTATCACCCCGCCCGCCACCGAGCCCACCAGCATCGCTACGCCCTGAACCATTTGCCCTCGGCCAAGTACGGATTCCAACCCGCCTTCGTAGCCGGAGAAGCGCAGTGCATCGACGAGCCATGCCTCAACAGCGCCGGAGAAGAACGTAAAGCCCAGGCCCAGGAGAACCGAAACCACGGCCCACATCCAGAACGGCGCGGAGATCTGCCACATCACGAAGTACAAATAGGTGGAGACGCCCAACGTCACCGTGCCCAGGAGGAATGAGACGCGCCGCCCCCACCCATCGGCAATCACGCCCGTGGGAACTTCGAAAAGAACCATGCCTGCAGTGAAGAAGGCGTTGGCGGCAAACGCCTCCAGGTTGCTCAGGCCCGCATCCAGCAGGAAAAGGGTGTTGATGCCCCAGATGAAGGACGCCGCAACGGTATTGCCCAGCGTCAAGGTCAGGTAGACGCGCTGGATCTTTCGGGCGGCGTCATTGAGGGTGTCGCCGCCCTCACCCGTGCCAGGAAGGACCACCAGCTAATTCTCGTCCCGTTGCCCTCACGCCGCCAGAGAAACCAGTGGTTGCGGGCTACTTTTCGTGACTCGTAGGGATGCCCTGGGAGGCTGCCCATTCGCTGACATCCCGGCGCTCAATGGCTGCCGCCATCATGTCCGGGAACAGATCCGGCGTGCACGCGAAGGCAGGAACACCGATCCCCGCAAGTGCTGCGGCGTGGCTGGAGTCGAAGGATGGGTGACCGCTGTCGCTCAAAGCCAGCAGGGCGATCATGGTGGTCCCGCCACCCACAATGGAAGCGGCACGACGCAGCATCTCTTCCGCTATTCCACCTTCGTAGAGGTCGCTGATGAGCACAAGGATGGTCTCGGCGGGTTTGGTGATCTGGTCCTGGCAATAGGCGAGGGCCCGGTTGATGTCCGTGCCACCGCCCAGTTGCACGCCGAACAGCACGTCCACTGGATCGTCCAGGTCTTCGGTCAGATCCACCACTTCGGTGTCAAAGACCACCAACCGGGTGCTTACTGACTTAAGTGAACTGAGGACCGCTCCAAAGACGCTGGAGTACACCACTGATTCGGCCATGGAGCCTGATTGGTCAATGCACAGAATGATCTCGCGCTGAATTTCGGTGCTGCGCCGTGCGTGTCCATGGAGCCGCTCGGGCACCACCGTACGGTACTCGGGTTGATAGTGCTTAAGGTTGGCGGCAATGGTCCTGTTCCAGTCGATATCCCTATGCCGTGGACGGCGGGTCCGTGCTGAACGGTTGAGCGCCCCGGAGACTGCCTGAATTGTTTTGGCGCGCAGCCGTTCTTCCAGCTCTTTGGTGACCTGCCGAATGACCGATCTGGCTGTCTCCCGGGACTCCTCCGGAATCACCCGCCCCAGGCCCACCAAGGTGCTCACCAAACCGATGTCCGGTTGGACAGTTCGCAACATTTCCGGTTCCAGAAGCAACTGCCTCAAGCCGAGTCTGTCCATGGCATCGGCCTGCATCACCTGGACCACCGAGGAGGGAAAATAGCCGCGGATGTCGCCAAGCCATCGGGCCACCCGCGGACTGGACGAGCCTAGACCTCCGCGCCGGGCCGACCCGCCACCATAGAGCTCTTCCAAGGCCTCATCACGGCGGACATCATCGTCCGACAGTTGAACCGGCACCCCTTCCTCGGTTGAGATGCCGTCAGCATCATGCCCGCCCAGCACCAAACGCCAACGGCTCAACCGGTCACGCCCGGGCCCGGCGGAATCCTCCAGCGCGCCAGAGTCACCTGTCACAGCTGCATCGTTGCTCATGCGATTGCCTTCCATCCCAGAATTCTTGCCATGGTTTGCAGCGCAGGGCCGGCGTCGAACAGGTCAATGGGAGAGGAGTCTGCTGCGTAGCCGGTAGAACCGACCCGGCTTAACTGTTCGCCGATTTCGCGCCGCTCAGGCCTGCTGAAGGCGGAAAAAGTCCGCCGGATCAAGGGCAAGACGTCCTCGAAAACGTCATCGTGCACTCCTTCCACCCACTCATCAACGATCTGCAGAAGCCGCCGATCATGGATGAGCAAGGTGGCGTCGCCGGACAGCAGGCCGTCCAACCAGGCTGCGGCTTCCGAGGCTGGGGTAGCGATCGATAAGCGCCGGCTAAGGCGTGATGCTACGTCGTCTCCTTCCACCAGGCCCGCATCCAACAGGAGCCTGGTGGCCCGGCCCGCCACCGAGCCATGGATCGAGTCAGAGTTGGCCACGGATGAGAGGGCCGTATGCCAGTCATCCAGTGGCAGTTCCGGCAGTAAGCTCAAGCCATTCTGTGCAGAGTCGATCGCGCGGCGCATCACACCCGCGGCCTCATCATCAAGGCCGGCGCAGGCGGTGGGCAGTCCAACGCACGAGCGAATCACCGTGGCTTGCAGAATTTTCCCCACATCACTGACGTCTACTCCACGGACGTTGCCGTACCGGCATGTGCGGGCCAACGGCGCGATGGTTTCCAAGAGGGGAGCAACGTCCTGCTGCAGGGCGGTGCGTTCAGCCAAAGCGGACACGACGCCGGCAATTCCGTCGGGTAGCTCGGCCAGCAGACAGCTTTCCAGCAAGCTGCTGAGAACCGGCAGGCCTTCGGCTGCCTGCGCCTGTTCAGAGACAAAAGCAGCAGCGGCTGAGGCGACAGTGGTGCCATAACGGCTCGCTTCCACCAAGGAGACAGCCAACTCTGGTTTCCACAGCAAGGTCCATGCTTCTTTGAAGGTGCCGGAAGTCCTGCCGGCGTCCGTCAGCTGACCCCAGGCCACACCCAGCAGTTCCAGGCGGTGCAGGAGGACCGAACGGGCCAACTGGTTCGGCTTGCGCAGGTCCAGGACCATGACCTCTTCCATGGCACTGGGTTTCATGCGCAGCTTTCGCTGGGTAGCGGCGAGGTCCGCTGCCAACGGTAGGGTGGGCACGGAGTCCGGGACGTTCCCTAGCTCGCGACCAACAGTCAATTCGCGATGAACCAAGGCCAGCGGCAGCGGCGAACCATCGCACAGGACTGTCTGCGCGGCATCGTCCAGCTCCGGCAAGCCAGGGGTGGGCCGCCCACGAACAGCTGCCAACGCAGTAGCCATCCTGCTGGCCTCCACCACGGACGCCGTGGATGCATCCAGATTCTCTTTACGCAGCGCATGGGCTACCCGGACCAGCCACGTGGTGGCAACATCCTGCCCGGGGTCCTTGGCCATCCAATGCGCGAACAGGTGTTGGTACCAGCCCGGGGCAGTGACCCCTGCTCCGTATCCGCTGGCCAAGCTAAGCCTGTTCGATGTCCAGGGAACCCACGTGACAGCCACTTTGGCCTTCGGCAAACCGGCGAGGACTTTGTTGTCGGCGGAAACCGAAGGGAACCCCGACGGCACTAAGGCCGGTGCGTGATAGGCGCCGCACACCACGGCGATGCGTTCATGCCCTTCGCGCATGGCTGCCCGCAGGAAGCGTCGCATGGCAGCTTCCCGGCGGTTATTCTCCAGCACGTCAGGATGGTCCGCGGGACGCTGATCCATGGCCCGGATTTCCGTGATCGCCTCGATGAGAGCTTCAAAGCGCTCAACGGGGTCCGTGTTGCGGTGCTCCACGGAGTCTTCCCACCATCGTTCCGCGTCGCTGTAGCCCGCAGCTTCGGCCAACATGCCAATCGCATCGGGTCTGTACGCCTGCTGCGGGGCGGCCGGGGGGTTCTCCATGTCATCCGAAGGCTTACCGTCGACGGCGGCATATTCGCCGCCGTCGTCGGAAGTGGCAACTAATGGTTTTTCCTTCTCCGAAGCCGCCGAGGCTGGCTCCTGTGCGGTTCGTTCCTGTGCGGTTCGTTCCTGTGCGGCTCCTTCCTCTGCTGCTCGTTCCTCTGCTGCTCGGAGCGCGAACGTGTGGGCGGCGGGCAGGTCAATGGCACGCACGGGCTTACCCGTGGACAAGGCCCAGCGGATTGCCACCCACTCGGGCGAGAACGCGGCCATGGGGTAGAAGGACGCCAGGCGAGGCTCATCCACCGCATAGATCAGGCCTGCGACCGGGGGAAGCATGTCCGGGTCCGTGATCAGCGGGATGACCTGGTCAAGCTCCGGTGGCCCTTCCACCAGCACCACATCAGGCCGAAGGGTCGCAAGGGCTTCCGCGACGGAATGGGCCGAGCCCGGACCATGGTGCCGGATCCCCAGAACGTGGACGTCTGTCATCTTTCAGTTGGACGATTCGAGGTCGCGGCAGGCCCGGTACAGGTCTTTCCAGTCAGGCCGGTTCCGCACAACGGTCTCCAGATATTCCTGCCAGATCACACGGTCCTGCACAGGGTCCTTGATCACCGCGCCCACCAGACTGGCGGCTACATCCTCTGCCCGGACCGTGCCATCACCGAAGTGTGCTGCCAGGGACAACCCATTGGTCATCACGGAAATGGCCTCTGCTGTAGACAATGTGGCAGATGGGGACTTGATGGTGGTCCGCTGGTCCTGGGTCACCCCCGACCGAAGTTCGCGCATGACGGTAACCACTCGGCGGATCTCGGAAAGTGCAGCCAAATCGGCGGGCAGCTCCAATGACTCTCCCAAGCTACGAACACGGGTGGTCACGATCTCCACCTCCTGGTCGATGCTGTCCGGGAGCGGCAGGATCACCGTGTTGAACCGGCGGCGAAGGGCGGACGAGAGATCGTTGACGCCTTTATCGCGGTTGTTCGCGGTGGCGATCACGTTGAAGCCCTTCCGTGCCTGGACTTCCTCGTTGAGCTCAGGAATGGGCAACGTTTTCTCGCTGAGAATAGTGATGAGGGAGTCCTGCACGTCGGAAGGAATACGGGTCAGTTCTTCAACCCGCACAAGGCTTCCGGTCTCCATGGCGCGCATCACCGGGCCGGCAACCATGGCGGCGCGGGACGGGCCATCGGCCAGCAACCGGGCATAGTTCCAGCCGTACCGCAGAGCCTCTTCAGGGGTACCCGCAGTGCCCTGCACTACCAGCGTGGATGAACCGGAGATGGCTGCGGCGAGGTGTTCACCAAGCCAGGTCTTCGCGGTTCCCGGCACACCCAGCAACAGCAGGGCCCGGTCTGTGGCCAGTGACGCCACGGCGATTTCCACCAGGCGTTCCGAGCCAAGATACTTTGGGCTGATCTGAACACCGTTGGCCAACGTACCCCCCAGGATATAGGTGGTGACAGCCCAGGGAGAGAGCCGCCAGCTGGGTGGGCGGGGGCGGTCGTCAACAGCGTCCAAAGCGCTGAGTTCATCGGCGTACGCGTTTTCGGCGTGCGCGCGAAGAACCTCCGTGGCGTTCTGGGTATCGGTCATCGGAAAGCCTCCGTCAGGGATTGTTTGAATGATTGGTATTGGACAGCGTCGCGCAGCACACGGCGCCGGGAAGCGTCTTTGTCAGTCTGTGCCAAAAGCTGCCGGCAACGCTCGGTGACCTCCGGTGGAAGCGCGGTAGGCAGGCCTTCGGACAGGATGACGGCCAGACGGCCCCCATCCTTGCCGGAAATCACTGTCAATACCGCCTCTGCCAACGGCACGGACCACGGCTGCGGCAGGTCTTGCAGGAGTGGAGCCAGTGTCAGTGGCTCGTCACTGCTTTCCCGGACGTGGCGCTCGAGCCAATGTGCCCGCTCATCGGGAGGGAGGCAATCGAGCAGCCTCCTGTCTGTCAGGACCCCAAGAAGCGCACGGGCCCATTCAACATCGTTGCGGGCGGCAGTTGCAGCGATCATCGCGTTCAGGACGCGGGGCTCGTCCTGCAGCAGCGCAACGGTAGCCGGGCGGTTACGGCCTGTTACCGACGTCCACACGTCCAGCGGTGCCCCTCTGACGATGGCCTCCAACCGTGCCATCCGGTCCGGTTCGCCCTTGCGTGGGTCCGCTGGAACGCCGTCCCGCAGAGCCTCCTTGTCAGGGTCCGGGGGGAGGTCTATCTCCAGCCGTTTGCTCAGGAGCCCTTTGAGCTGCAGCAAAGGCTTCAGCCTGGCGGCCATCCGAGCAGCACGCGCACTTCCGGGAAGCTGGTCCAGGAGCCGGAGTGCCACGTCCCGTACGCCTTTTGCTTTGTCGTCCAAGGCCTTCTCCAGCAGAGCTTCGTCGTTGTCATGGAGGTTTCCGGCGAACAACGCCAGATTGCCTGCCCGTTCCCGGGCGCTGAGCGACGTCCAACACTCGCTAAGTTGTATGCGTGCAGCTGCTGGATCACGGCCTCTCAGCGGTCCGTAGCCTGCCGCAGCATCAGAGCCGCGGAGGCCAGTACTTTGGGTTGCGGGCTCTTGAGAAGGCTGGCCTTTGATCTCCTGCATCCACCGGCCGCGGGTTCCAATTGCCGGTTCCATACGCCTGAAGACAATGGACTGAGTCTCAGCCAACGTCAGTAACGCCGGCAGCAGCCGGTGGGGGACCCGTCGTCGTGCTTCTTCAGCCAACGTCAGCCAATCCACTACCAGCTGGGTCCTCAGGCCAGGACCCACAGGTGCCTGGGTCAGCAAAAGTTCCAACAGCCGTGCGGCCTCTCCGCTGGCTTGTGGCACTGCGTCAGCAGACGCCGGTGAAGGAAATCCTGCACTGGAGGCGGCAGAGGCTGTCCGCGTCGCCCGGGTCACAATGTCAGCCAGCGCGGCCTGATCCAACAGGGATTCCTCCCGGCTCAGTCCATCGGGTGCTTGAAATCCCAGCTCGGCGGGCGGTTGGGGGGCGTCGTGCCGTCCGGTACCCACCAGCGCTGCTGTTCGCAGCTCCGCCAACCACATCATGGGGTCACCACCCTTCCGTCAACCACCACGGTCAGGGGACGCACTCGACCATCTTCCAGTTCACCAAAAATACTGGCAGCATGGCCACCGGTCAGTGCCAGCAACGAGTCGAGCGGGGCGTCCACCAATGGGAGTGCGTCGCCGTGCGGATCGTGCAGCCACCCGGTTCCCTCGGAATTGACCGTGACTTCGTCCAAAAGCACGGGAATCCTGGTCCGCCACGGTGAACGGGCAACAGCGGCAGACTCGTGCTCAAGGGCTTGCACAATACTGTGCCCCGTGCCGAGGCTTGAAGCCACGTCCAAGGGAGTGACAGGGCCCGTGAACATCCCGCGCTGCGGTGTTGTTCCGGGGTAACGGGCAACTGTGACATCAAGCAGAGCCCCGGCAAGTTGCGGCGCCGCCAAACCTTGGCCCTGCGCGGCGAAATCGAGGAGCACTACTACCGTTCCGTCCGGGCCTTGTATCCACGTTCGTTGTTGCTGCAGGCGTCCGTCATCGCTCCGGTGCGCTCCCAGAACCAGCCAAGGACCCGGCAGCGATTCAGTGCCCTGTACATCGGCAGACGCCGTGGCCCACCCGAGGGCAGCCTTGACGTCCGAGAATTCTTCCGGCGTGAGGTTGTCCCTGCCTGACCATGCCTTGGTTAAGGCCCACCAACGGCCCGCGTGGCGTAGAAGATGGTCAGCCCAGTCGGTCCTGCCGTGGACTTGGGAAGCCATGTCCCGTACCTGTTCGGCCAGACCAGGAAGCTGGGAGTCCACCAAACGTGCTGCAACGGCATCCCACCATGAATAGGGCTGGTTGCGGGCAGCGGCAAGTCCAGTGCGGACAAGGTCCGTCAGCCAGCGCGAAAAATCGTCGACCCCCGCGTCCATCAGGGCGAGTCTGGCGGTAAGACGCTTTGCCTGCGCTTCCGGATCGGCGGGCTGCACCGCATTCCGGCGTTCTTTGACCGTGGCGCGAACAGCCCGTTGGTCTGCCCACTCCTTAGCGAAATCAGCGGTCTCGGCTCCCGCCTCTGCCGCCTCGCCCCGTGCCCAGAGCAGGAGCAGAGCCAAGGCATGTTTGCACGGGAATTTTCGGCTGGGACACGAGCACCGGTAGGCGGGCGCCACGATGTCTACGCTCACTTGGTATGGCGTTTTTCCGCTGCCTTGGCACTTACCCCACACAAGGTCGTCGTTGCTGCCGCAGTCCGTCCACGGACCCGGATGCGCAAGCTTCCGTGCTGCTGCCAGTGAGGAGGAGTCCGGGGCCGCGTTAATGACTGTCTCTTCGCTCCAACGCCCCATGCCTCACATTCTGCCCGACGGTTCCGACACTATAGAACAGCGGTGAGGGTGTGGCGTCGGAACTGCCGGGAAGCCGGCACTCGGCTCCCCGGCACTGCCCTTCGCTCGCTAGGCCTGGTTACTGACCAAACCCGGCTCGGTTCGGACACCTTTACTCCGCTCCACGGCTAAAAGCGATGCGAAGAATTCACCGAGTTCGCTGGTCGCGGTCAGGGGCAGGACGTTGGCGACGTACTGATCAGGGCGGACCACAACCACCACTCCGTCACGGCTGAGGCCACGCAGCTCGAAGATGTCGTTGTTGGGGTCGGTGCCGAACACCTTTTCGAGGTAGGTCAGCCTGAAGGGTCCAACAGTAGGCTTAAAGGCCGCGGGTACCGCATTGATGTCCACCTTGGTGTGGTCCTGCTGGTAGACCACCTTCACGTCGAACCAGGCGTCGCGGTCAGCGTCCGACGGCGTCGCGGCCAGCGGCGAAGCAGGCGAGTTCGCGATCCACTCGGCAAAGTCAGCGACCGGGCCCGGCGCTCCTGCCTCTGCGGTGTCGGCGAAAACGTAGATGCGCCACCGGCCGTCCGCTTTGGCGTGGTGGCCCAGGTGCATGGGGTTGGTGTCGCAGACCCGAAGGACGGGCGCTGATTTGAAGCGCTTTCCTACGGGGAAGCCGGTGGCAAGGTCCTGGTACCGTGCGTCGGCAACCACCATCGAGCGCGCGTATTTGGTCATGAAACCGGCCGGGAACTCGGCAGTGCTGGTGTAGAAGGTTTCCAGTTCCGCCGGGTCTTCGAACTCCTCGGGTTTCTTGGCCATCAGCGTTGACCACTGCTTGTCGAAGTCAATGAGGTTCTTCGCCACCACTTGCCGTTCAGCCGAGTAGGTCTCCAAAAGAGATTCGGGGCTGCGGCCTTCCAGGACGTGGCCGAGTTTCCAGCCGATGTTGAAGCCGTCCTGCATGGACACATTCATGCCTTGCCCGGCTTTGGCACTGTGGGTGTGGCACGCATCTCCGGTGATGAACACCCTCGGGGTGCGGGTACCGCGGTCCTCCGGCAAAACGTCGTCGAACCTGTCCGTAAGCCGATGACCTACCTCGTAAACGCTATGCCAGGCGACGTTACGGACATCAAGAGTGTACGGGTGGAGGATGTCATTGGCTTTCTGAATGATCTGCTCAATGGTGGTCTTTCGCACCGCACCCTTGTCCTCAGGGTTGACTTCGCCCAGGTCCACATACATGCGGAACAGGTGCCCGCCCTCGCGCGGGATCAGCAGGATGCTGCCACCGGAGCCGGACTGGATGGCGCACTTGGTGCGGATGTCCGGGAAATCCGTCACTGCCAGCACATCCATGACACCCCATGCATGGTTCGCCTGATCGCCGGCCAGGTGACATCCGATCGACTCACGGACCTTGCTGCGGGCACCGTCAGCACCCACAACATACTTGGCACGGATGACCCGTTCCTGGCCTTCATTGGGTCCTGAGGTGTGACCCAAGGTCACCTCAACCGGGTAATCACCTTCGCTGGTGACGTTGAGGCCCTGAAACTCATAGCCGTAGTCGGGTTTCATTCGTGTGGGGGAGTTGGCCATGAACTCCGCGAAGTAATCCAGGACACGGGCTTGGTTCACGATCAAGTGCGGGAACTCACTGATCCCTGCCGGGTCATCCACGGCCCGGGCAGCCCGGACAATGCGGGAGTGATCGGCCGGGTCCGGTTTCCAGAACGCCATCTCCGTAATGCGGTAGGCCTCCGCGATAATCCGCTCGGCAAATCCGAACGCTTGGAACGTCTCCACGCTGCGGGCCTGGATGCCGTCCGCCTGACCGATGGCCAAACGCCCTGGACGGCGCTCAATAATGCGCGTAGTGATGTTCGGGAACTGGGAGAGCTGCGCCGCCGTGAGCATACCCGCGGGGCCAGTGCCCACAATCAAAACATCCACCTCGTCAGGAAGCTCGGCGGGACGATCGATCCCTACGCCGGCGGCCGGCTCAACTCGCGGGTCACCGGATACGTAACCGTGGTGATGAAACTGCACGGGCTTTCCTCACTTCTTTGTGGGCAATAACAGAGAACGATGTTCGATAATAGAACAACCTGTTCTATTATCGCTCACATAATCGTAATGCGGCTCACATCCCGGTTCAAGTCCCTGGCGTCTCTTCTGCCAGAACCTCGTGCTGCCTCCTGCGCATCAGGTCACGGGCATGTCAGGATCAGGTATGCCGCGACTGATGCTCTTGGACACTGCCTCTTTGTATTTCCGTGCCTTCTACGGCGTGCCAGATTCCATTCGCCGAGCCGATGGGACGCCTGTGAACGCAGTGCGGGGATTGATGGACATGATTGCCCGCCTCACTACCGACTACGAAGCCACGCACTTGGTGGCCTGTTGGGACAATGATTGGCGTCCGCAATGGCGCGTGGACCTCATCCCCAGCTACAAGCAGCACAGGGTGGCGGAGATTGTGCCCAACGGTCCGGATGTGGAGGTTGTTCCGGACCCTCTTGAGGCACAAATCCCGATGATCCGACACGTCCTGGACCTCGCCGGGATCGCCGTTGTGGGCGTCGACCAACACGAGGCCGACGACGTCATCGGAACCTACGCGAGCCACGCAACCATCTCGACGGACGTGGTCACCGGTGACCGGGACCTCTTCCAGCTTGTCGATGATGACCGAGAGGTCCGCGTCATTTACACAGCACGCGGTATGAAGAACCTGGAAGTTCTCACCGAAGTCGTCGTGGTGGGCAAGTACCGTGTCCTGCCCCAGCAGTACGCCGACTTCGCAACACTTCGCGGCGATGCCTCCGACGGCCTCCCCGGCGTCGCAGGCATCGGCGAAAAGACGGCTGCGTCGCTGCTTGCTGCCCATGGGTCGCTGGAGGGACTGCTTGAGGCTGCGGAAGCTCCCGACGGCGGTTTGTCGGCTACCGTGCAGGCCAGGCTGTCCGCGGCGGCTGACTATCTCAAGGTGGCGCCCGTCGTCGTGAATGTTGTGCGTGACTTGGACGTCCCGACACTTCAAGACGCTGGCGCTGAGCTGCGCCCCGTCACAGGAGACGCGCGGACAGAACTTGAGCAGTTGGCCACAGAATGGAACCTGGGTGGATCCGTCAAGAGACTGCTGGACGCTCTGGACCGTTTCCGATAGGGGCAATGTCCGATAGGAGCAACGTCCGATAGGGGCACCTCCGTTGGGTGCAACCCTCACAGGCTCCCGTTCACTTTCACAGCCGAATGACAGGTTCAGAACAGCCTGGACTGTGGTGGGACTCCCATCGTGTTAAGAGGACGGAACCATTGACCGTCCCTCAGACACAAGCCGTACCAACGGCTCATTGAGGAGAGGCATATGTCAAAAACCAAGAGAATCACACTGGGACTTGCGGCCGGAGCTCTGGCACTGGGGGCAGGATTGGGTGCAACCAGCATCGCTACAGCTGCCACCACACCATCGCCTAGTGCCACGTCATCTGCGGACGCCACCACGCCGTCAGATCGCGGTGGTAGGCCCGGCGGTCACGGACACGGGCGGGACGGCGGCCAGATCGCCGCGGAACTGGCCACAAAGCTCGGCGTGGACGAAGCCAAAGTCGCTGAAGCCTTGAAAGCGTTCCGTGAGGCGAACAAGCCCACCACGCCTCCTGCAGAAGGAACGGAAGGAACCAAGCCGGACCGCGCAGCACAGGACGCTGCCCTGGCGAAGTCGCTCGCCGAATCGCTGGCTGTTGACGAATCCAAGGTCACCACAGCCCTGGAAGAGATCCGGGCCGCAGGCCAGGCAGAACGTTCCGCCGCCCTGAAGACCAAGCTCGACAAAGCGGTCACTGACGGCAAGCTGACGCAAGCCGAAGCTGACGCAGTAACCAAAGCAGTCGAAGCCGGGGTTATCGGAGGAGGTGGCCGCTAACGTCACAGAGAAGGAGATCTCGGCCAAGGGGTCCCAGGATATGAACCGGACTCGGATATGAACTGGATTCGGATATGAACTGGACCCCGAAAGCAGGACTTGCCCAGTAGGCAGGGATACCAGGAAGCGAGGGCCTGGACACGGTATTGAGCCGTGCTCAGGCCCTTATTCTTTTACAAGATGCGGTCGTGGTGTCTGAGCGGACCTCAACCTGGCAGTTCCGCACTGGCGCATAAGAGGCAGCAAAGCTGTTTCGGTACTGGTGAACCTCCCTTTCCGACCCCGACGGAGACGGCATGTTGAACGAGGCCTCACACTAGTACGGCCGGCCCTTTGCTCTGGCCCCTGTAACGACGGGGCAGGGGCACGCACTGCGCGCGGAACCGGGTGGACCCGACGCCGAGTTTTGTCGGGCTGCGCCGCCAGCGCGGGTATGTACCAACGGGCGCGGAGCTGTGCAGTGACCGCCGGGGTGTGCAGCGCCGGATGTGTCGCCCAACGCCCGGTTCTGCCGACGGGCGCCGGGCTGCGACGCAGCGCGGGAATGTGTCCACGGGCGCGGGACTGTGTCGCTGGCGTGGGGCTGTTGTGGGTTGGGTTTATGTTCGTTGGGGTGTGTGGTGGTGGTTGCGTCGGGGTTTTTGGTAGGGGTCGATGTGGGGTGGGGGGATGAACCAGGGGGCGCCGGTTGTCATGACGATGCGCCATTGTTCTTTGTGGATGATGTGGTGGTGGTGGCTGCAGAGCAGGGTGCCGTTGTCTGTGCCTGTGGTGCCGCCGTGGGACCAGTAGGTGGTGTGGTGGGCTTCGCACCAGGGTGCGGGCATGGTGCAGTCGGGGAAGGTGCAGCCTTGGTCGCGGGCGGTGATGGCTTTGCGGATGTGGGGTGGGAAGATCCGGGTGGTGCGTCCGATGTCCAGGATTCGGGAGTCGCTGCCGAGTAGGGCGGGGATGATGTCGGCGTCGCAGGCGATTTTGCGGATGGTGGTGGGGTGGATCGGGCCCAGGAACGTCGCTGTGCCTGTGCTGGGCCGGTACCGCGAAGCGCCGGTGCCGGGTTGGTTGGGCGTGTTTGGCTGGTTCGGGGCCGTGGCTGAGCCGCTGGATTGGTCGGCTTGGCGGGTTGTTCTATTTTGGGCTGCGTGGCCGGGCCCGGTGAGCTGGGTGAAGAGGTCGCGGTGGTCGATGGTGACGGTGAGTTGGGGTCGGAGGCCGCCGTTGGAGGGCAGCTTGCCGGTGCTCATTGCGACACTGCAGGCACCGACGAGGCCGTCGAGGAGTTTCTGGGCCCTCGAACGCCGGTCCAGGTCCGGACCGTCAGCGGTGTCCTTACCAGCTGAGTCTGTGGAAGCCGGGCTGAAGACTGCTGATGCGTGCGTTGGTGATGCGTGCATGGGTGATGCGTGTGGTCCGTGACCGTGCGAGGTTTCGTTGGTTCGTCCGTGACCGGCACCGGTAATGGGGGAGCTGGCGGGTGCTGTGTCGGGTGGTGCGGTGGTGAGGCGTGGGTTGGTGGCGGTGTTCATGGTGGTGGTGAGGGTTTCGTATTGTTCGTCGGTGGCGAAGATTTCGATGTGGTGGAGTCCGTAGCGGCGTCGGCGGCGTAGGAACGCGCCTTGGTGTTGGCGGAGGATTTCTTCGGTGGGTTCGGGGCCGTCGTGGTCTATCAGGTCGGTCCAGCGTCGGGCCATCTTGGACACAAAGTCGGGATCGGATTCCACCGCGGTGGCGGTGAGGGCGTGTTCCATCCGGGTGAGCATTTCTTCATCGGCGAGGTGCCGGACTTTGTCCAGGGCGGTGCTGATGATCGACGCCGAGCGTGAGGACAGCTCTCCGGAGGCGAGGGCGTCGGCGAGGGCTTCGCGGCGGGCCGGGACGTCCTGCCCGGTCATCCCGGTTTGGGGGAGGGCATCGGCGGCGAGGGCGAGCCTGCGCCGGGCTTCACCGATACCGATCCGCAACCGGGCCCGAAGGAACTCTGCCGTGTTCCGGTACCCATCATCCAAGAAACTGCCAACCGGGGCGGTTCTTGTGTGGGCCGGTTCGGCGGGGCTAGCTCGTGTTGGGTCCGGTTCCGCCTGGCTAGCCCCCGCCGGGGCAGTTCCCCTTGAGACTGCGGCTGCGGGAACCGCCGAAGCCCCTGCCGGCTCGGTCCAACCCGTTCGCCATTCCGGCGCTGCCGCTGACGCCCCCGGCCGAGCTTGCAGAGCTTCCTTTCGGGTCCGTTCCACCGCCTGAGCAGCGACCACCTGCAAATACTCCACCGACCGCGAGATCTCCTCGACCCTGCCCGCGAAATCAGCCGCCTCAACGAATCCCAACAACCGCACCTCATCTGCCGCGGACAAGCGTGCGGAGTCAAGAAGCGCAGCGCCCTCGTCAAGGAGCGTAGAGAAGTCCGATCCCGAAACGGCAGTGGGTTCAGGAATCTGCCCGTGCTGGCGTTGAATCGGCCGATCAGAGTCCAGGCTGGAGTGGGCCCAGGCCTTCCGCCGTGGGTCGAGCGTCAAGGCCGTGTTGTCGACCTGTGCACGTGTGGTGGGGGCGGCGGTGGACTTCGAAATCCGGGCAAAGTTAGCCTCGCCGCTGAGATGCTGTGGGCTGTTGAGCCCGCCGGGAGCCTTGACCGGCGCAGTTCCGTGGAGTCGCCCAGCGTCCTTGTGCAGTCTGTCGCCGTACAGCCGACCAGTATCGTTGGCCATTCCAACGCCGTGGAAATGTTCGATCACCGTGATGTGCGCCGTCGAATCGGTACGCCCGGCCCTGATCAAGTGCGGCGTCCTCCCACTGCGCTGTGACCGCACCGCGGCCAGGGCAGCAACAGCAGGGGACGATTCCGCCCATGATGCCGTCGACTGCGCCAAGTTCTCCATGAATAAATCAAATCATTGGGGTCTGACATTTTTAGCGCAACGTTCAAAGACGGCCCCAACCGACAGAAAAAATCAGGCAGACGTCAGAGCAGCGAAAGCCATCTGTTCCAGGATGGGCCTGGCGGACTTCACAGCAATTTTCCTGCCGTGGTGGCGCACCGAGTGGGGTGTGGAATTGATCAATCCAAAGGCTGCGTGTGCCCGAACCCGGAGGCCGGCGACATCTGCGTCGGTGTGAATGCGGGCCAGGACGTCAACCCACGTTTCAACGTAACTGCGCTGGAGGGATCTGACTTCTGCTTGGTCGGCATCGCTGAGACTTCCGAAGTCCCGGTCCTGGACACGGATGACGTCTGGATTGCTGAGCGCGAAATCAACCTGGAACCGGATCAGGCCCTTCAGTGCGGACCGGGGATCGTCCGACTCCGATACCACCTGCAATCCGCCGTCCAGGAGGTCGCGGCTGACACTGAGGAGAAGTTCGCCAAGGACCGCTTGCTTGCCCGGAAAATGCCGGTAGACGGCGGGTCCACTGACTCCCGCTGCTGCTCCGAGGTCTTCAAGGGACACCCGGGTGAAGCCGTTCTCGGCAAACAGTCCGGCGGCTGCAGACAATAAGGCCAGCCTTCGGAGCTCCTTCGCCTGACCGCGTTGGGTGGCGGGGGTCCGAGTGCTGTTGATACTTGCTTCCTGACCTCCGGTCACGTTTTCCTCCTTGGCCAGTTCAGTCCCTGTACTTGCGGGACCTACTGTGCTGGACATCACAGTTAATAAAGACTAACCTAAATTTCAGTTACGTGGCACTAACCGAAATGGCCTGTGGCCGGGAATGGAACAGGGGTCAATGGAGACAATTTCCAGTCTGATGGGAACCGCGGGCGGCACCTTCGAAGCTAACCACGACGCGCAAGTGGCCTTGGTGGCCGAGCTGAAGGAGCGTCTGGCGACGGCGGCCCTCGGCGGCCCGGCAAAGTCCCGGGAGCGGCATATCGCCCGCGGGAAACTTCTACCGCGCGAACGGATCGACTACTTGCTTGATGACGGCAGTCCTTTCCTGGAGATCGCACCTTTGGCTGCCAACGGCATGTACAACGACGATTCCCCGGGTGCTGGGGTTATTGCGGGCATCGGCCTGGTCCATGGCCGCCATGTTCTGGTGATCTCCAATGACGCCACAGTCAAAGGCGGCACCTACTATCCCATGACCGTGAAAAAGCACCTCCGGGCCCAGGAAATTGCTCTGGAGAACAAGCTCCCGTGCATCTACCTCGTGGATTCAGGAGGGGCATTCCTGCCCAAGCAGGACGAAGTTTTCCCCGACCGGGAGCACTTTGGCCGGATCTTCTACAACCAGGCCAAAATGTCCGCGGCCAAGATCCCGCAGATCGCATCCGTCATGGGCTCGTGCACGGCAGGCGGCGCCTATGTTCCTGCAATGAGTGACGAGACGGTCATCGTGCGGAACCAGGGCACCATCTTCCTGGGTGGCCCGCCGCTGGTTAAGGCAGCCATCGGCGAGATCGTCACCGCAGAGGAACTTGGCGGCGGCGACGTCCATTCAAGGATTTCCGGGGTCACGGACCATTTGGCCGAAAACGACCAGCACGCGCTGGAAATTGTGCGGGACATCGTGGCGACGTTGCCGAAGCCGGCGCAGCCGGCCTGGGACGTATCCGACGTCGTCCTGCCGCCCGTCGTCGATCCTTCAGAGATCTACGGTGTGGTTCCCACGGACGTCAACGCCCAGTACGACGTCCGAGAAGTCATCGCCAGACTCGTGGATGGTTCCGAATTCCATGAGTTCAAGAGGAACTACGGCACCACGCTGGTGACCGGATTCGCGCACCTGCACGGCCACCCCGTGGGCATCGTTGCCAACAACGGCGTCCTCTTCAGCGAATCGTCCCTCAAAGGAGCCCACTTCATCGAGCTCTGCGATCAGCGCGGCATTCCGTTGATCTTCCTGCAGAACCTCTCCGGCTTCATGGTGGGTAAAGACGTCGAACAAGGCGGCATCGCCAAGAACGGCGCCAAAATGGTTACTGCTGTGGCTACGGCCCGCGTGCCCAAGCTGACAGTGGTCATAGGTGGTTCCTTCGGTGCGGGCAACTACTCCATGTGTGGCCGGGCTTACTCGCCACGGTTCCTCTGGATGTGGCCGGCCGCCCGTATCTCGGTCATGGGCGGAAACCAGGCCTCCAGCGTGCTGGCGACAGTCAAGAGGGATCAGTACGAAGCCGCCGGTGAGGAATGGTCCGCCGAGGACGAGGAAGCTTTCAAAGCTCCCATCAAGCAACAGTACGAGGATCAGGGAAGCCCCTACTACTCCACTGCGCGCCTATGGGACGACGGCATTATCGACCCCGCTGACACACGGCGAGTCCTGGGAATGGCCCTGGACGTCGTCTCCCGCCAACAACTGCCCGAGACCTCCTTCGGCCTCTTCAGGATGTGACCATGACTTTGCCAACTACAGCCCCAGCCCCGCCCCGCGCGCCACAACGAATCTTCAATGCTGTCCTCGTTGCCAACCGTGGTGAGATCGCCTGCCGCGTCATCCGGACCCTGAAGGAGATGGGCATCCGCTCCATCGCTGTGTACTCAGACGCGGACAAAGACGCCAAGCACGTGGCCCTCGCCGATACCGCCGTCGCCATCGGTGGCACGTCACCCGCGGAAAGCTACTTGAAGATCGACGCCATCCTCGACGCGTGCCGTAGGAGCGGGGCGGAGGCCGTGCACCCCGGGTATGGTTTCCTGTCCGAGAACGTGGAGTTCGCCAAGGCTCTGGATGCGGCGGGCATCACGTTCATCGGACCCGGTATCGGTGCCATCGAAGTGATGGGTGACAAGATCCGCTCCAAGAACCACGTGATGGCCTACGACGTTCCGTGCGTTCCCGGCATCGCCAAGCCCGGACTCACCGACCAGGATCTGCTTGAAGCAGCACCCGAAGTAGGCTTCCCGTTGCTGATCAAACCGTCCGCAGGTGGTGGCGGCAAAGGCATGCACGTGGTGGAAAGGCCGGAGGATATGGCCTCCACGCTCGTCACGGCCAGGCGCGTGGCAGCGTCCGCTTTCGGTGACGACACCCTCTTCCTGGAAAGACTCATCCGCGCACCCCGTCACATTGAGGTCCAGGTCCTGGCCGATAACCATGGCAACGTGATCCACCTCGGCGAGCGCGAGTGTTCTCTCCAACGCCGGCACCAGAAGGTCATTGAGGAAGCGCCGTCGGCCCTGTTCGGATCATTGCCGGACGGCGCGGAGGAGCGGGCCCGCATTGGCGAGGCGGCCTGCAATGCAGCGCGTTCGGTCAATTACAGCGGCGCGGGAACTGTCGAGTTCCTGGTGTCCGATGAGCACCCCGACGAGTTCTTCTTCATGGAGATGAACACCCGGCTTCAAGTGGAGCATCCCGTCACGGAGATGGTCACGGGCATCGACCTCGTTGAATGGCAGGTGCGGATCGCCGCCGGTGAGGTGCTCACCGTGGCGCAGTCCGACGTCGTGCTTAAAGGCCACGCCGTGGAGGCGCGTGTCTATGCCGAGGTGCCGGAGCGGAACTTCATGCCGTCCATGGGGCGGGTCGTGGCGCTCGCTGAGCAGGGCGCGGCGGATGCAACAGTGACCGGTCAGCAACGCGCCCACGCTAATGTGCGGATCGACTCTGCCATGCGGGACAACCTGGAAATCACTGGCGACTACGATCCCATGCTCGCCAAAGTCATCGCGTGGGGCGAGGACAGGGAAGCGGCGCTGGATACCCTCGACGCTGCCCTTGGCCGCTACACGCTGCTGGGCGTGGACACGAATGTGGAGTACCTGCGCCTGCTGATCAACGATCCGGACGTCCGGGCCGGGCGCCTCGACACCGGACTGATTGAGCGCAGGCTGCCGTCCATGGACTTCCGGCATGCTGGTCCCAGGGAATTGATCGCCGCCGCTCTTACTCTGTGGCTGGAGCGCACAGGATCGGCGCTCGCTGGTGACGCGTGGCGGACTCCCGATGCTTGGCGCGTCGGCGGCCGCGGCGCGTGGACTGCCACTTTCGGTGTTCCGGGGGGTGCAATCGCGACGGTGTCAATCACTGAGGAGGGCGGTACCGTCAGGGCTAGCGTCGACGGCGGGAGCCCGGTGGACGTCAGGGTGGCCGACCGCGGTGACAACAGGCTCGCGGTGGAGTTCGACGACGGTCCGGTCACCTTCGCGGTTGGCGTTGCGTCGGGCGGGCGCACCGGTGTGCACGAACTCTTTGTGGGCAACGACGGCTGGTCCTGCCGGCTCGAGGTCCTGAACCGGGCCGAGCGACTGCGGCGGATGCTCGCCGGGATCCAGCGCGAAGAAGGCGCGGCGGATCCGGAGGTGCGCTCACCCATGCCCGGGACGGTGGTCTCCGTGTCTGTAGCCGACGGAGACACCGTGGAGGAAGGCCAAGCCCTCCTTGCCGTGGAAGCGATGAAGATGGAGCACCAACTGGTGGCCTCCGTTGCTGGAACCGTCCACCTCACCAGCAAGACCGGGGATTTGGTCAAAGCCGACCAGGTGCTCGCCACCATTCACGTGGCCGACGCCGCTGACGCCACGGCCACCACAGACACGAACACAGACAAGGAAGTCCAGCCATGAGCACGTTTGACCTGAATGAGGAGTACCAGGACCTCAGCGATTCCGTCCGCGAGTTCGCCGACGAAGTTGTGGCACCGGTATCCGCCAAGCACGATGAGGAGCACAGCTTTCCCTACGAGGTTGTGAAGCAGATGGGGGAGATGGGCCTGTTTGGTCTGCCGTTCCCGGAAGAGTTTGGCGGGATGGGCGGAGACTACTTCGCCCTTGCCTTGGCATTGGAGCAGCTGGGACGTGTGGACCAGTCGGTGGCCATCACCCTCGAAGCCGGAGTCTCCCTGGGCGCCATGCCGGTGTTCCGTTTCGGCACGGAGGAACAGAAGCAAGAGTGGCTGCCACAGTTGGCGTCCGGACGTTCTCTGGCTGGTTTCGGCCTGACCGAGCGCGAAGCCGGTTCGGACGCCGGCGGTACCAAGACCAACGCCCACCTGGACAACGGCGAATGGGTCATCAACGGCAACAAGGAGTTCATCACTAACTCCGGTACGGACATCACCACGCTGGTCACCGTCACGGCAGTCACAGGAAAAAAAGAGAACGCCGACGGCAGCACCAAGAAGGAAATCTCCACCATTCTTGTCCCTACGGACACACCCGGTTTCCGGGCAGAGAAACCGTACAACAAGGTGGGTTGGAACGCATCGGATACTCACCCGCTCACCCTGGACAATGTCCGCGTCCCGGAAGTGAACCTTCTGGGCGAGCGCGGCCGGGGCTACGCGAACTTCCTTTCCATCCTGGACGAGGGCCGCATCGCGATCGCTGCGCTGGCCACCGGCGCTGCTCAAGGTTGCGTGGACTTGTCCGTGAAGTACGCCAAGGAACGCAGCGCGTTTGGGCATAACATCGGCAAGTACCAGGCCATCCAGTTCAAGATCGCCCGGATGCAGGCAAGGGCCCACACTGCACGTCTTGCGTACTACGACGCCGCTTCCAGGATGCTGGCCGGCAAGCCGTTCAAGACCGAAGCGGCCATCGCTAAGATGGTCGCAGGCGAGGCAGCCATGGACAACGCGCGGGACGCCACCCAGGTGTTCGGCGGCTATGGCTTCATCAACGAATTCACGGTGGCGCGCCATTACCGCGATTCCAAGATCCTTGAAATCGGGGAGGGCACCACCGAAGTCCAGTTGATGCTCATCGCCCGCGAGCTGGGTCTGTAACCGTAGGGGAAGGATCAAGGATGATTGACAAGGTTGTTGCCAGCGCCGCGGAAGCGGTGAAGGACATCCCGGACGGAGCCTCGCTGGCGGTGGGAGGTTTCGGTTTATGCGGCATCCCCGTTTCCCTGATCGACGCCCTGTACAGCCAAGGCACCACTGACCTTGAGACGGTCAGCAACAACTGCGGCGTGGACGACTGGGGCCTGGGCATCCTCCTAAAGGATGGTCGTATCCGGCGCACCATCAGCTCCTACGTCGGCGAGAACAAGGAATTTGCCCGGCAGTACTTGGCGGGCGAGCTGGAAGTAGTCCTCACCCCGCAGGGCACCCTGGCTGAGAAGCTCCGCGCCGGTGGTGCCGGCATTCCTGCGTTCTACACCAAAGCAGGTGTGGGAACCCAAGTGTCCGAGGGCGGCCTCCCGCAGAAGTACGACGCCGAGGGGAACGTTGCGCTCGCCTCCTCGCCCAAGGAGGTACGCACCTTCAATGACGCGGACTACGTGCTGGAAGAGTCCCTGACACCGGACTTCGGCCTGGTCCATGCCTGGAAGGGCGACCGGCACGGGAACCTGGTTTTCCACGCGACGGCCATGAACTTCAACCCACTCTGCGCCATGGCGGCAAGGACCACCATTGCCGAAGTGGAGGAGTTGGTGGAACCCGGCGAGCTGGACCCGGAGCATATCCATACGCCGGGGATTTTCGTCCAACGGGTGGTGGTGGCCACCACGAGCGAGAAGCGCATAGAAAAGCGGACGGTGGCCCTGGCCCCAAATACCGGGCCCAGCCAGTCAGCACCAGGCCAGTCAGCACCAGACCAGTCCGGAACAGCCCAGTCAGGAGCGGAACGATGACCGACAACACGTACCAGGACATCCCACCCCGTCCCGAAGCCGTCCGGCACGAGTACCGCCGCGCCAACGTCGAACATCACGAAGCCAAAGGCTGGACCCGCAACGAACTGGCCGCCCGGGTGGCCAAGGAACTCACCAACGGGCAGTACGTGAACTTGGGCATCGGGATGCCCACGCTGATCCCCAACTACATTCCGGAGGGCGTGGAGGTCATCCTTCACTCGGAGAACGGGATCCTGGGCGTGGGTCCATACCCGGCTGAGGAAAACATTGATCCGGACCTCATCAACGCGGGCAAGGAAACGGTCACCACCAATGCCGGGGCTGCATTCTTTGATTCGGCGGCGTCCTTCGGCATGATCCGTGGCGGGCACGTGGACGTAGCAGTTTTGGGTGCCATGGAGGTTGCCGCGAACGGTGACCTGGCCAATTGGATGATTCCCGGCAAGATGGTCAAGGGCATGGGAGGGGCAATGGACCTGGTGTTCGGTGCCAAGAAAGTCATTGTCATGATGGAACACGTGGACCGCAACGGCAGGCCGAAGATCGTCCAGGACTGCACGCTCCCGCTCACAGGAAAAGGTTGCGTGGACCGGATCATCACGGATTTGGCGGTGATCGATGTGGTCAAGGACGAAGGTGATCCGCGTTTGGTTCTCCGCGAACTGGCCCCCAACGTCACCCTTGAGGACGTCTTGGCCGCTACCGGCGCCGAGCTGTTCGAAGAAGACCAGGAGCTCACTGTATGACGCGGGTGGTGGAGCAGCGCGGGCTCTATTTCGACGAGCTCGAAGAGGACGTGATTTACGCGCACAAGCCTGGCCGCACTGTCACCGAAACGGACAATGTCCTCTTCACCACCCTGACCATGAACACGCAGGCACTGCATCTGGACTCCGCTTGGAGTTCCGGCCAGCCGTTCGGGCAGAGGCTCATGAACTCAATGTTTACTCTGTCCACCATGGTGGGGCAGTCGGTGACACAACTGACGCAGGGCACTATCGTCGCGCAGCTGGGGCTGACGGATGTCACGTTTCCGCATCCGCTGTTTCATGGCGATACCTTGTACACGGAAACAGTGATTACGGGGAAACGGTTGTCGTCTTCGCGGCCCGGTCAAGGCGTGGTGACCATGCAACACACCGGCCGAAACCAGGATGGGGCAGTGGTGGCTTTGGCAACCCGGACCTGCCTGATGTGGACCAAGGAAGCTCACGCCGCGCAGTCATAGTTCTCCGTTCGTGTCAGCACATCAGCAGCAAGGAATCCGCATGCCCTCCACCGACTCGTCAAACACGGCGGTTCTCCCGTTCACCATGGGACCGGCCCTCCTGTTCTGCCCTGCCGACAGGCCTGAGCGCTTCGGGAAGGCTGCTGATCGGTCCGACGCCGTCATCCTTGACCTCGAGGACGCTGTGGCTCCTGCGGACAAGCCGGGCGCCCGCGACGCGATCCTTGAACTGGCGGGTTCAGGGCAGTCCGGCACCGGCGGTCTTGAGCCAAGCCGCACTATTGTTCGGGTGAATCCTGTGGGGACTCCGGAGTTCGAGCTCGACCTGCAGGCCCTGGCCCAGACGCCCTACCGCACGGTCATGTTGGCCAAGGCGGAGAGCGCGGAGCAGCTGAGGGCCTTGGCTGGCTATCAGGTGATCGCGCTGTGTGAAACCGCGTCAGGCATCGTCAACGCGGCTTCGATCGCCGCCGAGCCGAACGTCGTGGCTCTGATGTGGGGAGCCGAGGACCTGCTGGCCTCCCTCGGTGGCCTTTCCAGCAGGAACGACGACGGCGGGTACCGGGCTGTCGCTCTTCACTCGCGGTCCGCTGTCCTGCTTGCCGTCAAGGCTGCGGGTAAGGAAGCCATCGATTCCGTGTACGTAAATATCCCGGACCTTGACGGTTTGTCCGCTGAGTCCCGGGATGCCGTGGCCAGTGGCTTCGGAGCGAAAGCCTGCATCCACCCGAACCAGGTAGCCGTGGTCCGGGAGGCCTACGCTCCCACCGACGAAGCCGTAGCCCAAGCCAAAGAACTCCTGGAAGCGGCAGCCGCGGCAGGCACTGGTGTGTTCCAGTTCAAGGGGAAGATGATCGATGGCCCCATCCTCAAGCACGCCGAAGCGACCCTCCGCCGCGCAAAGCACTAACGACGAATCCGGCCTCTGATCGTCCCACGCACCGTAGAACGGCGAAGTGAGCGAACAGTGACCGGATTCGTTGGGGTGACCGGATTCGTTGGGGCGGCCGGAGCGCTAGGCGCGTACCGGCGTCGAGAGTTCCTTCTGTTTGACCAGTTCCGTCAGTTCCACCACAGCGGGCCGCGAGGCCGTGCTCTTGATGGCGACCGCTTGCCCACTCTTGGCTGATTCCAGCACTGATTCCATAACGTCCAAGGCATGGAAGGCCAACTGACCGCCGGCACGTGGTTCCTGGCCGGACGGTGTGTTGGCGAGGTCGGCGATGCCGAAGCCACGTCCCGAGTCCACATAACCAGCTGAGACGGGCAGTGTTTCCCAATCCTCGGCACCAAGCGCGAACAGCTGCACATCGCCGTCGAAATGATTGGGGTCAGGGACGATCAGCGAGCCCGTCTCGCCGTGGATCTCAATGTTGGGGCTCTTCGTCCGTACTGCGTCGAAGCTCATGAACAGGGTGGACAAGGCACCGGACTCATGGACCAGAACCCCGGTGACATGTGAGTCGATATCCACCGGGACCACCTGTCCCTCACGAGGGCCCGAACCAATGGTGCGTTCGCTTCGCGTGTGGCTGGCAGCACCCACCACTGACACCACAGGACCGAGCAGTGTGACCAGCGCCGAGACGTAGTAGGGGCCCATGTCCAGCAGTGGTCCGCCGCCGGGCTGATAGTAGAAATCGGGGTTCGGGTGCCAGCGTTCGTGGCCTGGCGTGGCCATGGTGGCTGTTGCCGAAATCGGCGCTCCGATTAGTCCATCGTCGATCGCCTTGCGGGCTGTCTGGATTCCGGTTCCCAGCACGGTGTCCGGTGCGCAGCCAACCACAACCCCCGCCGCCGCGGCCGCAGCCAGTACTTCCTGCGCCTCAGCGGTGGTGGCAGCCAGTGGCTTTTCGCCGTACACGGATTTTCCGGCTGCGATGGCTCGTAGCGCGATGTCGGCATGAGCGGCAGGGATGGTGAGGTTGAGGACGAGGTCCACATCATCGGCTGCCAGGAGCCCGTCCACTGTTAGTGCCCGGACACCATCGTAGGAGTCGGCCACGGCCTGCGCCCGCGCCGGGTCAAGGTCCGCGACGGCTACCAGGCTGAGGGAATCGAGCCGACGGAAGTTGCTCAAGTACTGGGCAATGATGGCGCCACAGCCGATGACTCCGACGTTTAGCGGCTTGGCAGGGGTTATCGAGACGCCCACAGCATGCCCCTTTCAATGATGGTACGGACGTTGCTGTCCTGGAGGATTTCCACGCGGTGGCCGGGGGTGCAGACGAAGATTTTGCCTTTGCCCCATTGGCGGGTCCAGATGGCCGGCGAGGTCACTTCGCGGTTCCACGGGTCCCATGCGCGGACTTTTTGGGTAGTGGTGGCCAGGACGTCGATGTAGTCATCGGACAAGACCCAGTACTGTTCGGTGACGAGGTCGAAGTCAGCGATTCCCTGGGTGATGGGGTGTTCGGAAGCCGCGGGAAGCATGTTGACGGTGTAGGGGACGTAGTTGTCCGATTGTTCACCGATCAGCTCGTCGGCATGCTTGCCCGGGTGGCAGGCGAACTGGCCGCCGATCAGGTGCAGGTAGTCCGAGTTGTTGCGGTAGGAATCAGCGATGCCGCCGTGCCAGCCAGCCAAGCCGGTACCGTTTTCAACAGCAGAGCGCAGGCCCTCGAATTCATCTTTTTCGATGGTGGTCATGGTCATGCATTGCACGATCAGGTCCACGCCGGACATGTAATCGGGGTCTGCGTAGATCTTGGGGGATTCCTCCACCCGGACGTCGTAGCCGTTGTCCTTCAAGAATGGGATGAACAGCTCTGTGGCTTCCACCGGCTGGTGTCCGTCCCATCCGCCGCGGACCACCAGCGCTGTCTTGTTGTTGCTTGTCATGGTTTCCTTCGTATCGGGCGTATTCATATGGCTCACACGTTCTGCCAGCGGCTTGCGTTCTCTGCGCTCGCCTCGACGGCGGCCAGCACTTTTTGCACCTGCAAAGCGTCATCGAACGACGGCGTAGGCTGCTCGTCTGCGTCGATGGCAGTGACGAGGTCAACCACCTGGTGCGTAAAGCCGTGCTCGTAGCCGAGGCCGTGGCCGGTGGGCCACCAGTTGGCGGTGTAGGGGTGGGACGGTTCGGTGACCATGATCTTGCGGAAGCCTGCATCCGGTTCCAGTGCGGAATCGTAGAACTGGAGGGAGTTCATGTCTTCGAAGTCAAAGGCGAGTGAGCCCTTGGTGCCGTTCAGTTCCAGGCGCATGGCGTTCTTGCGTCCCAGGGCGAAACGGGTTGCTTCGAAGATGCCGATGGGCCCGGCGGCGGTGCGGCCACTCGAGTTGGCGTCAGCGCCGCCGTCGTGCTTGGCCTGAAAACGGGCGGTGAACAGCGCAGCGTCATCAACCGTGACCGGACCCCGCGGCCCATCTGTGCCGCCATGACCACCCAGGCCCACAAAGTCGCCGCCTGCCGGGCGTTCCTTCACGAACGTCTCCAACAGGGCGGAGACCCCGGTGATGTTCAGTCCGGTGATCCATTGCGCGGCATCGATGCTGTGCGCGCCGATGTCCCCAAGTGAACCGGACCCGGACTTGGACTTGTCCAGTCGCCAGGTCAGTGGAGCGTCAGCGTCACTGAGCCAGTCCTGAAGGTACTGTGCGCGGACGTGCCGGATCTCGCCCAGGCGGCCGTCGTCCACCATTCGCCTGGCCAGTGCCAAGGCAGGGGTGCGCCGATAACTGAAGCCACACATGGATAACACGCCGCGTTCGGCCGCGGCACGGGCCACCTGTGTCATTTTTTCGGCTTCTTCCACCGAGTTGGCCAAGGGCTTCTCGCAGAGGACATGCTTGCCGGCCTCGAGCGCTGCGATCGCTATCTCCGCGTGGGTGTTGCCGGGGGTGCAGATGTCGATGAGGTCGATGTCGTCGCGCTCAATGAGGCGGCGCCAATCAGTCTCGATGGATGCCCAGCCGTATTTACTGGCTGCTGCCCGCACGCCTTCCTCGTTCCTGCCCGCCACGGCGGTCAGTTCAGGAATAAGGGGTAGGTCAAAAAATCGTGGCGCGGTACGCCAGGCGTGGGAGTGGGCGGCGCCCATGAAGGCATACCCCACCATGCCCACGCGCAGGGGTCGAGTCTCTGTCAACGGAAGTCCTTTCTGGTTGGTTCGTAGCCGGTTACTTGCTGAAACCTGCGGTGAGGCCACTGAGCAACTGCCGGCGCGCCACCACGTAGATCACCAGCAACGGAAGCGTTGCCAGTACCACGGAGGCGAGCACCGCCGGGATGTTGACGCTGAATTCACCCTGGAAGGTCCACAGCGACAACGGCAGAACCCTGGTGTCCGGACTTTGCGTGAGGATCAGCGGGAACAGGAATCCGTTCCACACATGGAGTGCGTTGTAGATACCAACCGTGATGACAGCGGGCTTGGTCATGGGCAACGCCAGTCGCCACATCATGGCCCAGTCAGAACAGCCGTCCAGTCGCATCGACTCAAAAAGCTCGTTGGGAACATCCCGCATGAAGTTGGAGAGAATGAGCACCGATACGGGGATCGCGAACGCTATGGAGGGCAGGATCAGTGCCAACAAGGTGTCGTACATGTGGGCCTTGGTGATCATCCAGTAGATGGGGATGATGGTTGCGTGCAGCGGAATGGCCAGGCCCAGGAGGAAGAGATTGTTGGTCCAGCTCAGGAACCGGCCCTTGCCGCGCACAATGGCGTAAGCAGCCATAAAGGCAACGAACAGCGCCGGAACAACACTGCCCACGGTGACGATGAGGCTGTTGGTGAAGTACTTTGCGAAGTCGTTCTCCAGGACAAGCTTGTAGTTGTCCAAGGTTGGCTCTACCGGTGGCAGCATCGGGTTGGACGTGAAGAATCCCGCCTGGTTCTTCAAACTGGTGATCACCACGTAGTACACGGGCACAATGATGACGGCCAGCCAGAGCCAGCCGCCCAGGCCGCCCAGGAAGTTTGGCCGCGAACGGCCAATTTTTGGGTGCCGACGGCGGGTGGTCACCTTTTCGGGGACCGCTGCCGGGGCTGTGGGGAGTTGGGTGGTGGAAGCCATTACGCACCTTCCAGTTGGCTGGCGTTGCGGTTCTTGCCGCCGAGTCGTTGCAGGAGCAGTGCCAGGGCCAGGCCGATAACAACGAGGATGACTCCCAAGGCGCTCGCCGCTCCCATGTCGTTCGCTTTGAAGCCGGTGAGGTACATGTGCAGCGGCAGGAGCCTGGTGGAGTAACCGGGCCCACCGGCTGTCAGCACGAAGACCAAGTCGAAGTAGGCCAGGGAACCCACCACCATGAGCGTGGAGGACGTGATCATGGTGTACTTCAGCTGCGGCAACGTGATGTTGAAGAACTGCTGGACACGGCCGGCGCCGTCAATTTGCGCAGCTTCGTACAGTGAAGCGGGAATCTGTCGCACGCCGCCTTGGTAGATCAGGGTGTGGAAGGGCACGAACTGCCAGGCGATCACGAAAACCACTACGAACAGCACCAGATCAGAGTTGCCCAGCCAGTCCTGGGCAAGGAAGGGCAGGCCCAGACCGGGGCCGAGGCCGAAGTTGGGGTCCAGCAGCGCTTTGAAAGCGATGGCTACGGCTGCCGAAGAGAGCAGCAGCGGCACGAAGTACAGGACGGCCAGTGCGGCGCGATACTTCTGGCTTGCTGCTGTGAAGACGCCGAGCAGCAAACTGATGGGTGCCTGGACTATGAAGGAGAAAAACATGATCTTGGCCGTCACCAGCAACGCGTTGCCCGTCACAGGATCGGCCAGGACGGTGTTCCAGCTGGACAGTCCGTCCAGTTTGATGTCGCCCAGGCCGTCCCAGCGGGTGAAGCTTAGGAACAGTACTCCCAGAAGCGGGAGGATGGCGAAGAGCATGAAGAAGGCGAGCGCGGGGACGGCGAGCCACCCCGACGGACCCTTTTCAAGCGTCCGTCGGGTACCCGGGGTGCCTCCTGCGACTAACTCCCGTGGTGGAGTGGTGGTAGTTGCGGACACCGTATTACTTCCCGATCGTCGCGTTCATGGTGGATGCGAACTGCTCAGGGGTGATCTTCTTCAGGAAAATCTGGTCCAGGTTGGCCAGCATGGCGTCTCCTTGTGCGGGGCTGAGTGCCTGATCCCAGGAGAGCGTGAAGTCCGGGGCATCCTTGGCCATGCCGTACACGTAAGTCAGGAAGTCCTTGTCAGGGGACGCCGCGAGCTTGTCTTCAATGCCGGTGACCACAGGTACTGCTCCTGAGTTGATCAGGCCCTGGACGTTTTCTTCGTTGAACATTCCGTCCTTGACGTACTCCAGCGCGGTCTTCTTTTGCTCTTCCGTGGCCTTGGAAGAGACGGACCAGAAGTTGGACGGGTTTCCCACAACGTTCGCCGGGTCACCCTTGCCGCCCTCAACAGTGGGGAAGGGGGTGTATCCGAGCTTTCCGCTCGAAACGAAGTCGGCCGCGTCCTTCTTCATGCCTTGGTAGATCCAGCTGCCCTGCAGGATCATGGCGGCCTTGCCCGTGTACAGCAGGGCTTGGTCTGCGTTGCTGTCAGCGGCAATGGAGGAGAAGCCGTTGATGAAGCCGCCGGCATCCACCAGTTCCTGGATCTTGGTCAGCGCCTCGATCACTGCCGGGTCTGACCAGGCGTCCGGCTTGTTGGCTGCAATGTTTGCAAAGACTTCAGGACCGCCGATCCGGTCCACCAGGTATTCAAGCCACATCAGATCCGGCCATTTGGACTGACCACCCAGGGAAAAGGGTGCCACGCCGGCATCCTTGAACTTGGGGACCAACGCCATCAGCTCGTCCCAGGTCTTGGGCGGTTCTGCCCCGATCTTCTCGAAGACTTCCTTGTTGTAGTAGAGCACTACGGGCTGGACCTTGTTGTTGGGGAGCGCGTAGGTCTTGCCGTCGATCACGCCGCTCTCGAGGATGGAGGGAAGGTAGCGGCTTTGGACGTCAGGGTTCTCTTTGAGGAATCCGGTCAGGTCGTCCACTTGGCCGGCATCGACGTAGGACTTGAGGACACCGCCGCCCCACCCGTAAACGAGCGTGGGGCCCTGGCCGGCGCCCACAGCGGTGCGGACCTTGGTCTTGTATGCATCGTTGGCGAAGAAGTCGAGCTTGATGGCGGAGTCGGGGTGCGACTTGTTCCACGAGTCCACGGATGCCTGGAACACAGGCTGGTCACCACCGGTCAGTCCCCACATGGTTGCCGAGTCCGCGGAGGCTCCTGTCCCGGCCGGACCTGAGGATCCGCAGGCGACCAGGGAGATTGACAATGCGGCTGCAGAAACGGCCATTCCGGCGGTGCGCAACTTGAGATTATTCATGTGCAGTTTCCATTCGTCCTTCGGGCTCGACGCTGATCGCCCGGTTGTGCGTGTAAAAGCCGCACTTCGCGGGTCTGAGGATCAACTTCGATCACCAGCGCCAGCAACTTTTCGAAATGTTTCGGAAGTCCTTTCGGAAGTGCCCACCAAACTTAGCGGTGACGCACATCACCGTCAAGGCCTGCTGGACAATCAATTCGGTGTGCTGGACTGCGGTTTGACGAGTGCACCCGTCCCAATGCAGACTGTGAGCAACCGAAACTTTTCGAAAGCGGTAACCGTGAGCCCAGAAGTCCGACCCTCCAAGCTGACCCTTTCTGCAGTAGCGCAGGAGGTCGGAGTGTCAGTACCCACCGTGTCCAAAGTGGTCAACGGGCGCGGAGACGTGGCCCAAGGCACCCGGGCCCGTGTCCTGGCAGCCCTGCAACGTACCGGATACAAATCACCCCTTCAGCGCAAGGGCAACCCCGTCCAGCGGACCGTCGAGGCGGTGTTCGATTCTCTGAACTCGGCCTACAACATGGAAGTCCTCAAGGGGATCATGGAGCAGGCCAACGTTTCGGACATGGAAGTAATCCTCTCCGTCACCGGACTGCAGGCAGCACCGCCGCTGGGCCCTGAGGAACGCGCGCAGCGCATGGTCGATGAAGGCCGCAGCGGCATGATCGTGGTGACCTCGGCGTTCGGAGCCGCTCAGCTGGAAGCCTTCCAGAGGCGTCAGATTCCCATCGTGGTGATCGACCCCCTGAATCCGCCACCTGCTGACCTGTTCAGCGTGGGCTCCAGCAACTGGGCAGGAGGGAAAGCTGCCGCCACGCACCTCTTGGAGCTCGGGCATCGACGCATTGCCTACATCGGGGGTCCCGCCACCGCCGAATGCAGCCAGGCCAGGCTCCACGGCTACATGGCCGCACTGATGGCCGAAGGCATCACCGTTGAACATGAATATGTTTCCGCGGGCCCGTTCCGGCCCGAGACCGGAGCGGCGGCTTTCAAGTCCCTGGTGGCCCTGGAAGATCCGCCCACGGCAGTCTTTGCCGCAAGCGACAGTATTGCCATGGGCGTTCTGGCCGAGGCGCGGAGGCAGGACATCCGAATCCCCGAGGAAATGAGCCTCGTTGGGTTCGACGGAACCTATCAGGCGGAAGAATCCACGCCCCCACTGACCTCGGTGAGCCAGCCACTGCAGGAAATAGGGCGTTCCGCGCTGAACTTCATCCTTCGCCAAATGCACGGTGAAGAGATTGACTCCAGGCGCGTGGAACTCGCAACCCACCTGGTGGTTCGTGAATCCACGGCGTCGCCCCGGGAACCAGCCTCACCCCGGGAACCAGCCTCATCCGGAAAGCCGGCGTCGCGGTCCTAACTGCACCGGCGGAACGGCGTCATACAGCAGCACCCGGACCCAACGTTCGCCCGTCCCGCGGAACTCTGCACGGCTGGCGAAGCGGTACAGGTAGCTGCGCGCCCGCACCCAACGGGGGCGTTCGCCGTCGAACGGGTCTTGTCGAAGCAGCCTAAGCGTAGCCTTGTCAGCCTCCAGCAGCCGGTCCAGGAAGGCATAAAACCATTCCTCATGGACGGTCCTCAGCGGCAGGAACCACATGAGCCAATCCAGGCGCAGATGGTACGGCGCCCATTGCCGGGGGAGTCGACGAACATCGCCGGGCTTGCCCTTGAATCCATACTCCAACCATCGCTCATCCGGCGCGTGGGGATCCTCGTCCAAGGTGCCCTCAACCACGATCTCAATGCGCTGCTTGGTCACCGTCCCGAAAGCACCATAGGCGTTGACCAGGCGCCAACGGTTAAAGCTGGCATTCATCAGTTGCTGGCTGGAGAAGAGGTTGAGGAGCGGGCGGTAGCTGAACGCCACCAGCAGAACGGTGACAAGTACGACGACGACGAGCCACCACGCCGGGGTATCGGCACTTGCGTGCCACTCAAGCGGGATGAACGGAAAAACCGCATGGGCTACCGGGTCGCTGACGGCGGCGAACGCCAGGACGATCGCCGCCCAGTTCAGCCAGGCGAAATTACCGGTGCCCACCAGCCACAGCTGCGTCACGATGATGATGCCCGCTGCGATGCTGGCCAGCGGTTGAGGGGCGAAAAGGAAGAACGGCACCACCAGCTGCGCACCATGATTGCCCACCACTTCCACCTTGTGCAGCGGACGCGGCAGGAGATGTGCCTGCCTGCTGAGCGGGCCGGGCATCGGCTGTGTCTGGTGGTGGTAGAACATCGCCGTCATGTCCCGCCACTCACGGCCGCCGCGGATCTTGATCATGCCGGCTCCGAACTCAAGCCGAAACACCAGCCACAAAATGAGAATGAGGATGGTTGCCGGTGGGGGAGTCTGGTCCGAACCAAGGAAGGCCACCGTGAAACCGGCCTCAAGAAGAAGGATCTCCCAACCAAAACCATAGAACGTCTGGCCAACGTTCACGATTGACATGTAGAGGAACCACAACGTGAGAAAGGCCAGCATGGGCAGCCAGGGCGGCCCCGTTTGTGGCAGGCCAATGACCAGCAGAATGGACACGCCAATACCCGTCCAGCACACCGCCCGGAGAAGCGGGTCGGAGTAGCGCCACCGGAACAGGGTAGGCCGGCCAAGGCGACGGGCCATAGCCAGGAAGGCCGGTACCGGCAACAGTCCGCGCTCGCCGAGGAGCGCCGGGAACTGGTTCACCGTGGAGAAGAAGGCAATGGCATAAAGCGCCGCTGTGCCACGCTGCAACACCTGCCGGGCAAATTCATAGTCCCGCGCATCAAGCCAGGAGAACCACTCCACGATTCCACGGTACGCAGCGGACGGCGCTGGTCAAGCGGCATTGATTTTCCACATACGCCGCCATCCGTTCGCGGGCCCCGGCAGTGGCAGGGATACTTAAGTCATGCAGCCGCGCAAGATCGTCATCCTCGGGTCCACCGGTTCCATCGGCACACAAGCGATTGACGTCGTCGATGCCGCACCACACCGTTTCGAAGTGGTGGCACTAAGCGCGGGCGGCGGGAACCTCGAACTCATTGCACAACAGGCGGTCCACACCAGGGCCCAAGCTGTGGGAATCGCCAAGGGAGATCCGGAAGTCCTTCGGCGGTTGATTGACGCCGCGGCCGCGGATGAGGGCGTGCGGAATTTCGCTCCGGAGGTCTTTGCCGGACCGGACGCATCCACCCGGATCGCCGCCATTGAGTGCGACGTCGTCCTCAACGGCATTACCGGTTCCATCGGGTTGGCGCCCACTTTGGCCGCGCTGGCTACAGGAGCCACACTGGCTCTGGCCAATAAGGAGTCGCTGATCGTCGGCGGCGCCCTGGTCAAAGCTGCCGCTGGCCCCGGCCAGATCGTTCCCGTTGATTCTGAACACTCAGCCATCGCCCAGTGCCTGCGCTCGGGCACGGATCAGGAAGTCGAAAAGCTGATCCTGACGGCGTCCGGCGGGCCCTTCCGCGGCCGCACCCGGGAGCAACTTCACAACGTGACACCGCAGGAGGCCCTTGCCCACCCCACCTGGGACATGGGCCTCATGGTCACCACAAACTCGGCCAGCCTGGTCAACAAGGGCCTGGAAGTCATTGAGGCACACCTGTTATTCGATGTCCCGCTGGACAGGATCGACGTTGTGGTCCACCCCCAGTCGGTGGTGCATTCAATGGTCCAGTTCGTGGATGGCTCCATCATCGCCCAGGCATCACCTCCGGACATGCGGCTGCCGATCGCGCTGGGACTGGGTTGGCCGGACCGTGTCCCGCAGGCTGCACGCGCTTGCGACTGGACCCAGGCCACCAGTTGGACCTTCGAGCCCTTGGATACCGTGGCATTCCCGGCCGTGGACCTCGCCAAGGACGCAGCTAAGCAGGGCAGCACGTTCCCGGCCGTGTTCAATGCCGCCAATGAGGAAGCAGTGGAGGCCTTCCACGCCGGACGAATCCGCTTCACCGACATTGTGGATACCGTCGAATCCGTCCTCAGCGAACATTCAGGCTCTTCCGAGCTAACGGTGGAGTCGGTGCTGGATGCTGAGAGGTGGGCACGCGCCCGAACCCTTGATCGTTTAGCCAGCAGCGCCCTCTAGCTCACAACCCTTACGGAAGCAGTCCCACCGGCATGAGTCCTGTCCTTCTCTTCATCCTCGGAGTCGTCTTCGTCGCCATCGGCGTGGCCGTTTCCATCGCGCTGCACGAGGTAGGCCACCTGGTGCCCGCAAAGCTCTTCAAAGTGCGCGTCACCAAGTACATGATCGGTTTTGGACCAACGCTGTGGTCCAGGAAAAAAGGCGAAACAGAGTACGGCTTCAAGGCGCTTCCGCTGGGTGGCTATGTGTCCATGATCGGCATGTACCCGCCGAACAAGGAAGACGGCGCCGTTCGCCCCTCCAGTACTGGCATGTTCCAGACCCTCGCCACCGAGGTGCGTTCAATGGCGCACGAGGAAGTGGGTCCCGGGGACGAGAAGCGCGTCTTCTACAAGCTCCCCGTCTGGAAAAAGATCATCGTCATGCTCGGCGGACCGGCCATGAACATGCTGATCGGCTTGATACTTCTGGCAGTCCTGCTCATGGGCTTCGGAACAGCCCAGGCAACCACCACCATCGCTGACGTTTCCAAATGCCAGGTTGCCGCGGGGGAGACCGTGGACCCCGATTCGGCGGATTGCAAACTGACCCCGGCCGCAGCCGCGGGCCTGCAGCCAAATGACACCATCACTTCCTTCGACGGAAAATCCGTCACCAGCTGGGACGAGCTCACCAGCTGGATCCGGGCCTCCGCCGGCAAGGAAGTTCCTGTCATTGTGACGCGCAATGGGGCGTCAGTGGAGACCACGGTGACCCCTGTTCTCTCGTCCAGGCCCGTGGTGGGCCCCGATGGGCGGCAGGCACAGGACGCCAACGGAGTTTTGCAGTACCAGGAAGTCGGCTTCCTGGGCATAGGGGCCCAAAGCGCTTTGGTTCCCCAACCGGCGTCGGCCGTTCTGCCCATGGCAGGGGAGAACATCAAACAGATTTCCGGTGTGATCTTCAACCTGCCGGCCAGGGTGGTGGGGGTGGCGAAAGCAGCCTTCAGCGAAGAACCCCGTGACCCCAACGGGCCTATCAGCGTGGTGGGCGTCGGCAGGGTTGCCGGCGAGGTAGCGGCCATGGAACAAGTACCCATGCAGGCACGGATCGGCACCCTGATCGGGTTGCTCGCAGGACTCAACTTCGCGTTGGCCATCTTCAACCTCATCCCGCTCCTGCCGCTCGACGGCGGCCATGTCGCTGGCGCCTTGTACGAAGGCGCGCGCCGCCAACTGGCCAAACTGCGTGGCAAACCGGATCCGGGAGCCTTCGACATCGCGAAACTCCTGCCGGTGACCTACGTGGTGGCGGCGTTGCTCATGGCCATGGGGGCGCTCTTGATCTATGCCGACATCGTTAAGCCCGTGAACATTTTCGGCTGAGCTGCGAACAATGCGGAGAGAGCCGTGAACAATGCAGGCAAAGCTGTGAACATATTCTGCGCAACCGGCGGGATAGGCTAGCTCCATGACTGTTTTCGCTGTTGAGTACGTATACGTCGCCGATTCAGGCGCCCTCCGCGACGAAGCCCGCCCAGCACACCGTGCTTGGCTCGGGGAACTGGCCGAGCAAGGCAAACTTCTTGCCAGTGGCCCCTATGGTGACGGCGCCGGCGCCCTGCTGATCTTCAAGTCGGCCGACGAAGCCGAACTCAATGACCTCCTCAAGCAGGATCCGTTCGCTGAAGCCGGCGTCATCGCCGGCATCCGCACCACGGAATGGGCGCCAATCATCGGTGTCCTGGCTGCCCACGCGTCCTAGCCCGGACGTCCTCCACCACAACGATTCACCCCAACCCAAGGAGTCCACGTGACCTCGGTCAGCCTGGGAATGCCAGCAGCCCCACCCCCCGTCCTTGCCCCCCGCCGGAAGACTCGGCAGATCAAGGTAGGGTCCGTTGGCGTCGGATCTGACTCGCCCATCAGCGTTCAGTCCATGACAACTACCCCCACCACGGATATCAACGCCACCCTCCAGCAGATCGCTGAACTGACGGCTTCCGGATGCGACATCGTACGCGTTGCCTGCCCTTCTGCCGACGACGCGGAGGCGTTGCCCATCATCGCCCGTAAGTCCCAGATTCCCGTGATCGCGGACATCCACTTCCAGCCGAAGTATGTCTTTGCCGCAATCGAGGCCGGCTGCGCTGCAGTCCGGGTCAACCCGGGCAACATCCGCAAGTTCGATGACCAGGTCAAAGAGATCGCTGCTGCGGCCCGTGACCATGGAACATCCATCCGGATCGGCGTCAACGCAGGCTCCCTCGAACCCGGCATCATGAAGAAGTACGGCAAGGCCACCCCGGAGGCTTTGGTTGAGTCCGCTGTGTGGGAAGCTTCCCTCTTCGAGGAGCACGGTTTCCACGACTTCAAGATTTCCGTCAAGCACAACGACCCCGTGATCATGGTGGCCGCGTATGAGATGCTCGCGGAGAAGGGCGACTGGCCCCTGCACCTCGGTGTGACCGAGGCCGGTCCGGCATTCCAGGGCACCATCAAGTCGGCCACGGCCTTCGGTGCGCTCCTGTCGCGCGGCATTGGCGACACCATCCGTGTTTCCCTCTCGGCTCCGCCGGTGGAGGAAATCAAGGTGGGCAACCAGATCCTGCAATCCCTGAACCTGCGCCCGCGCAAGCTCGAGATCGTCTCCTGCCCGTCCTGTGGCCGCGCCCAGGTGGATGTGTACACGCTGGCCGAACAGGTGACCGCAGGGTTGGAAGGCATGGAGATTCCGCTGCGCGTTGCCGTGATGGGTTGCGTCGTCAATGGACCCGGCGAAGCCCGTGAAGCGGACCTCGGTGTGGCCTCCGGAAACGGCAAGGGCCAGATTTTCGTGAAGGGCGAAGTCATTAAGACTGTGCCTGAGAGCGAAATTGTTGAGACACTGATCGAAGAGGCCATGCGCATCGCCGAAGAGATGGGGGAGGCCGATGGCGAAGATGCTGTCAAGGGTAGCCCCGTGGTTAGCGTCTCGTAACGAGAACGGCTTGGGAGTCAGGGTGCTCGGCAGTGCCGACACCCTGGCCCTTCGCGCGCTTGCAAGCGAGGATGCGGTGGCCAACGTATTTATCCTCGCGCACTTGGAAAGTACCGGTTCAGCGGCGCCCACCAGCGGCGGTGCCAGCATTTTCGGAGTTTTTGAAGGCCAAACGCTCCTCGGTGCGTGTTGGGCCGGCGCCAATCTTGTCCCTGTGCAGCTTGATCCCGGCCTTGCAGGGTATGTGGCCACGGCTGCCCACGAAACGGGGCGCCGTTACGCGTCCATTTTCGGTCCGGCCGAAACCGTGATGGCCCTCTATGCACGGTTCGAGCAACTGGGGCATAGTGCCCACGAGGTACGCGCCCAGCAACCATTGCTCACCATCTCAGGTCCTCCCGTTATCGTCGCCAACCCGGCCCTGGCCTTCGGCACCATGGCGGACTTTGATCGCATCCTGCCGGCGTGCGCGGCCATGTTCGAAGAAGAAGTGGGTTACTCCCCCTTCCTCGGAGGGCAGGAGTTCTACAGCAGGCGCGTTGCTGGACTCATTCGGGAGGGCCACTCGCTGGTCCACATTGATGCCAACGGCACTGTGGTCTTCAAAGCCGAGCTGGGGGCGGTCACGCGGGAGGTCACTCAGGTCCAAGGCGTATGGATGAATCCCGAGCTGCGGGGCCGCGGCCACAGCGGGGGCTACATGGCCGCCGTCGTAAATCTCTCCAGAACCTTCGCGCCCGTGACGAGCCTCTACGTCAATGACTACAACACCAAAGCCCGGGCCACCTACGAGCGGGTGGGCTTCGAACAAGTGGGGACCTTCGCCACCGTGCTTTTCTAAAATCGATGGGGAATCCAGTATTCTTGTCCATGTTGGCGACCGCCAGCACCGGAACACTTGACTCCATTGGGGAAACGAATGAACAAGAATACGCTGCGCGGTTTCGCCGTGTCGGGGCTGCTGGTCATGGGTCTTGCCGCTTGCGGTGGCTCCGGCTCCTCCACGGATGCCGGTCCCGCACCGGCAAATGAAACCTCGACTCCTACGCCCACTGCGGCAAAGCAGTACACCTCGGCTGAACTTACAGACCTGGTCAAGCAGATCAAGCCAGCTGATGGCTCGGAACTGACTGTTACCGCCATTGACGACCTCGCTGCCCAAGCGAATCCGCTCAAGGAACTCATGGGTTCCATGAACATCGAACCGGCCGAGTGCAAGGATCTGGCCATGTCCGGCGC
This sequence comes from Paenarthrobacter sp. TYUT067, assembly GCF_023656375.1. Classification (NCBI taxonomy): domain Bacteria; kingdom Bacillati; phylum Actinomycetota; class Actinomycetes; order Micrococcales; family Micrococcaceae; genus Paenarthrobacter; species Paenarthrobacter sp. TYUT067. The sequence goes on from NZ_JAMOIT010000003.1 coordinate 192,323, forward strand.
CTCGCAGTCCATTGAAGGCTCCACCGGCGCCACCGGGGCGAAGGTTGATACCGCAACCGGAAGCGTCTCCAGCGTAGCGTTGGTGTCCGGCGTTCCGGCGGAAACCCTGCAGAAGAGCCTCGAGGGGAGTGAGTCCCAGATCACCACGTGCTCCTCCATGAAGATGACCATGGGCGGCACAGCCTTGAGCATGAAAACCGAGAAGCTTGATGGGGTTGGTTCGGTCCCCGGCACTGTGGGACTTAAAACCACCATGACCCTCCCCGGTGGCCAGGCGCAGTCCACCGTGATGGCTTTCGCCGTCAAGGGCGGCGTGCTGATTTCCGCTACGGCATCGGGCCAGAACGGCGGCACAGACGGGGCAGCTGAGGCCGGCACCCTGATGGACCAGGCCGCGGCACTGGTCAAGTAGCCCTCACAGGCGCCAAGGACATCGTCAGGTGGTGGCTCCCGGGCCGTCCAGCTCTCCCGTAAGGTAGCGCTGGATGGTGGGGGCCACCATCTTTATGACGTCCTCCTGCGCTGCGCCGGCCAGCGGCTCAAGTTTGATGACGTAGCGGACCAGTACCAGGCCGATGACCTGGCTGGCCACCAGGTTGCTTCGGAGGCGCCGTTCTTCCGGCGTGCCCGGCAAGCCTGCAACCACCCGGGACAAGATGACCCGGTTGACCATCTCGCGCATGAGCGCCGTCTTGGACTTGGAGCCCAGGGTTCCCCGGACGTAGGCCACCAATCCGTGCTGAGCGGGGCTTTCCCACAACCGCAGTACAGCCCGGACAATCGCCTCCGCCCTCACTGCAGGGTCCAGGGTTTCGACGCCGGCAAGAACCTCCGCGGGGTCGGCGGGCAATTCCACGCTGGCGGCAAAGAGCTCATCCTTGCCCCCGAAGAAGTGGTGCACCATGGCCGGATCCACGGATGACTCGCGGGCTACTTGCCGCAGGCTTGTCCCTTCGAAGCCTTGCTCGGCAAACAGTCTCCGTGCGGCGGTGAGGATGGCTTCGCGTGAATGGTCTCCTGAGCTGCGGCGGCCCCTGCGCGCCTGGGGGACGCTCATCGGGTTTGTCGTCGGAGGGTCAGTGATGCCAGGACCAGAACTCCCAGAACAATCCCGCCCATGATCAGGGCGTCTTGCCACATGGTGGCTGTTGCGTCCGCATGCCCCGCAACCTCCTTCAACGCATCCACGGAGAAGGTGAGCGGCAGAACACCGGATATTGCTTCGAGGACCTCGTTCATGTCCTCCCGCGCCACGAACAGGCCGCACAACAGGATCTGCGGGACCACCACCACCGGCATGAACTGCACGGCTTGGAACTCGGTGCGGGCAAAGGCAGAACACAGGAGTCCGAGGGCGACGCCCAGGACGGCGTTGATGACGGCAATCATCACCACCAGGCCGGGGCTTCCCTTGATATCGAGGTCAAAAACCCAGTAGGCCACAGCTGTCGCCACCAGGGACTGCAGGGCCGCCATGATGGAGAAGGCCAGACCATAACCGAAGAGTAGGTCGGCCTTGTGGATGGGGGTGGTCAGGAGGCGCTCCAGAGTCCCGGAGGTGCGTTCCCTAAGCATGGTGATCGATGTGACCAGGAACATGACCACAAAGGGGAAGATGGCCAACATCATCAGGCCGACGCGGTCAAAGGTTCGGGGGAACCCCGGGGGGAGCGTTTCGTTTTCGAAGAGGAAATAGACGGCGGTCAGCAGTAGTGCAGGGACCACGAGGATCAGTGCAACGCTCCGGTGATCGTGCCGCAACTGCCCCAGGACCCGGACGGTGGTGGCAAGGGTCATGCGGACATTCATGACGACACCTGACGTTCTTGCCGGTCGCGGTCAGCGGCTCTGATGATGGTGAGGAACGCCCGCTCCAGATCTTCGCTCTGTCCACGTTCGGCCAGTTCGGCGGGAGTTAGCTGGGCCAGGAGGAGGCCATCACGCAGGAGCAGAAGCGAGGAGCAGTGGGAGGCTTCCTCCATCACGTGACTGGAGACCAGCAGGGTTGTTCCGGCAGCCGCCATGGCCGCAAAGCGCTCCCATAGCTCGGCCCTCAGTACAGGGTCGAGCCCGACAGTGGGCTCATCCAGAACCAACAGTTTCGGGTGGGCCACCAAGGCGCATGCCAGGGAGACCCGGCTGAATTGCCCGCCGGACAGGTCAGCTGCCTTGTGGCGGGCAAGTGGTTCGAGCCCGACGGCGGCAATTGCCTCCGCGGTGTCCGCGGCGGTAGCGCCGTGCATGGCGCCAAAGTAGCGCACGTTCGCGTGCACGCTGAGGTCCGGGTAGACGCTGGCACCCTGGGTGACGTATCCGACGTCGTGCCTGAGCGATGCGCTGCCTGCGGGCCTGCCGAGGACGGTGACGGTTCCCCGGGTGATTCGCTGGACTCCGACGATCGTCCGCATGAGTGTTGTCTTGCCGCTGCCGGAAGGGCCCAGGAGTCCTGTGATCCGGCCGGCGTCAACGGTAAAGTCCAGGCCCTTGATGATCTTGCTGCGAGCGCGGTTTATATGAAGCCCCGTTGCCTTTATGGCTGCTGTAAGGGGTGTCATGCGAGCCTCCGATTGGGCACACTTAATTCATCGGATGATGAATTAAACGTAGAACCGGTGGGCAGGGCGGTCAAGGGCACTGCGTGGCGCTGTGGCCCGCCTTGAAAATGTGTCTACGATCACATAGGTTTTTCCCAAGCGGTGTCGTTGGGGTGCGGGTGGTACAGGGGGAATCATGATCAAGACCTTGACGGGCGCCATCGGCGGCCAAGCCATCCGTGAGCTCGGCAGTGACCAATGCTTCCCAGCCGCAGCTGATCCCGTTCCGCTGGAGGGGACGGCGATCTAGTCTCAGGACAGAGTCTGCGGCCGGCCGGCCGCTGAGCCACGCCATCGCAGGATGACCAGCCGGTTGCGGCCAGGGGCTTCCACACGCGACGGCGTGGCTCTTCTGTGTGCCAGCGGACCGGACGCCAATCCGGGCCTGTTCAAGTGGCCGCGCAGTCAGCCGGTAGATTAGTAGACAGTTGTTTTTGCCACATCTGCCATAGAAACGGATACGTACCCGTGGTCCTTCGCCTTTCCCAGCTGTTCCTGCGCACCCTGCGTGAAGATCCCGTCGACGCCGAGGTCGCCAGCCACAAGCTCCTGGTCCGCGCCGGCTACATCCGCCGCGCCGCGCCCGGTATCTACACGTGGTTGCCGCTGGGGCTGAGCGTCCTGCGCAAGGTGGAGGACATCATCCGCCAGGAAATGTCCGCGATCGGAGCACAGGAAGTCCACTTCCCGGCTCTGCTACCCCGCGAACCCTACGAGGCCACCAACCGCTGGACCGAATATGGCGACGGCCTGTTCCGCCTCCAGGACCGTAAGGGGGCGGACTACCTTCTGGCCCCCACGCATGAGGAAATGTTCACGCTCCTGGTCAAGGACCTGTACTCCTCATACAAGGACCTGCCGTTGAGCCTGTACCAGATCCAGAACAAGTACCGTGATGAAGCACGTCCCAGGGCGGGCCTCCTCCGTGGGCGCGAGTTCATCATGAAGGACTCCTACTCCTTCGACATCGATGACGCCGGCCTGGATGCCAGCTACGCCGCACACCGCGCGGCCTACCTGAAGATCTTTGAGCGCCTCGGCTTGGAAGTCATTCCCGTAGCAGCCACGGCGGGCGCCATGGGTGGTTCCAAGAGTGAGGAATTCCTGTTCCCCACCGAGATCGGCGAGGACACGTTCGTGCGCTCGGCCGGCGGCTACTACGCCAACGTCGAAGCCGTAACCACGGTTGTCCCGGACGAGGTCGACTTCAGCAACGCTCCGGCCGCACAGGTCCTGGACACGCCGAACACTCCCACCATCGAGACTCTGGTGGAGGCCGCCAACCAGCTGGCTCCGCGCAGCAAGTCCGACGGCGGCGCATGGACTGCCGCTGACACGCTCAAGAATGTTGTCCTCGCCGTCACGCTGCCCACTGGGGAGCGCCAGATCGTGGTGATCGGCGTTCCAGGAGACCGCGGAGTGGACCTCAAGCGCGTGGAAGCCAACATTGGCTCCCACCTGCCCATCGCCGGTGAAATCGGCCTCGAGGCCGCCAACGAAGAGGACCTCAAGAAGCTGCCGTGGCTGGTCAAGGGTTACATCGGACCCGGCCTGTCCCTCGACGAGCCCGTTCTGGGCCTGGAAGGATCCTCCAAGGTTCTCTTCCTTGTGGATCCCCGCGTCGTCTCCGGCACCAGCTGGGTTACCGGTGCCAACGCTGATGGCAAGCACGTCTTTGGGCTGGTAGCGGGTCGTGATTTCGCGTGGGACGGCGTTATCGAAAGCACCGATGTCCGTGCGGGCGACCCCGCCCCGGACGGTTCAGGACCGCTGGAAACTGCGCGGGGCATCGAAATGGGCCACATCTTCCAGCTCGGCCGCAAGTACGCTGAGGCCTTGGACCTGAAGGTCCTGGACCAGAACGGCAAGCAGCAGGTTGTCACCATGGGCTCCTACGGCGTTGGCGTAACGCGTGCCGTCGCAGCGTTGGCTGAAGCCAACCATGACGACCGTGGTCTCGTGTGGCCGCGCTCGGTGGCTCCGGCCGATGTTCACGTCGTGGCTGTCGGTCGCGGCGATGAGATCTTCGAAGCAGCAGAAAAGCTTTCCCTTGAACTCGAATCTGCAGGCCTGGACGTCATTTTCGATGACCGTCCCAAGGTTTCGCCCGGTGTGAAGTTCGGCGACGCCGAACTGGTGGGCGTCCCCACCATCCTGGCCGTTGGCCGAGGGCTCGTGGACGGTGTGGTTGAGATCAAGGACCGCCGCAGTGGCGAAGCCGAGAATATCGCGGTGGACAAGGCCGTGGACTACGTGGTCAACGCTGTACGAACCCGGTGATTTCCGGCTTCGAATCGATCCAGCTCACCACCCTCATCCTGATTGTGGTGGCTGGATTCGCAGCAGGTTGGGTGGACGCCGTAGTCGGGGGCGGGGGACTGATCCAGCTCCCCGCCCTGCTGCTGGTTCCAGGTATCACGCCCGTCCAGGCTTTGGCGACGAACAAAATGGGGTCCATTTTCGGGACCACCACCAGCGCGGTCACGTATTACCGCCGCGTTGGGCCGGATCTGAAGACCGCAATTCCCATGGCGGTGATCGCGCTGGCAGGGAGTTTCGGCGGGGCCATTCTCGCTGCATCGCTGCCTGCCAGCGTTTTCAAGCCCATCATCGTGCTGGCGCTGATCGCAGTCGCCATCTTCACAGCCCTGCGTCCCAGCGCCGGTGAACTGACCGCCCTGCGCCACGACGGCCATAAGCATTACGTCGTGGCGTGCCTGATCGGTGCCGTGATCGGCTTTTACGACGGCCTGATCGGTCCGGGTACGGGCTCGTTCCTGGTCATAGCGCTCGTTTCGGCCATGGGTTATGCGTTCCTGGAAGCCAGCGCCAAAGCGAAGATCGTCAACATGGCCACCAATGCCGGCGCGCTGATTTTCTTCCTCCCCCACGGCTCCCTGCTGTGGGGCGTAGGCCTCATCCTTGGCCTGGCCAATATGGCAGGCGGCTACCTCGGTGCCAGGACCGCTGTGGCCAAGGGAAGTAAGTTTGTGCGCCTTGTCTTCCTGATCGTGGTGGCTGCGCTGATCATCAAACTTGGCATGGACGTCTGGAACGAGAACTTCGCAGGGTAGGGCCGGCGCGGCCTAAGTCAGATAAAACTGCCGTTGGCGTTGGCAAGCGTCCTCAAACCGCGGACGACGGCGTGCGGCACCAAAGCGCTCGACGCCGGGTTGCCGAGGGAAGCCTGGTTGGTGACACGTGAGTCGAAGAGCCCCAGGCTCGTCTCGGCCAGGACATGGTGGGTTGTCTGCTTGGCTGCGGGGTCAGCAATCAACACAGCTTCCACCACATCCCAGTCACCGGCTGCCAGCGCCAACGCGGACACCACGTTGGTTGACTTGGGGAAGGCCTTGATCAGCTCGGCCGGTCCGCCCCTCAGGAGTTCAACCGGCCCGGTGGCTTCCAGGAGTGATTCTTTCGTTTCCCCGTCCATCCATGGCTGGATCAAAGCAGCAGGAAGTTTTCGCGATTCCACGGTGATGCGATAAATGGTTCCGCCCGCGGAGGCCGCTGTGATCGCGTCCAGGCCGCCTAGCGCACCGGTTGTCAGGAACGTTCGGCCTGGACCGTCGTCGAGCAGTGTTTTCCTCAGCGAGGCCTCACATAAGGCTCCGATCGACGTGACCAGAAAGTCCTTCCCGGCCGAAATACTCCGGGGACCGAACTCGGCGACTGCTGCGACACCGGCGCACTCCACCACCACGTCAGCTACGTCCATGGCTTCTTCGAAGCTGAAACCTGTCCTGGGTTTCCCGTGGGGAACAACACCGGCGAGGTCGATGCCTGGGGCGGTCCCGGCGTCGAGCAGTTCCGCCACCCGCGATCCAATGGCGCCCGAACCAATGAGAGCAACTTTCAGGACCACGGTGTCAGGCTGCTTCGCCGGGGTCGGGGAGATCGTGTGCCCGGGGAAGGGCGTCGAGCCTGTTGCCGGCCAGGGTGCTTGCGACCCACAGGGAACGGGCAAGATCACCGGAGTGCCGCGGTTTTGCTGCATACCATAAAGCGTTCTGCACCTCACGGGCTATGCTCCATTGCCGTGCAACGTCAGGATCCAATCCAGCGGCACGGCTGAAGTCCTGGCACCGCTCCAGCAGCCCGGCCTCCGGATCCGTCCGGGGAAGATCGCGGATGCGGTTCCACAGGATCGGGGCGACGGCGAACTCGGCCTCCCCAATCTGTGGTTGCGGATCAATAGCCAGATAGTCGCCGCGCAGGGACAGCTTTTCGGCGCTGGTAGTGGCAAGAATATTCATGAAATGCAGGTCAGTGTGCACCAGGACATCCTTGCCTGAGCGGCGCCCTACGGCCCCGCGCGTCTGGCAGACCTCCAGTGCCGCTTCCAGCAACCATCGAGGGAAGGGACGGTCCAGGCGGTCCCATTCGGCAGGCAATTCATCGCTCCATCGCTCAGCGGTGGCGGCGACGTGGTCCAAAAAGCGCCACTCCACCCTTTCGTCCGGTTGGATCGAGAGCTCGCGCATAATGGCCCCCCATGCGTCCCTGGCTTCGTCCAGAGGGGCGTCCTGGAGCCAGCGGGAGGCGTCCAGGCGTTCGAGCAGCATGGTGCAACTTGCATCGTCCGAGGCCAGGAGGCGGACAGCGCCCCGGCCGTTCCACAGGGCCAGTGCATAGCGCTCCACCAGTGCTTCTTCGTGGGGATAAGCGATCTTCAGCGCTGCGGGGGTGGAGCCCTGAAGGACTGGCACCACCAAGGCTCCGTGGCCATTCCAAGGCTCATCGCCTGATACCAAATCCACTGAGAGCCCCCAACGGTCCAATGCCTCGGAGATGAGCCCCGGGAGGCTTGCGAGCCAATCCCTGCCCGCGGAGTCGCGGTTGTACCGGGCGTGGAGGTCGCCCGGTATGGGAATCATCGCGTGAAGGTTCACGGCAACAGCCTAACTCCGCACTGCCACGCGTCCCTTAGAAAACGCCGCTGGCCCCCAACAGGGTACCGATGGAGAACGTGGCAGCCAGCGCGAGGGCCCCGCCCAGCACCACCCGGACCGCTGCACGGACGCGGGAAGCACCGCCGAGCCACGCACCAACCGCGCCAGTGATCGCCAAGGCAAGCAGGACTGCGACGAACGTTAGGGGAACCCGCATCCCGGGTGGCGGCAGCAAGATGGCCAGCATGGGAAGAATCGCTCCCAAAGTGAACGCTACGGCCGAAGCAAAGGCTGCGTTCCAAGGGCTGACGATGTCATCTTCATGGATATTGAGCTCGGCCGAGAGGTGTGCGGCCAAGGCGTCGTGCTCGGTCAGCTCCTGTGCAACGGTCCGGGCGGTCTCTGCACTGAGCCCTTTGGACTCGTAGATCGCGGCCAACTCGTTGAGCTCATCTTCCGGCTGCTCCGCCAGCTCACGTTTTTCTTTTTCAATGAGGGCTTTCTGGGTGTCACTTTGGCTGCTGACAGACACGTACTCGCCCAAAGCCATGGAGATGGCGCCACCCACCAGGCCAGCGGCACCCGCGGAGAGAATCAGGCCGGTGTTGGTGGTGGCACCGGCAACGCCCACCACGATTGCCGCGACGGACACGATGCCGTCGTTGGCGCCCAGGACGCCCGCCCGCAGCCAGTTCAGCCGATGTGCCAGATCGTCCCGGTGTGGTTCATTCTCGTGCGTGGTGGCAGTTTCTGTGGAAGCCATGCATCAAGCCAAGCACCGGCAGGCTTTCCTGACCAGCATGGCTAGGCTCGCCTATCCGCCCTGGGAAGCTGGCGTGCTAGTGGGCGTAGGCAACGAAGGCAGTTCGCCGGCGTCGAGCATGAGTCCCGGCAGCGCAGGCAGCTGCGCGCCCCAAGCGAGGCTCATGCGGGCGGCTGCCACCAGGCTGTCCAGGGCCCATGTGCGGGTCTCGCCCGTGGACAGGGCAGCAAGGTCACCGAATCGAGGCAGCGAGGCAAGCTCTACCGAGCCAAGGAATGTAGCGGGATCCTGAGTGAAAGTATCCGGCAGCCGGTAGCCCGCCTCGCCCGTGGGTGCATCCGCGCAGTTGGCGCTGGTGACTGCTTCAGCCTCCCGGAGGAGCGCTTGGTGAACTTGCAAGTGCTTGGCAGCGGCCGCCGACTTCGTCTCGTCCAGCCTCTTCAAGGCCACTTGGTATACGTAGATCGCCTCCTGCTGTGAGCGAACAACCGCAGCCAGGGCTGTGTCGGTGGTCGCGGACATCGGCTCCGGGGTGGGGTTTGCTGAGGGGCATGAGGCAGCCAAAGGTGTCGCCGTGGGGGCCTTGGTCTCCGACGCCCGTGTCTGCTCCGGCAGGGGCAACTGCCATTCGGCAGCCAACTTTTCGGCCTGCAGCACCTGCGCGGTTCCGACGGCGGCGAGCAGCCGGGCGATCCCGCCGTCGGCCTTGCGCGCGTCGTCCAAGCGCTTCCAGCCGCCGCCGGCCAGCCCGGCCAGGAAGGACGCACGGCTGCTTTGTTCCGCTGCAGCCGAGGACTGAAGGGGCGAGGGGGCTGCCCCTGACAGGGTGGCACTCGATGTCGTTCCGCGAGGGTCAAATAAGGCCTGAGCGTGGGTTGTCAGCAAAGTCACAGCGCTGCCGGACATGGGCTTTCCGGCCTCGGGAGCCGCGGACTCCGCCAGCGTCGTGGCCGATTCCCGCAGCAGCAGCGTGTCCTCCAACGCCGTCAAACGTGCTGTTTCGGTGAACGAGACAGCCGGGGGAGTGCCGGAATCACGCGGAAGAAGGACCATTCCGGTGCCTGCAACAAGCAGTGCCACCACGGCAACCAGTAAAACCCGGCCCCAAGGTGGTGTTCGTCGTTTTTCGCTTGTTTCCCCGTTCACAACAGACCATGGTGTCACGTGGATGAGGAAGTCCGTGCACCATGTTCCCGGGAAAATCGTTAGGCTAGTAGTCACAACAACATCTATCGGGAGGCGGCGGGCAACGTGAGTGACTCGGAAGCCACGACTTCAACAGACCGTTCTGAATCGAACTCAACGGCCACCATCCACAACCCGGAAGAGAGCAGGCTTAGGGCGCTGCTTGAACCGGCTGTCCTTGCCAACAGGCTCTACCTCGAGGATGTTTCCATCCACGTTGCCGGTTCACACCGCACGGTCCACGTCGTGGTGGACCTTCCTCAGGAAGAGACCGGAGGCGTCAGCCTTGACGCCATCGCAGAGGTCTCACGCGGACTGTCCGATATTCTGGACAACGATCCCCATGACGACGGCCGTCCCTACGACCTTGAGGTTTCATCCCCTGGAGTAAGCCGTCCTTTGACCGAACCGCGTCACTGGCACCGCGCCCGCGGCCGTATGGTCAGGGTCAACGTCATTCAGGGAGAGAACCTTCTGGGCCGCATTACCTCCGTGGGGGAAGATGCTGTGACGCTCATCCCCGAGCATGAGGTCAAGAAGGGCATGAAGCCCAAGCAGGGCGAACCCATCACTATTCCTTTCGACAGGATCCGCCAAGGAAAAGTCGAGATTGAATTCAGCCACCTCCACGAGGCTGCGCTGGAAGACGAGCACAACGGACCTTCCGAGGAGGCCTAATGGATATTGACATGAGCGCACTGAGACTCCTGGAGCGTGAGCGTGAAATCCCGCTGGATCTCCTGATTCCCACCATCGAACAAGCGCTGCTGGTGGCGTACCACAAGACGCCCGGCGCCTTCGAAAAGGCCCGTGCCGAGTTGGACCGCAAGAGCGGTCACGTGACCATTTGGGCTACGGAAATCGACGACGACGGTGAGCCCATCGGCGAGTTCGAAGACACCCCTGCCGGTTTTGGCCGCATCGCCGCCAGCACGGCCCGCCAGATCATTCTGCAGCGTCTTCGCGACGTGGAAGACGACAACGTGCTGGGCGAGTTCAAAGGCCGTGAAGGCGAACTTGTGGCCGGCATGATCCAGCAGGGCAACAACCCGCACATGATTCAGGTCAACCTCGGATCCGTGGAAGCATTGCTGCCCCCGCCCGAGCAAGTCCCCGGTGAGAAGTACCTCCACGGAAGCCGCTTGCGTGCTTTTGTGGTGGACGTCCACCGCGGCGCCAAGGGTCCGTCCATCACTTTGTCCCGTTCGCACCCCGGGCTGGTCCGCAAGTTGTTCGAAATGGAAGTTCCGGAAATTGCGGATCACTCTGTGGAGATCGTCGCACTGGCCCGTGAAGCCGGCCACCGTACCAAGATCGCGGTCAAGGCCAACACTGCCGGCATCAACGCCAAGGGTGCATGCATCGGCGAAATGGGTTCCCGCGTCCGGGCAGTCATGACCGAACTCAACGACGAAAAGATCGACATCGTTGACTTCAGCGACGACCCCGCAACCTTCATTGCCAACTCCTTGTCGCCGTCGCGGGTGAATTCCGTCACTATCACGGACGAAGCAACCCGCTCGGCCCGCGTAGTAGTGCCCGACTACCAGCTTTCCCTGGCGATCGGCAAAGAGGGCCAGAACGCGCGGCTCGCAGCCAAGCTGACTGGCTGGCGCATCGATATCATCTCCGATGCCGCTCCCGCTAAGGCTGACTAGCTCTTGAACCGGCGGTTGTGCCGCCGGTTTAGCGCCGCGCTGGCGGCATCCTTGGTTTCGGGAGACCGGGGCAGGGGGGCTAGACTAGATGGAACCGGGCTTACGTCCGGTATCCACGCGCTTTGGCGTGCCTCAGCTGCATGCGCAGGACCGGGGCCCGTCGGGTGCCAGTAGCGTAAGGCAGGTTGGACACGTCGTGGCTGAACTGCTTGAACATGGCCATGGGCCTGTTCGCACGTGCATCGGATGCCGGAAGCAAGGCTCCCGGTCCGAGCTTGTCCGGCTGGTCGCCCAAGGCAGCGGTTCTTCCGCAGTCCTGGTCGACGTTCGACGCCGGATGGCTGGCAGGGGTGCATGGCTTCACCCCAGCGAAAAGTGCTTGACATTGGCAATCAAGCGGCGAGCTTTCGGAAGGGCCCTTGCGGGTGCTTCCGATGCAAGCGCCGTGGAACGATACCTGATGTCCGGTGCGCCCCTTGTGGAGGCCCAGGCCGCCGCAGGAAAACCGTCCAAACCTGAAAGCGGGTCAGAAAACTGATGGAAACCCGATGAGTTCCCAGCGATGAGTGCGTAACGATGACAACTTTGTTGCGCTCTGCAATGGGCCTTTCAATCGCGCAAGCGGCGAAGGCCCGCAGTAAGAAGTAGACGGTTCGTGCCTGGCTCGGTGCGGACCGAGACAGGAGAAATGTGGCCAAGGTCCGCGTACATGAGCTCGCCAAAGAGCTCGGTATTACTTCCAAAGATGCAGTAACCAAACTGCAGGAATTGGGCGAATTCGTTCGCTCCGCCTCGTCAACAATTGAGGCCCCCGTCGTGAAGAAGCTTCGCGACGCATACCCAGGTGCCGGCGCTGCCAAGGCCGCCGCTCCCGCAGCAGCTCCGGCGGCAAACCGCCCAGCAGCATCCCGTCCGGCCGCTCCGGCACCGGGTCCTGCAGCTCCGAAGGCTCCGGCCCCGGCACCTGCAGCCCCCGCTCCGGCAGCCCCTGCGGCTGCTGCACCGGCAGCTCCTGCAACACCGTCAGCACCTGCCCCGGCAGCACCTGCAGCTCCTGCTGCGTCCACTCCGGTTTCGGCCAAGCCTGGCGCCCGTCCTGCCCCCAAGGCAGAGACTCCGGCTCCGGCACGTCAAGGTGGCCAGGCTCCGCGTCCCGGCGGTCCCCGTCCGGGCAACAACCCGTTCGCTACGTCCCAGGGCATGCCCCGCGGCCGTGGTGGCGACGGAGACCGTCCGCCGCGTCCGGGCAACAACCCGTTCGCACCGTCCCAGGGCATGCCCCGAGGCGAACGCCGTAACGACGGCGAACGCCCCGGCGGTCCCCGTCCCGCAGCTGGTACGGGTGGACCCCGTCCCGCAGCAGGTACCGGTGGTCCCCGTCCGGGCGCTCCGCGTCCCGGTGCACCCCGTCCGGGCGCTCCGCGTCCCGCTGGCGGTCCCGGTGCAGGAAACCGTCCTACTCCGGGCATGATGCCCAACCGCACTGAGCGTCCGGCTCCCGGTGGCGCAGGCCGTCCGGGTGGCGCAGGCCGTCCCGGTGGCGGACCCGGCCGTCCCGGTGGCGCACCTGGTGCAGGTACCGGTGGCGGAGCTCCCGCCGGCGGTGGCTTCGGCAAGGGTGGCCGCGGTCGCGGTGGCACCCAGGGCGCGTTCGGCAAGGGCGGCGCCGGTCGTGGCAAGCAGCGCAAGTCCAAGCGTGCAAAGCGCCAGGAACTGGAGCAGATGAGTGCTCCGTCGCTTGGCGGCGTATCGGTACCCCGCGGTGATGGCGAGACCATCATCCGCCTGCGTCGTGGCTCGTCCATCACGGACTTTGCCGAGAAGATCGATGCAAACCCCGCGTCGCTGGTGACCGTGCTGTTCCACCTCGGTGAAATGGCAACGGCGACGCAGTCCCTCGACGAAGACACCTTTGGCCTGCTTGGCGCCGAACTTGGCTACAAGCTCCAGGTTGTTTCCCCTGAGGATGAAGAGCGCGAGCTGCTGGATCAGTTCGACATCAACATCCAGGACGAACTCGACGCCGAAGGTGACGACGTTCTCGAGGCCCGCGCACCGGTTGTTACCGTCATGGGCCACGTTGACCACGGTAAGACCCGCCTGTTGGACGCCATCCGCAACTCGAACGTTGTGGCCGGCGAGCACGGTGGAATCACTCAGCACATCGGTGCTTACCAGATCAGCCACGTCCACGAGGGCACGGCCCGCGACATCACCTTCATTGACACCCCCGGTCACGAGGCCTTCACGGCCATGCGTGCACGTGGTGCCAAGGTCACTGACATCGCCATCCTGGTTGTTGCAGCCGACGACGGCGTTATGCCGCAGACGGTGGAAGCACTCAACCACGCCCAGGCAGCCAACGTGCCGATCGTCGTCGCAGTGAACAAGATCGACAAGGAAGGCGCCAACCCTGACAAGGTCAAGGGCCAGCTGACCGAGTACGGCCTGGTTCCGGAAGAATATGGTGGCGACACCATGTTCGTTGAGGTCTCTGCCCGCCAGAACCTGAACATCGACGAACTGATCGACGCCGTCCTGCTGACGGCCGACGCTGCCCTGGACCTGCGCGCCAACCCGGACAAGGACGCTCGAGGCATTGCCATCGAAGCGAACCTGGACAAGGGCCGCGGTGCTGTTGCCACCGTCCTGGTTCAGTCCGGTACCTTGGCAGTGGGCGACACGATCGTTGCCGGTACGGCTCACGGCCGCGTCCGCGCCATGTTCGACGAGAACGGCGAGGCACTCGATGTCGCACTGCCGTCCCGCCCGGTTCAGGTCCTCGGTCTGTCCAACGTGCCGCGTGCAGGTGACACCTTCCTGGTGACACCTGACGAGCGTACGGCCCGCCAGATCGCTGAGAAGCGTGAAGCTGCCGACCGCAACGCCGCACTGGCCAAGCGCCGCAAGCGCATCAGCCTGGAAGACTTTGACCAGGCCGTTGCCGAAGGCAAGATCGACACCCTTAACCTCATTCTCAAGGGTGACGTGTCCGGTGCCGTTGAAGCCCTCGAAGACGCCTTGCTCAAGATCGACGTTGGAGACGACGACGTTCAGCTTCGTGTCATCCACCGCGGTGTGGGTGCCATCACGCAGAACGACGTCAACCTGGCCACGGTTGACAACGCCATCATCATTGGCTTCAACGTCAAGCCGGCCGAGCGTGTTGCTGAACTGGCCGATCGTGAAGGCGTGGACATGCGCTTCTACTCGGTCATCTACGCAGCAATCGATGACATCGAGATGGCTCTCAAGGGCATGCTCAAGCCGGAATACGAAGAGGTCCAGCTCGGTACCGCCGAGGTTCGCGAAGTCTTCCGTTCTTCCAAGTTCGGAAACATCGCCGGTTCGATCGTCCGCACTGGCATCATCCGCCGTAACTCCAAGGCACGTGTCAGCCGCGACGGCAAGGTCATCGGTGACAACCTCACCGTTGAGACGCTCAAGCGCTTCAAGGATGACGCCACCGAAGTCCGTACCGACTTCGAGTGTGGTATCGGTCTTGGCTCCTTCAATGACATCACTGAAGGCGACATCATCGAGACCTTCGAAATGCGCGAAAAGCCGCGTAACTAGGTTCCGTATGGGACGGGTCCGTCGGGTAACCCCGGCGGACCCGTTCCGTTCCCTTTTCTACTTTCCAGGAGGAAGTCATGGCTGATCCCGCACGCGCTGCCAAGCTGGCACAGCGGATAAAGGTGGTTGTTGCTGAGGCCCTCGGACGCCGGGTCAAGGATCCGCGCGTCGAGTCCATCACGGTCACCGACGCCCGCGTCACCAACGACCTTCAGCACGCCACCATCTACTACACCGTTTTCGGTGACGATGTAGCCCAGGCAGATGCCGCCAGGGCATTGGAGAAGGCCAAGGGTGTGCTGCGGCAGGAAGTCGGCCGCAACATCACTGTTCGCCTGACTCCCACCCTTGAGTTCGTGGCTGACCAGATTCCGGTCAATGCCTCCAATCTTGAGGAGCTGCTCCGTGAAGCCAAGCGTCGCGACGCTGAGGTGGCCGCGTTGGCTGCCAGCGCCAAGCACGCGGGCGAAGCAGACCCCTACAAGGGCGATGCTCCGGAGGACATCGACGAGGACGACTTCGACGAAGAGGACACTGACCTCTCCGGCGACAACGAGCTCGACGAAGACTCCAACCGCTAGACCACTCTTCGAGTTTTTGTACAGCTAATGCCCTTAAGAAGCCTTCTTAGGGGCATTTGCTGTACAAAAACTCGTTAGGATCAGAGCATGTCGGCGCACAGTCCCCAGCAACGTGATGAATACCTGAACCTGGCCATCCAGCTGGCCGTGCGTAACGTTTCCGACGGCGGCGGCCCTTTCGGTGCCGTTGTGGTCACCCCGGACGGAACTGTCCATGAGGGAGTGAACCGGGTAACGCTGGACCACGATCCCACGGCACATGCCGAAGTGGTGGCCATACGGCGCGCCGCAGCAGCAACCAAGAGCTTCGACCTGAAGGGTTCCGTTCTCTACACAAGCTGCGAGCCATGCCCGCTCTGCTTGTCCGCCACGCTCTGGGCCAGGATCGGGCGTGTGTATTTCGCGGCCGATCGGCACGGTGCGGCCAGGGCCGGCTTCGACGACGCCGTGTTCTATGAGTACTTTGCCGGCACCCGGCCGGAGCTGCTGCCGGTGGAGCATGCCGAATTGAACACCTCCGATGAGCCGTTTGATGCTTGGCGGAACCACGCGCGCCGCACCGCCTACTGACGACCCGCTACAACTGGACCTTGGCCGGGAGGCGGGTGACGCCGTCGAGCAGGTCCTGCTGCCCGCCGCACAGGGCAATCCTGATCCATCCCTCGCCAATCGACCCAAACGCAGTGCCCGGCGCGAACGACACGCCCGATTCCGCAAGGAATTTACGCACCCAGGTCCGGACGTCCCCGCCACTCACATGCGAGACGTCGGCCCATAAATAGAACGCTCCTTGAGCTCCCAGGAACCGGATCCCTTTTTCGGTCAGCACCGCCGACGCCGCATCCCGGTTGCTCCGGTAATGGTCGCGAGCCTGCGAAACGTAGTCCTGCGGCCCCGTCAGCGCGGCCAAAGCGGCGTACTGCGAAGGAGACGCGACGCAGGACACGATTGATTCCATCACGTTGTTCATTTTTTGCTCCAAACCCGGAGGACAGATCAGCGCCCCGATCCGGAGGCCAGTCAGTCCGTAGGTCTTGGATAAGGTCAGGGACGTGAAGACCCGGGCTTCGCCGGGGACGTCGCTGTCGAAGCGGGCGGGACTCACATGGGGCACATCGAAAGTGAAGGCTTCATAGCACTCGTCCGAGATGATCCAGAGGTCGTGCCGGACTGCCAGTTCCACCAGCTCGCGCGTGGCTTTCTCACTGATCACGGCGCCCAGGGGATTGGACGGGGAGTTCAGCACCATCACGCGGGTCCGTGGCGTGATCAGGGCCTCGATGTCCTCAATGTGCGGCTGGAAGTCGTTCTGTGGATACAACGGATACTGCACAGGCACGGCGTGCAGCAGCCGGCTGGTCATGGCGAAGGTGGGGTAGCCGGGGTTGGGAATCAGGATCTCGTCACCGGGGGAGAGGAGAAGGCTCATGGCAAAGTGCAGTCCCTGCTGGGCGCCGTCCACCACATAGACCCGCTCCGCACCAATAGTGACCTCTTGTTGCTCCCGGAAGCGAGCGGCGAAGGCCTCGCGGAGGGCAGGGATCCCGGCGTTGGGTGTGTAGTTGGTCTCATCCCGGTCCAGGCAGGCAATGCCGGCGTTCAGGACGTGGCGGGGGAGGGCAAAGCCCGGCTCGCCGATGCTGAGGACGATAGCTCCGGGAGTGGACCAGGCAGCTTCGGTGATCTCACGGATCTGGTTCACGGGGACGTCGCGGACGTGTGCGGCAAGCTCAGGCATGGGAGCCATCCTAGCCACCCATATACTGGTAAGCGTGCTTTCTGGACTGGTAATCGTTGACAAACCGCAGGGATGGACCAGCCATGATGTGGTTGGCCGGATGCGGCGGCTGGCCGGCACCCGAAAAGTGGGGCATGCGGGCACGCTGGATCCCATGGCAACCGGTGTGCTGGTGCTGGGCATTAACAAGGCGACGCGTCTTCTGACCTACATCGTGGGCACCTCCAAGACGTATACGGCCACCATCCGGCTGGGCGAAACCACCATCACTGACGACGCCGAGGGCGAGGTCACGGAGGCCCGCAGCGCAGCGGCCATTACCGACGACGCCATAGCTGCCGGCGTCGCTGCCCTCACCGGGCCGATTCAACAGGTTCCGAGCAGCGTGAGTGCCATCAAAGTCAACGGCGAACGCTCCTATGCCCGCGTCCGCTCGGGTGAAGAGGTCAAGCTCGCGGCCCGCCCGGTCACCATCCACCGCTTTGATGTCCACTCCATCACCAGGATCGACGGCGGCAGGGTAGTCGACGTCGAGGTCACCGTGGAGTGCTCCTCCGGCACGTACATCAGGGCGTTGGCCCGGGACCTCGGCGGTGCCTTGGGCGTCGGGGGACACCTCACAGCCTTGCGGAGGACCCAGGTTGGCCCATACTCCCTGGACCAGGCCCGCACGCTGGAGCAGCTGGCAGAAGAGCTTGAGGTTCTGGAGATGTCCTTGGCGGCGCGTGCACTCATGCCCAACCGGGAGCTCAGCGAGGACGAAACCACCGAAATCTCCTTCGGCCGCCGCATCGCTGCCGGTCCGGGAGCAGGAACGCCCGACGCCGCCACGGCCGAAAAGCCTGCCGCAGCCTTCGCGCCGTCGGGAGAGCTGGTGGCGTTGCTTGCAGATACAGGCAACTTCGCGAAACCCGTGCTGGTCTTTGCGCCGGGAACCGGGCAGGCAAAGTAGCCATGGACGGATACTTTTACGCCATCCTGATCGTCGGATTGGTGTCCACGGTCATGTGCATCGTGGCTGGTTTGATGAAGAAGGCCCCGAACGACCCCACCATCTTTTCCGTACTCGCCGTTGAGCTGGTTCTGGTGGTGTATCTGGTGGGCTCGATCGTCCGGGTGGCCATGGGCGAACAGATGGCCGGTGAAGCCTGGGAGTTCTGGGGCTACCTCATCGTTGCCATGATGATTCCCCTGGGAGCTGTCTATTGGGCCATCCTTGAACGGACCCGCTGGAGCAACTTTGTCCTGGCTGCAGTGGGCGTTACTGCCCTGGTGATGGCCGCCCGCATGAATCAGATCTGGTACTGACCTTGAAGAAAGAACACAACGTGACTGGAACCGAGACCAACCCGGCCAACCGGCAGCCGCAGCGGAAGGACACACGCAACACCGGCCCCGGACGCCTGCTGATCGCGGTCTACGCAATATTTGCGTTGTCGGCCACAGCTCGTGCCGGTTACCAGATCGCCACCAAGTTCGCCGAAGCTCCCTTGGCGCACATCTTGTCGGCGTTCGCCGCCGTCGTCTACATAGTGGCGACTGTCTCGCTTGCCAAGCCGGGCCGCACTTGGTTCAAGGTTTCCCTGGCTGCCGTGCTCACTGAGCTTGTGGGTGTGCTGGTGGTAGGAGCGATCAGCCTCTTTGATCCAATTGCTTTCCCGCATGACACCGTGTGGTCCCTGTTCGGACGTGGATACGGCTTTGTTCCGCTGGTCCTGCCGATCCTGGGCCTTTTGTGGCTCAACAAACGCCGACCGTCCTGAGTCAAACACCCTAGCGGGTAACCTTAGATTGTTCCGGCGCCGGGAGGTTGCCGGGCGGAACGAACATCTGCAGTAAAAGGCGAGGTTGATGGTCCACATCTGGAACGATCCCACTGAAGTCCCCAAGGACTTCGGACCTACTGTCGTTACCATCGGGAACTTTGACGGCGTCCATCGGGGTCATCAGCATGTTCTGTCGCAAGTGACCGACACAGCCAAGCGGCACAACATCCCCTCGGTTGCCGTGACCTTCGATCCCCATCCCGCTCAGGTCCACAGGCCGGATTCTGCTCCTGAGCTGATCATGGGGCTCCGGGACAAACTGGACGCCCTGGGCGACACCGGGGTGGACGCTGTGTTGGTGATGAAGTACACCCTCGACCTCGCCGCCATGACGCCGCTGGAGTTTGTCCGTGAAATCCTGGTTGAGGGACTTCACGCCGCGCACGTCGTTGTTGGTCACGACCTCCGCTTCGGCGCCGGCAATTCCGGCGACGTTCTCACTATGCAGGAACTGGGCGACCAGCTCGGTTTCGGGGTGCAGGTTGTCCATGAATACGGCGCAGGAGGCTTCCCGGTCCATGACGACGGCGATGCCGACCGCCGCTGTTCCTCCACCTGGGTGAGGGAGGCCTTGAGCGAAGGCGATGTAGTTACAGCTGCCGCGGTGTTGGGCCGCCCCCACCGCATGCGCGGTGAAGTGGTGCACGGAGCGGCCCGGGGACGGGATCTCGGCTTTCCGACGGCAAACCTTTCCCATGATTCCACCGGATACGTACCAGCTGACGGCATTTACGCGGGGTGGCTGATCGACCAAGCCGGCACGCGCTGGCCCGCCGCAATCTCCGTTGGTTCGAACCCCACCTTCGACGGCGTCAGCCGGCAGGTGGAAGCGCACGTGATCGACCGCCCCGAAGAGAACGTGGAAGACTTCGACCTCTACGGGCAGAATGTTGCCGTCGAATTTACGCAGCGCCTGCGCGGCATGGTGGCCTACCGTGGGCCGGAGGCTTTGGTCGAACAAATGTGCCTCGACGTAGCCCAGGCGCACGAACTGTTGACCCGGCGCCAGGGGCATTTCGACAACACTGCTGACGTGCCGGTAAACTGATCAGTGGATCCGGCTGCAGTCCGTGGCGGCTGGACCTGTTTTTGTGTGCGGCAACGTACCAGGGACAACCCGTCAGCGAGGCGCTGTTGCGGGAGGCACGGCACAACTCTAGGAGTTCACGTGGCACTTGACGCCGCTGTAAAGCAGTCCATCATCAAGGAATACGCAACCACTGAAGGCGACACCGGTTCACCCGAGGTCCAGGTTGCAGTCCTGACTCAGCGGATCAAAGATCTGACTGAGCACATGAAGGAGCACAAGCACGACTTCCACACCCAGCGCGGTCTGCTGGCCATGGTTGGTCGTCGCAAGCGCATGCTTACCTACCTGAAGAACACTGACATCGCCCGCTACCGTGCGCTCATCGAGCGTCTCGGCCTGCGCCGCTAGTCTGACTTAGGGGCGGCCCGGTCCCCAGCGGAACGGGCCGCCTTTTTCACCAACAACTAAAAACAGGAATCAACCGCATCGCGCATTCGCGGTCCTCGGTAGTGATTCCCGGGAACATCATCTGTGACGATGCCAACGCCCGTGGATCTCGATCGATGACCGGGTGTAGTACAGGCCAGGAAAAAAGAAGAGGCCTGGGTTGATGCGGCGGACTTCCGCTAACAGAAACGGAGGTGACTCTCTATGGAGGGTCCCGAAATCCAGTTCTCCGAAGCCATTATCGACAACGGCCGTTTTGGCAAGCGCGTCATTCGCTTCGAAACCGGCCGCCTTGCCAAGCAGGCAGCTGGCGCCTCGATGGTCTACATCGACGAAGACACCGCACTGCTCTCGGCAACCACGGCAGGCAAGCAGCCGCGCGAAGGTTTCGACTTCTTCCCGCTGACGGTTGACGTCGAGGAGCGCATGTACGCTGCCGGCCGTATCCCGGGCTCGTTCTTCCGCCGCGAAGGACGCCCGTCCACCGAAGCCATCCTGGCTTGCCGCCTCATGGACCGCCCGCTGCGCCCCGCCTTCGTGAAGGGCCTGCGCAACGAGGTCCAGATCGTGGTGACCGTTCTGGCCATCAACCCCGATGAGCTCTACGACGTCGTCGCCATCAACGCGTCCTCGATGTCCACGCAGCTTTCCGGCCTCCCGTTCTCCGGCCCGATCGGTGGCGTCCGCGTCGCCCTCATCGCCGACGAACAGGGTTCGCAGTGGGTCGCTTTCCCCAAGCACTCCCAGCTCGAGAACGCCGTGTTCAACATGGTTGTTGCCGGCCGCATTGCAGGTGACGACGTCGCCATCATGATGGTTGAAGCCGAAGCCACGGACAACTCCTGGAACCTCATCAAGGAACAGGGCGCAACCGCTCCTACCGAAGAGGTTGTTTCCGAGGGCCTCGAGGCTGCCAAGCCGTTCATCAAGGCACTCTGTGAAGCACAGGCTGACCTGGCAGCACGCGCTGCCAAGCCCACGGTTGAGTTCCCGGTCTTCCTGGATTACCAGGACGACGTCTACGCCGCTGTTGAAGCCGCTGCTGCCGACAAGCTGGCCGCTGTCTTCCAGATCGCTGACAAGCAGGACCGCGACAACGCCTCGGACGAGCTCAAGGACGAAGTCCTGGGTGCACTTGCCGGCCAGTTCGAGGGCCGCGAGAAAGAACTGTCCGCAGCTTTCCGCTCGGTCACCAAGCACGTTGTGCGCCAGCGAATCCTCAAGGACCAGGTCCGCATCGACGGCCGTGGCCTGACGGACATCCGCCAGCTGACTGCCGAGGTAGAGGTTCTGCCCCGCGTTCACGGTTCTGCAATCTTCGAGCGCGGCGAAACCCAGATCATGGGCGTCACCACGTTGAACATGCTCAAGATGGAGCAGCAGATCGACTCGTTGTCGCCGGTAACGCGCAAGCGCTACATGCACAACTACAACTTCCCGCCGTACTCCACCGGTGAAACCGGCCGCGTCGGTTCCCCGAAGCGCCGCGAAATCGGCCACGGTGCCCTGGCAGAGCGCGCTCTGGTGCCGGTTCTGCCCACCCGTGAAGAGTTCCCCTACGCGATCCGCCAGGTATCCGAGGCCCTCGGTTCCAACGGTTCGACCTCCATGGGTTCCGTCTGTGCTTCCACACTCTCCATGCTTAACGCAGGTGTGCCGCTGAAGGCAGCTGTTGCCGGTATCGCCATGGGCCTGGTTTCCGACCAGGTTGACGGCCAGACCCGCTACGCAGCCCTGACGGACATCCTCGGCGCCGAAGACGCTTTCGGTGACATGGACTTCAAGGTGGCAGGTACTTCCGAGTTCGTCACAGCTATCCAGCTGGACACCAAGCTCGACGGCATCCCCGCTTCCGTGCTGGCAGCAGCACTGAAGCAGGCCCGCGAAGCCCGCCTCCACATCCTCGAGGTCATCAACGCAGCGATCGACACCCCGGACGAGCTCTCCGAGTTCGCGCCGCGCGTTATCGCCGTCAAGATCCCCGTGGACAAGATCGGCGAGGTCATCGGCCCCAAGGGCAAGATGATCAACCAGATCCAGGAAGACACGGGCGCGGACATCTCAATCGAGGATGATGGCACTGTCTACATCGGCGCCACCAACGGACCGTCTGCCGACGCAGCACGCTCCGCCATCAACGCCATCGCCAACCCGCAGGTACCGGAAATCGGTGAGCGCTACCTGGGTACGGTCGTCAAGACCACCACCTTCGGCGCTTTCGTTTCCCTCACCCCGGGCAAGGACGGCCTGCTGCACATCTCCGAGCTCCGCAAGCTGGCCAATGGCAAGCGCGTGGACAACGTGGATGACGTCGTCTCCGTGGGCCAGAAGGTCCAGGTCGAGATCACCAAGATCGATGACCGCGGAAAGCTTTCCCTCTCCCCGGTTGTTGCCGAGGAAGAAGGAGCAGCCTCAGAGGACGCTCCGGCCGAGGCCGCTGAAGAGTCCGCAGAGTAGTCTGTAAGCAGTACACCCGGCAGGGCCGGTGGGCTTGAAAAAGCTCCACCGGCCCTTCCGGCCTTAACCTGAAAGGCCTTAATGACTGTCGTACCCTTGCCACTGGAACAGACCCTTCCCGGCGGCGAATTGATCCATGGTGCCGAGGGCGGTTCCGTCGTGCGGCGCTCGGTCCTGCCCGGCGGCGTGCGCGTCCTCACCGAGGCAATGCCCGGTCAGCGTTCGGCCACCATAGGGTTCTGGGTGGCAGTGGGTTCGCGTGATGAAGCGGACGGCCAGCATGGTTCCACACACTTTCTTGAGCACCTGTTGTTCAAGGGCACCAAACGGCGCACAGCCTTGGAAATCGCGTCCGCCTTCGACGAGGTGGGCGGTGAATCCAACGCGGCCACAGCCAAGGAAAGCACCTGCTACTTCGCCAGGGTCCTGGATACAGACCTCCCCATGGCCATCGACGTCATCGCGGACATGATCACCGGTGCGGTCTTGGATCCTGCCGAATTGGAGCAGGAACGCGACGTCATCCTTGAGGAGATCGCCATGGACAGCGACGACCCCACGGACGTCGCCCATGAGAAGTTCGTGGCCGCTGTCCTGGGCAACCACGCGCTGGCACGGCCTATCGGGGGAACGCCGGATGCTATTAGAGCCGTGGCAAGGGATTCGGTGTGGGCGCACTACCAGCGCTACTACCGACCGGAGGAACTGGTCATCACCGCAGCCGGCGGACTGGATCACGACGTCGTCTGCCAGCTGGTTGTGGATGCCCTGACAGCTGCTGGATGGCAGCTGGACGCCGACGCCGCGCCGGTAGACCGCCGGGGCACGAACCGTGCCGTCATCACGGGCACGGCCGGACTGCACGTAGTAAAGCGTCCTGTGGAGCAAGCCAACATCATCATGGGTTGCCCAACGATCGTTGCCACCGATGACCGCCGGTTTGTCATGAGCGTGCTCAATGCCGTACTGGGCGGAGGCATGTCCTCACGCCTGTTCCAGGAAATTCGTGAAAAGCGCGGCCTGGTGTACTCCACCTACTCTTTCACTGCCGCGTATGCGGACGCTGGCTACTTCGGAATGTATGCCGGCTGCACGCCTTCCAAGGTCCGCCAGGTTTTGGAACTCCTGGGCCTTGAGCTGGACAAGCTCGCCAAGGAAGGTATCACCGAGGAAGAGCTCCGGAAGGCTGTGGGGCAGCTTAGCGGCGGGATTGTCCTCGCGCTCGAAGACACGGGCTCCCGGATGTCGCGTCTTGGCCGGGCGGAATTGGTGTCCGGGGAGTTCCAGGACATCGACGAGACCCTGGCACGCATCAAGGCCGTCACCGTAGAGGATGTCCAGGACCTCGCCCGTGAACTCGCAGCGGCGCCCCGGACCATCACTGTTGTTGGTCCTTTTGAGGAAACCGAAACTTTCGGGCTCTAGGTTCCCGTCCGGAACCTCTGGACTCCCGCACTGTAAACAGGGCAGCATGATCACACGATGATGCTGCCCTGACTACTTTGGAGCCCTGATGGATGCGCCCTCAAGCGGCCAAGCCGCGGAGATGCTGCGGGATTTCCTTGGTCATTGGCGCGGCATTACGGAGATCGCAGCGTCTCCTTGGGGAACTGCTCGGACTGCAGAAGCCGAGGCGGTGTTTACCAAGGCTGCGGGCGGATATGCCGTGGTTCAGAGCTATAGGCACCGCGAAGCCGACGGCACGCATTTCGAAGGTCATGGCATGTTCACTGTTGACCGGGACCACGGCGACACGCTGTGGTACTACGTGGACAGCATGGGACGGCCACCGGCGAGCCCGGTCCGTGGGACATGGAATGCAGGCACGTTGACCCTGGACCGGCGGACAGCCGACGGCGTAGCCCGGCACACATTCCGCGTGGACGATGGCGTCCTGGTGCACACCGCAGACTTGAGGCTTGAAGGATCCGCTGAGTTCAGCCCGTTGTTGAAGAGCGTGTTCCGGAAAGCGTGAACCCGCGCAGCGCTGGCGCCCTGTGCGGTCCTAGCCTCCGGCGAACGGCGGCAATACGTCGATGACGTCGTCGCTTCCCAAGGGAGCTGTACGGTCGCGGACGGCCACCTCGTTGCGAAGGAAACTGCTGCGTGCCACGATCCTGGCGAGCGGCGGCGTGCCTTCGGGGGGAAGCGGACGTTCGACGGCGAGGGCAGCTTCCAGCAGCGCCTCCAGGCTGGTTCCTTCCGGGAGGGAGTGAAGTTCTTCTTCCACCCCGGCGGCCGCGCGTGCGGCAGCGAAGTAACGGACAAGCAAAGGTTCAGCCTCCGATTGCGCTCATGCTGCGGTCCGGCTGGACGAAGTCCGCTGCGCCGAGACCTGTGTGGTCCATGCCGTGGGCTTTGGGTTTGACCCACATGGCGTCCTGCCACCGCGACGCCAATTGGTCATCCGTGGCACCTTCACGAAGGAGGCCCAACAGGTCGAATTCTTCGCGGGAGAAAAGACAGCTCATGATCTTGCCCTCCGCGGTGATGCGGGTACGGCGGCAGTCGGAGCAGAACGGCTCAGTGACTGATGCGATGATGCCGACTGTACCGAGGACCGGCCCTGTGGCGACGCCCGTTGCCGCGTCCCGGCGTCGTACTTCAAACCGTTCGGCCGGTGCGCCGTCCCGCTCGCGGGGGTCGTTGTCCAGCACGAAGTCTCGGGAGAGCAGTCCACGAATCTCGGCGGCCGTGATCATGTTGCGTCGGGTCCAGCCGTGGTCCGCGTCCAAGGGCATTTGTTCGATGAAGCGGAGTTCGTAGCCGCGGCCCAGGGCCCATTCCAGAAGATCCGGCGACTCGGCGTCGTTGATGCCGCGCATCAGCACAGCGTTCAGTTTTACCGGGCCCAACCCGGCCGCCCAAGCGGCATCCACGCCGGCCAGGACGCGATCCAGGAAGGGGCGACGGGTAAGTTTGGTGAAGGTCTCCTCATGGAGGGAATCGAGCGAGACATTGATCCGGGTAAGGCCCGCGGCTTTCAGTGCTGCGGCCTTCTTATCCAGTCCCACGCCATTGGTGGTCATGGAGATGGGGAGGTCCGGGTGGTCCGCGCGGATGCCGGCAATGATGTCCACCAAGTCGGCGCGGACCAGGGGCTCGCCACCAGTCAGGCGGAGTTCCCGCACGCCCAGGGCGTTGACGCCGACACGGACGATTCGGACTATCTCGTCCCTGGTCATCACTGCCTGTTTCGAGAGCCATTCGAGTCCCTCGGCAGGCATGCAGTAGGTGCAGCGCAGGTTGCACTTGTCCGTCAAGGAAAGGCGCATATCCGTTGCGCGGCGGCCATAACGATCCCACAGCCCGGTGGGCGTGCCGGCTGGACGTGGTGGCGGAACTGCAACGCCGCTTTCCGGGCTGCCTGCCGCGCCGCCCGGAGGGGGCACCGGCATGCCTAGCTGAACACTCATAAATTCAGGCTACGCCACCGTGGCTGGATCAGTGACACCCCTTACAGTCGCAGAGTCCTTAACCCACACAGTTCTTACGGATTCCAAACGCTTGTGCACTTTGGGCCAGGAACGCGTGCCGGCCACCGTCAGCAAACCTATGCTGAAAGCGTGACCACAAATGCGGCATCAGCAGCGGAGCCGGGGAATCGTCGGATCCTCCTGGTGGAGGATGAACAGACCATTGCCGACGTCGTACGTGACTACCTGCTCAAAGCCGGTTTCCAGGTGGACATGGCGGGGGATGGTTTCACCGCACTCGACCTTGCGGCCACGCGGCAACCCGATCTTGTCATCCTGGATCGTATGCTGCCAGGACTGGACGGCGTGGAGGTGTGCCGCCGGCTTCGTCTAAGCATGAGCGTTCCCGTCATCATGGTCACAGCCTTGGGAACCGAAGATGACCGGATTTTGGGCCTGGAGATGGGCGCGGATGACTACGTCACCAAACCCTTTTCCCCGCGTGAACTGGTCCTCCGGGTGAAGTCGGTACTGCGCCGGAGTATCAAGGAGTTCACTCCGGAACCGCCGGTGGAAGCCGCAGGACTGGAACTGGATCCTGCCTCCCGGACCGTGACGCACCACGGAGTTCCGCTGGCTCTGACGGTCCGTGAATTCGACCTCCTGGCTTTCCTGATGCGAAGGCCCAACCAGGTCTTCAGCCGGGAAGAACTCATCAAGGCCGTATGGGGCTGGGACTTCGGTGATCTGTCTACCGTCACCGTTCACGTCCGGCGCCTACGGGAGAAGATAGAAGCCAACCCCACCAAACCCGAACTGCTTAAGACAGTTTGGGGCGTTGGCTACCGCTTCGATGGCAAGCGGTCTGAGACCGAAACTGTGCGGCCCGACGTGTCAGGGCCCGACGTGTCGGGGCCCAACGTTTCAGGGGGTGACCATGGAAGGCAGTGAGCTGTGGATCATCCTGGCATGGGTCCTGTTCTGGGCTGTGGTCATTGGGGCCGCCACGTGGGCGCTTCTCAGGCTGCTCCGCCGGGCCTCGGTACTCGCCCAGATCTGCCTGGTGGTGGTTGCCACTGTAGCTGTGCTGGTGGCAGGAATGGTCAGTGCCTTCAACGCGATGTTCATTTCCGCGCGGGACCTTGAGGTCATGTGGTACATCCTGGCCACTGCCTCAGCCGTCGCCGTGGCTCTGTCACTGATGCTCGGTGCCGGCGTCTCACGCAATGCGGCCCACCTTGTTGACGCTGCCCGACGCCTTGGTCGTGGCGAAACACTGGAACATACCGTGGCCGAGGGTCGGGGGAGCGCTCCCGCCATGACATCCGAACTCGCCGAATTGGCCCAGGAACTTGAGGCCAGCAGCCGCAGCCTGGCCGAATCGCGGGAACGCGAAGCTGCTATTGAGGCCGCCCGCCGGGAGCTGGTGTCATGGATATCCCATGACCTCCGTACACCATTGGCCAGCATGCGCGCCATGACCGAGGCCCTTGAAGACGGTATGGCATCAGATGTGCAGGGCTATTACCGGAAGATCATCGGGCAGACAGAGCAGATGACGGCCATGGTCAACGACCTCCTGGAGCTGTCCAAGATTCAGGCCGGCACCCTCCGCCTGCGTGCCGAACCGCTGGACTTGTACGACCTCGTCAGCGACGCGATCTCTGACCTGGCGCCGCTAGCCACCAGGAAAGGCATCAGGCTCGACGGCGGCGGTGACCGTGAGTGCATGGCCGTCGCCGACGGACCAAGCCTCGCCCGGGCAGTGCGGAACATACTTCTCAACGCCATCATCTACAGCGAACCCGGCAGCGACGTCCACATCAGCGTCGGCGGCGAACGCGTTGGAGGTTCCGGCGGGAACGCCGTGATCGCTGTGGAGGACCAGTGCGGCGGCATCCCGGACGAGGACCTTCCGCACCTGTTCGAAACGGGATGGCAGAAAGACCCCGCCCGTCGCACTACGGAAGAGATGCAAGGTAGCTACAGCGGGGCAGGCATCGGCCTGAGCATGGTGGCTGGCATCGTCAAGGCGCATGGGGGAGCGGTCACCGTGGATAACGTCGACGGCGGTTGCCGCTTTGCGCTGTCACTTCCGGCCAAGGCGCCCTCATCGGAATCGCGGATGCCGTCCATGACATCAGTGACTCCCACCCATCAACCCATCGCCAGAGAACACCGCCATGGAGGCATCTCATGAGTACGCTCGCACCCGGTACCACCCAGCAGCGAGGCACCATGGGCAGGCCCGCGCTGTGGGCGGCAGCCGCCGGCGTAGCAGCCGGCGCCGCGGGGATCGCGGCGGGCGAACTGGCTGCCGGTCTCCTGAGCCCCCTGGTATCGCCTGTTACAGCCCTCGGTGGTGCGGTGATCGATGCCGTACCGCCCGGGGTCAAGGATCTGGCGGTGCAGTTGTTCGGTACTGCAGACAAGATCGTGCTGGTGGCCTGCATTGTGAGCGTCGCAGGAATTCTGGCGGCGCTTGCTGGCATCCTGGAACGTCGCCGCACCGGCTGGGGCCTGGCACTGGCTGGACTGGCGGGCGCAGCCGGACTGACCGCCGTCGTGACCCGAGCCCAAGCGAGCCCCCAAGCGGCCCTTGCACCGATCGTTGCCGCCATTGTCACCATGCTGCTGCTGCGAACGCTCATACGTCGGCTCGCAACCTGGGCTCCCTCCGAAGAAACCCCCGGCCGTGAGGAGGCACCACTGGCTCGGCGGAGCTTTCTGAACGCCTTGGCTGGAACCTCACTCGCCGCCGTCGTGGCCGGAACAGTGACCACTGTCCTCACCAGGGCTACAGCAGTGGCGTCAGGTTTCCGCGGTTCCATGACGCTCCCGGAACCCGCCACGCCGGCGCAAGCCATTCCTGCAGGTGCGTCCCTTCCCGTGGATGGCATCAGCCCCCTGGTCACCCCGAACGCGGATTTCTACAGGATCGACACCGCCTTGACGGTGCCGGCCATCGATCCTCCTGCCTGGAAACTGAAGGTCACCGGAATGGTGGAACGCGAAGTTGAAATGGACTTCGCCACCCTCCTGGCCAAGCCCATGACAGAACGCCACATCACCATCGCCTGCGTGTCCAACAATGTAGGTGGCGACCTCATCGGCAATGCCCTCTGGCTGGGCTGGCCCGTACGGGAACTCCTGGCCATGGCAGGACCCAAGGCCGGCGCGGACATGGTCCTCTCCACCAGTAACGACGGCTGGACGGCCAGCACTCCCTTGGAGGCCCTCACAGATGACCGTGACGCGCTCCTGGCCGTAGGCATGAACGGAGAGCCGCTCCCGCTGGAACACGGATTCCCCGTGCGGATGATCGTGCCGGGACTTTATGGCTTCGTCTCGGCCACCAAATGGCTCACTGAACTCAAGGTCACACGCTTCGCCGACGACACCGCGTACTGGACGCCCCGTGGTTGGAGCGATCGAGGTCCCATCAAGACGCAATCGCGCATCGATGTACCCCGCAGCGGCCGGAGCGTCCAAGCAGGCAAGGTGCAGTTCGGCGGCGTAGCCTGGGCCCAGCACAGGGGAGTCAACCGCGTAGAGCTCCGCGTCAACCGCGGACCATGGCAGCAGGCAGCGCTGGCCAGCCCGATCTCCTCAGACACCTGGTATCAGTGGCAGTTGGGCCTCGATCTCACGCCAGGGGACTACGAAGTGCAGGTCCGGGCAACCGATTCCACCGGTGTTCCTCAGACTGAAGACAAAGCGCCGGTAGCCCCGGATGGTGCCACCGGCTATCACACCATCAACGTCAAAGTGGGCTGAGGCCCTAGTCTGGGTACGTCCGGAGGTTTCGCCGGAAGCCAGCGTGTCCACACAGGAGGATGTTCCGTGCCCAGATCTGTTGCAGCCCACCGCCAGGCAGTGGTGGA
The DNA here is from genome assembly GCF_023656375.1 of Paenarthrobacter sp. TYUT067. NCBI lineage: Bacteria > Bacillati > Actinomycetota > Actinomycetes > Micrococcales > Micrococcaceae > Paenarthrobacter > Paenarthrobacter sp. TYUT067. The sequence goes on from NZ_JAMOIT010000003.1 coordinate 222,373, forward strand.
ACTGCTGACCGGTGTCCTAGCCGACAAAGGGCACCTCCGCATGCCATTACTGGAGGCACTGGGTAGGGCGCTCGCCGTCGACGTCCACGCGCCACTGTCACTGCCCCCGTTCGCCAACTCCCAAATGGACGGATTCGCCGTCCGCTCAGCAGATATCCCCGACGGCGGTGCGGAGCTCCGGGTAGCGGAGCCGGTTCCGGCAGGTGCCGCGCCGGCAGCTCTCAAGCCCGGCTTTGCCGCCCCCATCATGACCGGAGCCGTGATCCCCGAGGGGGCCGACGCCGTCGTGCCCATTGAAAAGGCCACGCCGAACACTTTCCCGGACCCTGCAGCGGGCGAGGCTACCGTGGTCCTGCCTTCAGTCGCCTCCGGCACCTACGTCCGGGACAGCGGCAGCGACATCGGCAAGGGTGCGCTGGCGTTGGCCGCCAGTACGCGGATGGGGCCTGCACAATTGGGCTTGCTGGCCGCCTTGGGCCTGACAACCGTTCAGGTCCGCCAACCCTGCCGTGTCCTCCTGGTCACCACCGGAGATGAGGTAGTGGAGCCGGGGTCCGAACTCACAGCAGGCAAGATCTTCGATTCCAACGGGACACTGCTCGAAGCGTCCATGCGACAGGCCGGCCTGGACGTGGTCCGCACCGGGATTTCCGAAGACGATCCCTCCAAACTGCTGGCGGTCCTTCGTCGTCATACCGGGCCGGCGGAGGACCGGGTAGATCTCATCGTCACCACCGGGGGAGTGAGCAAGGGCGCCTACGAGGTAGTCCGGCAAGCCATGGCGAACCAGCCGGTGGAATTCCAGCCGGTCGCCATGCAGCCAGGCGGACCGCAAGGATTGGGCACCTTTGAGGGCGTGCCCTTCCTGGGCTTTCCGGGGAACCCGGTCAGTTGCCTGGTCTCCTTCGAAATGTTTCTCCGGCCCGCCCTTTCGCAGGTACAGGGAACCCCTGCCCCGAGGCCGGTGGTCAGGGCACGCCTGAGCGAATCGCTGACCTCCCCGGAAGGAAAACACCAGGTTCGCCGCGGAACCATGGGCACCGATGGCACGGTCCGGATGGAAGGTGGCGCAGGTTCCCACCTGGTCCATGCCCTGGCCCGGGCAAACGCCCTGGTGCAGATCCCCGGCGACGTCACGGAACTCGCCAAAGGGGACGAAGTGGAAGTATGGATGCTGTGAACCACACTCCCGAAAATTCCGGTGGCCTGACCCACCTCAGGCAGGACGGCACCGCGCAGATGGTGGACGTCTCCCAAAAAGCCGTCACTACTCGTGTTGCGACTGCCACGGCCACTGTCCGCAGCACGCCCGCGGTGCTGGCCCTGCTGGGTGCCGGCGAGCTGCCCAAGGGCGATGCCCTAGCCGTGGCGCGCGTCGCAGGGATCATGGCGGCAAAGAAGACCCCCGATCTGATTCCGTTGTGCCATCCATTGCCGATCTCCAAGGTCACCGTGGACTTCGAACTGGGCGCCGACTCGGTTGAAATCCTGGCAACCGTCAAGACCAAGGGCGTGACCGGCGTCGAAATGGAAGCATTGACGGCGGCTTCGGTGGCGGCGCTGAGTGTCTACGACATGATCAAGGCCGTGGACAAGCATGCGGTGCTGACCAATATTCGTGTCCTCGCCAAGAGCGGCGGAAAGAGCGGAGACTGGGATATCTCCGGAGCGGCTACCTCCAGGGAGGCCGGCGCGTGAGTGCATGCGAGCCGAACGTTCCCCGGAAGGCCGGCGTCGTGATCGCTTCAACCCGAGCAGCTGCAGGCGTGTACGCCGATGAGACCGGTCCGATCATCCTCGATTGGCTCAACGAACACGGTTTCGATGCTTTTCCCACCATGGTGGTGCCGGACGGTGAGCCCGTAGGCGCTGCCCTAAGGGCCCTCCTGACGCAGGATCCAGCCGTAGTGATCACCAGCGGCGGCACGGGCCTTAGCCCGGATGACCGCACACCGGAAATGACGCTGCCGCTCCTTGAGCGCGAGATTCCGGGCATCATGGAAGGCATTCGCCGCGCCGGCGATGCCAAAACCCCCATGGCCATGCTCAGCCGTGGCCACGCCGGAACAGTAGGGAAGACGTTTATCATCAACCTGCCTGGATCCCCGAAAGGCGTCATGGACGGCTTGGCTGTCCTGGACCCTGTGATCGGGCATCTCTGTGAGCAACTGGAAGGAAAGCATGGGCACTGAAACAAACTTTGAAGTGGTCAGCGCCGTTCTCAGCGCCGAGCCGATTTCCGTGGACCAAGCCATCAAGGCGGTCGAATCGGATACCGCGGGAGCCGTTGTCAGCTTCAGTGGCGTCGTCCGAAACCACGACGGCGGCAAAGCTGTGGACCGGCTGAGCTACAGCGCGCATCCCACAGCCCACCAGGTGATGTCAGAGGTCGTGGCGCAGCTGGTGGCAGAGCACTCCGGAGAAGCTGCACAGCCGGTTCGGATCTGGGCAGCCCACAGGATCGGCATGTTGGAGATCGGGGACCCCGCGCTGGTATGTGCGGTGGCTGCTGCCCACCGCGGCCAGGCGTTCGCTGTGTGTGCCGAGCTTGTGGACCGGGTCAAAGAGCAGGTCCCCATTTGGAAGGAACAGTTCTTCACTGATGGCACTGTGGAATGGGTCGGGGCAGGGGAGTAGGCCCGAGTCACGGTTCCTCCCGGGCTCCGACCCGGCGGTAGGGTTAACGGCATGACCGAACAACTTGCTGTTGCAGTGCTGGGTGCCCACGGGCGTATGGGAATGGAAGCCGTCAAGGCTGTTGAGGCAGCCGGAGACATGAAGCTGGTGGCCGCTTTGGGCCGCGGCGATTCCTTGGAGAAACTGCTCGACGCCGGTGCACAGTATGTTGTTGACCTCACCGTTCCGGACACCACGGAGGCCAACGTCCGGTTCGCCGTAGAGCACGGCATCCACGCAGTTGTGGGTACCACCGGCTGGGACGCCCACCGGCTCGATTCCTTGCGGAGCCTCTTGGAGCAAAAGCCGGACACCGGTGTTCTGATCGCCCCGAACTTCGCCCTGGGATCTGTGCTCGCCACCGCTTTCGCGGCCAAGGCCTCGCAATACTTCGAGTCCGTGGAAATTATCGAACTGCACCACCCCAACAAGGTGGACGCCCCATCCGGAACGGCAGTGCGCACGGCGCAGCTGATAGCTGAAGCGCGCCAGGAAGCCGGCGTCGCGGCGAGCCCTGACGCCACGGAAACATCACTGGACGGTGCAAGAGGCTGCGACGTGGACGGGGTTCGAGTCCACAGCGTGCGCCTGCGCGGTTTGGTTGCTCACCAGGAAGTGCTTTTCGGTGGTCCCGGTGAGCAGCTGACGTTGCGCCACGACTCCTTCGACCGAGCCTCCTTCATGCCCGGAGTCCTTCTGGGGCTTCGTAAAGTTGCAGCCAACCCCGGCCTTACCGTGGGCTTGGATGGCTACCTGGACTTGGGTCTCTAAAGCCATGGGTAATTTCTGGACGTCCCTGAAGAAGAACCGCACCAAAATCTGGGTAGGTGCCATCACCTTACTGTTGGTCCTATACCTGGTGGTTTCGGTGCAACGCTCCTTCCTGTTGCTCGGTGACCCCAATCTGGTTGCCAAGGGAATCGGGGCCGCTTACTTGGTCCTGCCGGTTGTTGGCGCGTGGGCACTCATCCGCGAGCTGCTTTTCGGTGCGCGCACCGAGCAGATGGCCAAGGTCCTGGAAGCCGAGGGCGGTTTGCCCGTTGATGACCTTCCGCGCACCCCGGGCGGGCGCATTGTCCGAGCGGCCGCTGACGCAGAGTTTGAGAAGTACCGCGCCGAAGCAGAAGCCGCACCCGAGGACTGGCGGTCCTGGTTCCGATTGAGCTGCGCGTACGATGCCTCCGGGGACCGCAAACGTGCCCGCGCGTCCATGCGCGATGCCGTGAAACTCTTCCGCTCTCAGCCCACTGCCGCAGGCCGGTGACTGCCAAGGCGTGATGCGGTGTGGGCTACCCATTCCAATGGTCCGCGGTGCTGCAGCACCGCGAAACAAACGCCAATCGCAACGGCAGTGAGGGCTTGGGCCCAGTACATCCCTTCGTCCGTCCACCCCGAAGGCAAAGGCTGGTTGGTGAAGGCGGACACCACCCAGACGTGGGCAGAGTAGAGGCTCAGGGTCATGGCACCCGGCCCGCTCAGCAGGACCAGGAAATTGATCCTGATCCGCTCCGCCAACGTGCCAAGCAGCAGGAACAACCCCACTACGGCCGCAGCAACGCCGCCGCTGTGCAGCAGGTCCAAGGTGGTCCCGGCATGCGGGGCTGCCGTTGCCAGCCACCACCAGGAGCCGGTCTGTTCCAAGCCGGTAACGTTCACCTGAAGCATGCTTTCCAAGGGATAGCCCCTGGTGACAGGGAGGGCTGACAAGGCAGTGCGGCCACCCCATGCCTCCATGGCCAGGATCCCGACGACTTTCGCCACGCCGGCCACCGCGATCCCGCACATCACCAGCAGCAATTGGATCCTCGCGGTGGTCAGCGCCAAACGGCCTATCACCAGTCCGATCAACAAGTAGGAGATCCACTGGAACACAGGGTAATAGCCGGTGAAAAAGAGGTCGGCGAGGAGGCGTGCAGGAGTCCCGAAATCCTCCCAATTGGGGTTATGGCCCAACGTCAGGGGAGGTGCGGCGTCCAGCAGCAGCGGCCGGACCAGAAACGCAAGCAGCGGAGAGAAAAAGACCCAGCCGAGGGCACAGAAGCAAAGTGCCTTGAGTCGGAGGCCCAGAAACGGCAGGATGCACAGGAAAAGGACGGCGTAGTGAACCAGGATCACTGCGACGTTGACGTCAAGGCCTCCCAACATCAGGCCGACGACGGCAATCACCAAGGCGCGCATGGCAACTCCTCGCCGGGCAGCCCACAATTCCGTGCCGCTGCGGGGCTCCTGTTTGCCCGTACTGAGCGCCAGCCCGATGCCGGCGAGGACTGCGAACAGCGCCGCCGACCTGCCTGAGAACACCAATCCCACAAAGGTCGGTTCCCACTGCGGGGACGGTCCGAACGTGGGCATCAAGTGCGTGGCCATCATTCCCAGCAAAGCCGCGCCTCTTGCGGCATCGATTCCCGAGAGCCGAGAGGAGACCGTGCGTTTGCCGGGGGCATTTCGCGGAGGCGCCGTCTCTTGCGAAGTCATTCAGCGATCGTCTCATAATCAACCGCGCGCTGGCGGTAGAGTTCCATGCCATGGAATCTGTGAACGCCCAGTGGGCCGGAGCTTTCGAGGTCGTTCACGACTCCGATGGATGGCAGCAGTTCAGACGCCTTGATTCGGCGCTGTTCATGCCCCCAGCCACGAATGGGCTGGAGGAGCGTGCCAGGATGTGCGCCGGAATCCACGCGACGTGGACGGCAACGTCGGGGCATGTGGTGATTGAAGCCGAAGGTCCGGAGGACGGATCTCCCTTCGACGTCCTGGTAAATGGAGTTCTCCGGCATCGGGTCCCTGGGGCTGGACGTGTCAGTCATGACCTTGACCTTGATAATATGCCGCCTCACTCCAGAGTTCAGGTGTGGCTGCCGCACTATGGTTTCCTGAGGGTGCTGGAGGTTTCCCTGAAAGGTCAGGACGTGAAGGTTGCCGCGGAAACGGGTAGGAGGTGGATCGCCTACGGAAGTTCCATCACCCAATGCCGGACGGCAAATGGTCCCTCCGAGGCGTGGCCGGCGTTGGTGGCCAGGGAACTCGGCTGGCGATTGCAGTCCTTGGGCTTCGGGGGCGAATGTCAGCTGGACCCCGCGGTCGAGAGCACGATCTCGCAACTTCCGGCAGATATCATTTCCCTGTGCCTGGGCATCAACAGTTACAACGTCGCCGCCTTCTCGGGAAGGACGTTCGCAAGCCAGGTCCTGGGGTTTGTCAGCAATGTTCGTCGGGCACACCCTGGCGTGCCCATTGCGGTCATTTCTCCTGTGTTGTCGGTTCCCCGGGAAAATGTGCCCAACTCTGCAGGCTGGACGCTGGCTGACTACAGGAAAGCAGTAGCCGACGTCGTCCGGACGGTCCGAGAACGCGGGGATGCAAACGTTCACCTGCTCGACGGTGCCAGCGTCTTCGCGATGGAGGAAGCCGTTGCTTTGATGCCCGATACGTTGCATCCCAACAACGAGGGCTACCGGCTGATGGCTGAGCGGCTGGGGCCGCGCCTGGCCGCAGTAGCCACCGGCTGAGCCGCTTTGCTGGAGTGAGTGCTCATCAAACGCACGTCACCGTTGGGGTCTGTGGCCACAACTGTAAAACGAAGCTCTTGTGTTCGAATATATGTTCGAATAATATGGCTGCATGAACGATGCTCCCAAGCCGCCAGAAGGTATTCAAGGACCCATGAAAGCGATGAGCCCCGGGGTCGTCGATTTCCTGTTCAGGCAGCTCGTGGCCGGCGAGCCTCCGGAAGACACCCAGTGGCGGCGTGAAGGTACTGTCCTGGCTGAGCAGCAACCGGGGGCCGAGCTCGCCCGACGCCTGTCCGAGACGGATTTGGCTTCACTGACGCCCCTGGAACTCTTCGAGTACGTTCGCGCCTCGCAGCGCCTGGTGGCTTGGGCGGAGCAACTTAAGGAGCGGGCCGTTGCTCGGTATTGCGCAGAAGAGCCAACGCGGGCGCCTAAGCCAGCATGACTGGAAGGTGCCACTCCCGGCGGCGCGGGAGTCGCACCTGCACGGAAGCTATCTTGCCGCGTTTGGAGCCCCCGCGCCTCGATCACTACAGGTAGCCGCGCACTACAGGTAGCCGCGGTTATTGAGGACCATCGCGGTTAATGGGGACCATTAGGCGGGATCCATTCTTCCAACAAGCCCGTCACAGGGTAACGTTTTTTATATGTCTGACTTGCGCGCTAACGTTCCCGCCCTTGGTACCCTGCTGACCGCCATGGTCACCCCGTTCACTGAGGACGGCAAGGTGGATTATGACCAAGCCGCGGCACTGGCGGAAAAGCTTGTTCAGGATGGTTGCGATGGACTCGTGGTCACCGGCACCACTGGAGAAACCTCAACCCTGACAGACGACGAGAATCTCGGCATGTTCCGGGCGGTCAAGGAGGCCGTTGGCGGCAAGGCTGCCATCATTGCCGGCACCGGCACTAACGACACCGCCCACTCGGTGCACCTCTCGCAGCGTGCGGCTGAACTGGGCGTTGATGGTCTCCTGATCGTCACCCCGTACTACAACAAGCCCAGCCAGGCGGGCGTTCGCGCACACTTTGAGACGATTGCCTCTGCCACTGACCTGCCCGTTATGCTCTACGACATTCCGGGCCGTTCCTCCATTGCGATCGCTCCGGAGACCATGATCGCGCTGGCGAAGCACCAGAACATTGTGGCCGTCAAGGACGCCAAGGCCGACTTCGCCGCCGCGACACGCGTCATGGCTGAGACGAACCTGCTCTTCTACTCCGGCGATGACGGATTGACGCTGCAGTGGATGGCCCTCGGAGCCGTCGGCCTGGTGGGCGTTACCACGCATGTAGCCACGCGCCGCTTCCGTGAGCTGATCGACGCCGTCAACGCCAACGACCTCGCCAAGGCCAGGGCCGTTAATTTTGAACTGGAACCCGTCATACGTGCAACCATGACGCGGGTCCAAGGCGCAGTAGCCGCCAAACAGATTCTCAAGTGGCAGGGAGTCCTGCCCAACTCGGTTGTCCGTTTGCCCCTCGTGGAGCCGGACGTGGCCGAGATCGACATCATCCGCGGGGATTTGGCGGAAGCCGGAATGGACTTCGACGTCCAGGACGGTTCCGCCGGAAAGTAGCAAAACATGACCCAAACCGCCCTTCCCGGACTGGTTACTCCGCCCAAACTGCCCAAAGGCACGCTACGGATTGTCCCGCTCGGTGGACTGGGAGAGATTGGCCGCAACATGGCGGTCTTCGAAATCGATGGCAAACTGCTGATCGTTGATTGCGGTGTGCTCTTCCCCGAGGAGACCCAGCCGGGCGTCGACTTGATCCTGCCTGACTTCTCGTACATCGAAGACCGGCTGCAGGACGTGGTGGGCGTTGTGCTGACTCACGGCCACGAGGACCATATTGGCGCCGTTCCCTACCTCCTGCGCCTCAAAGCCGATATCCCGCTGATCGGATCCCAGCTGACTCTTGCGTTGGTGGAAGCCAAGCTTCAGGAACACCGGATCAAGCCGTACACGCTGACCGTCACTGAAGGGCAGGTGGAACAGTTCGGCCCGTTCGAGTGCGAGTTCGTTGCAGTCAACCACTCCATTCCGGACGCTTTGGCAGTCTTCATCCGCACCGAGGGCGGCACTGTGCTTCACACGGGCGATTTCAAGATGGATCAATTGCCGCTGGATGGCCGTATCACCGATCTTCGGCACTTCGCGCGCCTTGGTGAAGAGGGTGTGGACCTCTTTATGGCAGACTCCACCAACGCCGACGTGCCGGGCTTCACCACTGCCGAGAAGGAAATCGGCCCCACGCTGGACCGGCTGTTCGGCCAGGCCAAGAAGCGCATCATCGTGGCTTCGTTCTCGTCCCACGTTCACCGTGTCCAGCAAGTTCTGGATGCGGCCGCCAAACATGGCCGCAAGGTGGCCTTCGTTGGCCGTTCAATGGTCCGCAACATGGCTATCGCCGCCAAACTCGGGTACCTCGACGTCCCGCAAGGCATCCTGGTGGACATCAAGAACATCGACACCATGCCGGATGACCGCGTGGTCCTCATGTCCACAGGCTCGCAGGGTGAGCCGATGGCAGCGCTTTCCCGCATGGCCAACGGTGACCACCGTGTGATTGTTGGCAAGGGCGATACCGTCATCCTTGCCTCCAGCCTCATCCCGGGCAATGAGAACGCCGTATTCCGTATCATCAACGGCCTCCTGAAACTCGGCGCCGATGTGATCCACAAGGGCACAGCCAAGGTTCACGTATCCGGGCACGCTGCCGCTGGGGAACTGCTCTACTGCTACAACATCCTTGAGCCCCTCAATGCGATGCCCGTCCACGGTGAAACACGCCATTTGATTGCCAACGGCAATATTGCTGCCGAGTCCGGAGTTCCTTCGGACAGCATCATCCTGAGCGACAACGGCACGGTGATTGACCTCAAGGACCACATGGCGAACATCGTCGGCCAAGTAGAGGTCGGGTTCGTCTACGTGGACGGCTCCAGCGTGGGCGAAATCACCGACGCCGATCTCAAGGACCGACGAGTCCTGGGGGACGAGGGCTTCATTTCCATCATCACGGTCATCAGCCGCACTACTGGCAAGATCGTGTCCGGCCCTGAGATTCACGCCCGTGGGGTTGCCGAGGATGACTCAGTGTTCGACGAGATCATTCCCAAGATCAACGCCGCGCTCGAAGAAGCTGTGCTTAACCACGCAGATCACACCAACCATCAGTTGCAGCAGGTGGTCCGCAGGATCATCGGTACGTGGGTCAACCGGAAGCTTCGCCGCCGCCCCATGATTATCCCGGTAATCCTGGAAGCGTAGCCAGCCAGCAACATGAATGCCAAGGGGGCCTGAAATCCGCGGATTTCAGGCCCCCTTGGGGTAGCGTGGCACTTATGGCGACCCGTACTACCTCCACGCCACGAGGCAGCTCCAGCAGCAAACCCGGCGGCACAGGCCGGAGCACTGCCGCATCCAAAACCAGCGCAGCCGGCGCCAAAAGCGGGCGTGGCAGCACTGCCCGCACCAAGCAAGCGGCCGCCGTCGAGCCCCAAGCGCCGCTGCCCCTGCGCATGCTGTCAGGTTTCTGGCAGGGGATCGGCCACGTTGTCGGCGCCGGGGTTCGGCGAATCGGCTATGACGTCAGCGATCTCGACCCCGCAGACCGCAGGGACGGCGCGGCACTTTTCAATTTGGTGTTGGGCATCACCATCGCCACCTTTGCGTGGTGGGGTCTGACCGGCTGGCTTCCGGACATGGTCTACAGCGTCGTCAACGGCACCTTTGGATGGATGTCCCTCCTTCTGCCCTTGATGTTGTTCGTCTGTGCTTTCCGCCTCTTCCGCAAGCCCCAGGACGGACGCGGCAATAACCGTGTGGGCATCGGCTTCATGATCATGACGCTGGCAGGCTCCGGTTTGGCCCATGTCATTGGCGGCTTGCCCACTGTTGCAGACGGTTTTGACGGCTTGCGCAAAGCCGGCGGAATGCTGGGTTTCCTCGCAGCGGCTCCTTTGGCTGCAATCCATGTGGCTGTCCCGATTGTTCTCTTCGGATTGCTGGCGTTTGTCTCCCTGTTGATCGTCACAGCCACGCCGTTTGGTGCCATCCCATCCCGCATCCGGGGCGCCTACGAGCACCTCATGGGCGTCGACCTCATGGACGGCTCCGGTAAGGACGCCCACGACCGCAGCTACCTCTATGAAAACGAGGCTGCCGCCAAGCCCAGGAAGAAGAAGCGCATGCGCTTCTTCGGCAAGGACGAGGAAACAGATACCAGCTTGGAAGGTTACGTCGGGGACGAGGCCTTCGAGCACGCCATAGTCGACGACGACGAAACTCCGGGGGCGTCCGAACCGCGGGTTCCGCCGGGCGTGCGTCGTCCAACACAGGCCGAGATCGCCGTCGGAAAGATCAAGGCAGCCCAAGGCCTGGGCGGTGCCACGCCAGGTATCGACAACCCCACCGAGGCCATCCCGATACTTACGCCGGAGATGACCGCGCCTGTGGCTCCGGTTGCGCAGGTTCCCGCAAAGCCCGCAGGTGCGCCCCTCCCTCAGACGCCCATCCCACAACGCACCGAGCAACTGTCCTTGGCCGGCGACGTCACTTACACCTTGCCGGCCTCGGACTACCTGACACCGGGCTCCATCCCGAAGGAACGCACGGAAGCCAACGACGCCGTCGTCGCCGCCCTGACGGATACCCTCACGCAGTTCAACGTGGAGGCTGCGGTGACCGGCTTCAGCCGTGGTCCCACGGTGACCCGCTATGAGATCGAGCTGTCACCTGGTACCAAGGTGGAGCGCGTCACCGCTTTGTCAAAGAACATTTCCTATGCCGTGGCGTCCAGCGACGTACGAATTTTGAGCCCTATCCCCGGCAAGTCAGCCATCGGCATCGAGATCCCCAACACGGACCGCGAAACGGTGTCCCTGGGCGACGTCCTGCGCAGCCAGAACGCCCGCCGCACGGACCACCCCATGGTGATGGGTGTGGGCAAGGACGTTGAGGGCGGCTATGTTGTAGCCAACCTCGCCAAGATGCCTCACCTGCTGGTGGCCGGTGCAACCGGCGCTGGTAAGTCCAGCTTCGTGAACTCCATGATCACCTCCATTCTCATGCGCGCCACGCCGGATGAGGTCCGCATGGTCATGGTGGACCCCAAGCGCGTGGAACTCACGGCTTACGAGGGCGTCCCGCACCTGATCACGCCCATCATCACCAATCCCAAAAAAGCTGCCGAGGCACTGCAGTGGGTTGTTCGCGAGATGGACGCCCGCTACGACGACCTCGCCAACTACGGTTACAAGCACATTGACGACTTCAACAAGGCGGTCAGGGCAGGCAAAGTAGTCCCTCCTGTGGACTCCAAGCGCATCATTAAGCCTTACCCCTACCTGCTGGTGATCGTGGACGAGCTCGCCGACCTCATGATGGTGGCCCCACGCGACGTCGAAGACTCGATTGTCCGCATCACCCAACTGGCCCGTGCGGCCGGCATCCACTTGGTGCTCGCAACCCAGCGACCCTCCGTCGATGTCGTGACCGGCTTGATCAAAGCCAACGTGCCGTCCCGAATGGCCTTCGCGACGTCGTCCGTCACAGACTCCCGCGTGGTCCTGGACCAGCCGGGGGCCGAGAAACTCATTGGCCAAGGTGACGCGCTGTTCCTGCCGATGGGTGCATCCAAGGCAATGCGTGTCCAGGGTGCCTGGGTGACGGAATCAGAGATTCATAAAGTGGTGGAACACGTCAAGGGGCAGCTGCAGGCTGTCTACCGCGACGACGTCGCCGCCGAGGCACCGAAGAAGCAGATCGACGACGACATCGGAGATGATCTCGAGGTCCTGCTTCAGGCAACGGAACTTGTGGTGACCACGCAGTTCGGTTCAACGTCCATGCTCCAGCGGAAGCTTCGTGTGGGCTTTGCCAAGGCCGGCCGCCTCATGGACCTCCTGGAATCCCGCGGGGTGGTGGGCCCGTCCGAGGGCTCCAAGGCGCGCGACGTCCTGGTAAAGCCTGACGACCTCGCTGCCGTTCTTGCCGCGATGAAGGGTCAGGAGTCACCCGCTGCGCCGGACGCCCACACAGCGGCACTGAGCGATAACGCGAACTCGAACATCGCCGTCGGCGGTTATGCCGAAGACCTTGTTCAGGCGGACCTGGACAACCGGACGCAGGCCATCGAATATTACGACGGCGCGGATGTCCCGAACGATGACGAAGAGGGCGGCGAGGACGCCTGGTCGCTCACTGGAAGATAGCCCTCAAGAGGGTAGCCTTGTGGGGTGACTAAAGCCGAGGGTGATAACGCGACTTCCAGCAGCTCCGATGTCTGGAACCTGCCCAACATCCTCACCATGCTCCGCATCGCCCTGGTTCCGTTCTTCGTATGGTTTCTTCTGGCCGACGACGGCGAGTACGGAATCTGGCGGTGGGCGGCCGTTGTGACCTTCGCTGTTGCCATCTATACGGACAAGCTCGACGGCGACATCGCCCGCGCGCGTGGCCTGATCACTAATTTCGGCAAGATCGCCGACCCCATAGCCGACAAGCTGCTGATCGGTTCGGCGCTGGTACTCCTGTCCATCCTGGGGGACTTGCCGTGGTGGGTGACCATCCTCATCCTTGTGCGGGAGTGGGGAATTACAGCCCTTCGCTTCGTTGTTATCCGATACGGCGTGATGCCGGCTTCCCGGGGCGGCAAGCTGAAAACAGTCGTTCAAACCGTGGCCATCTTCCTCTACATCCTTCCGCTGAAGGCGATCGCACCGTGGCTGGGTGACGTCGCCTTCTGGGTCATGATGGTGGCTCTCGCCATCACGCTGTGGACCGGAGTGGAATATGTGGTCCAGGCACTGAAGCTGCGGGCGGCCGGACGGCGCGCATGAGGCCCCCTGAAGGCGTATCCGCAGCCGCCCAGACCTCCACGGCTGCCGTTGCCATAGCAATCGGGAACAAACTCACCGTAGCTACGGCTGAGTCTCTGACAGCCGGAATGGTTGCCGCCACGCTGGCCAATACTCCGGGCGCGTCCGGGATGCTGCAAGGCGGGGTGGTTGCCTACCAAAACTCGGTGAAGGCCGGTGTCCTGGGTGTTTCGCAGGAACTGCTTGCAGCGGTGGGCTCCGTTGACGGGCAAGTGGCCGAAGCAATGGCCGACGGCGTCCGGCGGGTCTGCGGGGCCGACCTCGGGATTTCCACCACGGGTGTGGCGGGACCTGATCCGCACGATGGTAAAGCAGTAGGCACCGTGTTCATCGGCATTGCCGGAGAATCCGGTACCGAGTCGTTTGAATATAGTTTTTCGGGGGACAGGCATTCCATCAGGGAACAGGCCTGTGAGGCCGCGTTGGCGCGTCTGCTTGCTGCGCTGAGTGACGTTGGTTACCGTTCGTAAAGTAGTCGGGAACAAAAACTGATTGCCAATAGTTGTGTCATTGTGTCGCTTCGGAAGAGCCGGGGCGCCTAGGATGTAAAAACCAACCCGGTCCGCCAGCCAGCGAACCGGATGACTGAGGGAGCAAGGCGATACAGATGGTAAAGCAGCCCGTATCCGTGAACGGCGTTGTCCGCTGGAAGGATGTGGGCTTGGCTGATCAGACACAGAGCGAACAGAAGGAGCGCAAAATGGTTGTACTACGCCACGAGATCGGTGATGTACTGCGCGATGTCCGCCAGCGTCAGGGCCGTACCCTCCGCGAGGTTTCGCACAGCGCCCGCGTTTCACTCGGTTACTTGAGTGAAGTTGAACGCGGCCAAAAGGAGGCTTCTTCCGAGCTCCTGTCTTCTATCTGCACAGCCCTGGATGTTCCGTTGTCCCACATGCTTCGCGAAGTCAGCGATCGCGTGGCCGTCGCAGAAGGTGTCGCAGTTCCGGACACTGTTCCGCAGGAATTCTCCCAGCGTTACGGACGCGATCTGGACCTCACGGACGACTTCCCGCAGGGAATGCTCTCCGGAGCCCGGTAAACGTTCCGTCAGAAACATGGAAAAGGTCCCCAGCCTCAGGCTGGGGACCTTTTTCGTTGAGATCGCGGGATGTGCTTGAACGAGCGAACTGCTACGCGGCCCCGGTTTTGTCCTCGACGTCGAGTCCTGGTTCCTTTACATTGAGGGCGCCATCGCCGTAAATGGCGTTGAGGCGGCCCATGTAGTCAGCCAATATCTGGACATCCTCCAACGGCCATTCGCCGAGTCGTTCACGGAATACCTGCCTCCGCGCATCCTGAACCTGGTGCATCTTCTCTTCGCCCTTGTCCGTCAGCCGGATGGATTGGGCCCTACCGTCCTGGGGGTCGGCCTCCTTATAGACGAGCCCGATGCTCTCAAGGAACGCGATCTGACGGCTCACGGAAGGCTTGCCAACCCCAATGCAGGTCGCAAGGTCCGTGAGCCGGATGGGACCCTCCCTGCGGATGATGGTCAGGAGGCCGTAGGCGGCAGGCTCCATGTCCGGATGGACCTGGCGTGACAACTGGTGGGAGATCGAACGTGCGCGGCGCCAGAGCAGGCTCAGCTGGTGTTCCACCTGCTGGAGGGCGTCGTCCACGGAATCGCCTGGCACGGCCGGGCCGGGCGTGCTCTGGAGAGGATTGCTCATGGCAACCATTCTAGAGTCCAGCGACATGAGAGACTCTATCCGTGAGGGCTAGTGACTTTTGGCGATTGATGGACGACGAATTCGGGGCAGGCTACTCCCGGGTCTTGGCCGGTTCCCTGGTGCTCGCCGGTGTGGGTGGGCGGACCGCCGTCGAGGCCTTGGCCTCCGGATATCACCCTCGCGAGGTGTGGTTGGCGGTCTGCGAAGTTCAGGACGTTCCTCCCGAACGACGGCTTGGCAAGGACATCAAACCGGCTTCCACCTAAGCTCCGGCACGTGCCGGCAACCGCCTGGGTTGGGACACGCCGAGGCTTTGTTCGAATATCTGTTCGGATGGGGATATGCTCCTGTGAGAGGAAAATAGATCCCGAAGGACGCGTTCCAGAACATCCGGCAGACCCGGTTTATCCACATAGCCATTGCCGGCTGGTAAGAATGTCAGGGCACCGTAATAGCGTCTGACATGACAGGAAAGCGGCCTTTCAGGCCACTCCACAGCGAGAAAGCATCAGAGGTGTGAACCATGGCGGCAGCCCCGGATCGTGAGAAGGCGCTCGAAGCAGCGCTTGCCCAGATCGACAAGCAGTTCGGTAAAGGCTCTATCATGCGTCTGGGTGATGACACCCGGGCACCGATTGAGGTCATCCCCACCGGCTCCATTGCGTTGGATGTCGCCCTTGGCATTGGTGGCCTGCCCCGAGGCCGCGTCGTGGAAATCTACGGCCCGGAATCCTCGGGTAAGACCACCGTGGCACTTCACGCCGTAGCCAATGCACAGCGCGCAGGCGGCATCGCTGCCTTCATCGACGCCGAGCACGCCCTTGATCCGGACTACGCTGCCAAGTTGGGCGTGGACACGGATGCACTCCTGGTCTCACAGCCGGATACCGGCGAGCAAGCCCTCGAAATCATGGACATGCTGGTGGGGTCCGGCTCGCTGGACATCGTGGTCATCGACTCCGTGGCCGCCTTGGTACCTCGTGCTGAAATCGAAGGCGAAATGGGCGACTCCCACGTTGGCCTCCAGGCCAGGCTCATGAGCCAGGCGCTTCGTAAGATCACCGGTCGCTTGAGCCAGACCAAGACCACCGCCATCTTCATTAACCAGTTGCGTGAAAAGATCGGCGTGTTCTTTGGTTCCCCGGAGACCACAACGGGTGGTAAGGCTCTGAAGTTCTACGCGTCAGTTCGAATCGACGTTCGCCGCATCCAAACCCTGAAGGAAGGTGCGGACTCCGTCGGTAACCGCACCAAGGCAAAGATCGTCAAGAACAAGATGGCTCCGCCCTTCAAGATCGCCGAGTTCGACATCATCTACGGTCAGGGCATCTCCCGCGAAGGCGGCATCATTGACATGGGTGTGGAGCACGGCATCATCAAGAAGTCCGGCTCCTGGTTCACTTATGACGGCGATCAGCTGGGTCAGGGCATGGAGAACTCGCGTCGCTTCCTGCGCGACAATCCGGAACTCGCTCAGGAACTGGAGCGCCTGATCAAGGAAAAGCTCGGCGTTGGTATGGCCAAGGCTGAAGAGGAATCCCCGAAGCTGAAGGCCGTTGACGGCTAGGAGAGGGCCGGATCCGGATTCGTCCGTAGCGGCCGATCCTGAGCCTGACCCCGAATCCGTGGCGCGTGCCATCGTCCTGCGACAGCTGACGATGGCGCCGCGGAGCCGGCTGCAGTTGTCCCGGAAGCTTGCGGAGCGGAATGTTCCCGATGACGTGGCTGAGGCAGTCTTGGACCGCTTCGAAGAAGTTCAGCTGATCGATGATGCTGAGTTCGCCAGGATGTGGGTCCGTAGCCGCTCGCAAAGCAAAAAGCTTGCAAAGGGCGCCATCCGTCGCGAACTGGCAGACAAAGGCATAGAGCTTGATGCGGCCGAAGAAGCCTTATCCCAGCTCAGCGATCAGGATGAGGAATCGGCTGCTCGGGAGCTGGTCCAGCGCAAGCTACGGCCCAGCATGGATCTGACCGATCGGGCGGAGCGGGACAAGTACACGCGCCGGCTCGCGTCGATGCTGGCCCGCAAAGGCTACGCCCCCTCCATGGCATTCAGGATCGTCGGTGAGGTTCTGGCGGAAGCCGGTACCCTTGAGTAGTGAGTTTGACCATTCCCTCCCCATCAGCTGCCAACCCTCCCTCTGTTGATCCCCGGACTGCTGCAGAACCCCGGCCGGCTGCAGAGCCCCGGACTTATCAGGTTCGGACTTTCGGCTGCCAAATGAACGTCCATGATTCAGAGCGCATGGCGGGACTTCTCGAAGAAGCCGGGTATGTGCCTGCTGAGGGCGACGTAGCGGACGTCGTGGTCTTCAACACATGTGCTGTCCGTGAGAATGCAGACAACAAACTCTATGGAAACCTCGGCCAGCTGCGGCAGGTCAAGGAGGCGAACCCGTCCATGCAGATTGCCGTTGGCGGCTGTCTGGCCCAGAAGGATCGCGAGACCATCGTCAAGAAGGCGCCGTGGGTTGACGCCGTGTTCGGGACACACAACGTGGGGGCGCTTCCGGCCCTGTTGAACCGCGCCCGGCACAACAATGAGGCGCAACTGGAGATCCTCGAATCCTTGGATGTGTTCCCGTCAACGCTCCCCACCAAGCGTGACTCCGTGTACGCGGGCTGGGTTTCGATCTCCGTGGGATGCAACAACACGTGCACGTTCTGCATTGTGCCTTCGCTTCGTGGCAAAGAGAAAGACCGGCGCCCCGGCGAGATTCTGGCAGAAATCCAGGCGCTGGTGGATGACGGTGCAGTTGAGGTCACTTTGCTCGGCCAGAACGTTAATTCCTACGGTGTGGAATTCGGCGACCGTCAGGCCTTCTCCAAACTCCTGCGTGCCTGCGGTGAGATTGAAGGGCTGGAACGCGTTCGTTTCACCAGCCCGCACCCCGCAGCTTTCACCGACGATGTCATTGATGCCATGGCTGAGACACCCAACGCCATGCCCCAGTTGCATATGCCGCTGCAATCCGGCTCGGACAAGGTGCTCAAGGACATGCGCCGTTCTTACCGTTCCAGCAAGTTCCTCGGAATCCTGGACAAAGTGCGCGAACGCATTCCCCACGCAGCAATCACCACGGACATCATTGTTGGTTTCCCCGGTGAAACCGAGGAAGATTTCCAAGCCACCCTGGATGTTGTGGAGAAGTCCCGGTTTGCCTCCGCCTTTACGTTCCAGTACTCAAAGCGGCCAGGGACGCCGGCTGCTGACCTCCCTGAGCAGCTTCCCAAAGCGGTGGTGCAGGAACGCTACGAACGCCTCACAGCGTTGCAGGACCGTATTGCCGCAGAGGAGAACGCCAAGCAGTTGGGACGTCAGGTGGAGGTCCTGGTCACCGCGCAATCAGGACGCAAGGCAGGCGAAACACACCGCCTGTCCGGTCGATCCAAGGACCAAAGGCTGGTGCACTTCTCTGTACCGGCCGGTGCCGAGACCCCGCGCCCGGGCGACTTTGTCACAGTCACCATCACCGAGGCCGCTGCTTTCCACCTAGTGGCTGATCCGGCAAGTCCGGAGGATTACATCGTGCGCCGCTCCCGTGCAGGCGACGCCTGGGATCGTTCTCAGGCTGATTCCTGTGGCGTTCCTGCCGCAGGAGCGGCGTCAGGCAAGGCAGGTGTGTCCTTGGGCATGCCGTCGCTGCCTGTTCGGCGCGCGTAGGGCGGACCAGAAGTTCGAATGTCGCTCTCCAGCCATGAACTTCCTCAGCCGGTCATTGCAGTTGTTGGTCCCACGGGTTCAGGGAAGTCGGACCTGGGCGTTAACTTGGCCCTGGCCTTGAACGGGGAAGTCATCAATGCCGACGCTTTGCAGTTTTACCGTGGCATGGATATCGGAACCGCCAAGATCACCATGGAGGAACGCAGGGGTGTGCCTCACCACTTGCTTGACACCATGGACGTCACAGAGGAAGCCAGCGTGGCGGACTTCCAAATCGAATGCCGCGCTGCCATCACTGACATTCACTCGCGGGGGAAGCGCGCCATCCTGGTGGGCGGTTCCGGCCTGTATGTACGCGCCGCCCTGGACGTCCTGGAATTCCCGGGCACGGATCCCGAGCTCCGCAGGCATCTGGAAGAGGAATGCGAAACGCAGGGGCTTGCGCCGTTGCGGGCCCGACTTGAGGAAGTTGATCCCGTGTCGGCTGCCCGCCTTGGCGATGCCAGGCGAGTAATCCGTGCCTTGGAGGTGCACAGTCTCACTGGGCGCCCCTTTAGTTCATTCATGCCGCAGCGCGAGTACTTCCAGCCGGCTCTCCAGATCGGGCTGGAGGTTGATCGGGAGCAACTGCGGCATCGTCTGGCACTGAGGGTGCACCGGATGGTGGAGGGAGGCCTCCGGCAGGAAGTTGAACGGCTCGAGGCAATCGGCTTGCGGCAAGGCAAGACGGCTTCGCGAGCTTTGGGTTATTCCCAATTTCTGAAGGTTCTGGACGGGGAACTGAGCACGGATGCTGCCGCCGAAGAAACCATCGTGGCTACCCGGCAGTTTGCGCGGCGCCAGCTGACGTGGTTCAGGGGAGATCCACGCATCACGTGGCTCGACTGGCAGGACCAGGAGCTTGTGGAGAAGGCAGCCGAGGCAGTCCTGGCGGCCGGAAGTTAAGGCCACGCAATTTCTGGGCGAACGCGCGTGGCGGGTAGCCTAGGTCCATGGATGAAACCGCCGCAATTCCCGCCCGGCAGCCCGCAGATGCGGATGCTCCGGTGACACTTTCCAGCCTCACCGGTTTGACGTTTTCAAAGGGCCACGGAACAGGCAACGACTTTGTCCTGATTGCCGATCCTGGCGACGCGCATGAGATCACCGCCGAGCACGTGGCGCAGTTGTGCGACCGCCATGTGGGCATCGGCGGCGATGGCCTCATCCGAGCGGTGCCTTCCCGCTTTCTGCCCGAAGGCCGCGTCGCCCTGGAAGAGGATCCGGACGCTGAGTGGTTCATGGATTACCGCAACGGTGATGGTTCGCTCTCCGAAATGTGTGGCAATGGCGTGCGCGTCTTCGTTCATTTCCTGATCGCGGAGGGCTTGGTGGACCTGGGGCCCGGGCAGACCCTCACTATCGGCACACGCGGTGGCGTAAAAAAGGTTGTACGCACGGTCAACGGCTATGCCGTGGATATGGGCCCGTGGGAGTTCATTTTCCCCGAGGAAGCCACCAGCAAGGCCATGGATGCACTGGTCAGCGCCGAGGGCCTGGAAGTGCCAAGGCCCGGACTCTCCGTCAGTATGGGCAATCCCCACACGGTAGTTGCCCTTGCGGAACTTAGCGAGCTTTCAGCCACACAACTGTCCAAGGCGCCCGTGGTTGATCCCAAGCCCGCCAATGGAACCAACGTCGAGTTTGTGGTCCCCGCTGAGCCGTTGGTAGAAGACGGTATAGGGACCATCACCATGCGCGTTCACGAGCGTGGCGTGGGGGAGACACAGTCCTGCGGCACCGGCGCGTGTGCCGCCGCGGTCGCTATCCGTCACTGGGCGGGGGATACGGCCCCGAACGACTGGCACGTCAAGGTGCCGGGCGGCGTCGTGGGTGTGAAGTTCTTCCCCGGGGCAGGCGGCCGTGAGCATGTGGAACTCAGCGGCCCGGCCGTGATTGTGGCTACTGGGACGCTTTCCTGACCCGGATGATCCTGAACGTTTTGGACGTGCTTTCACGGGAGACCGTGTAAGAACTGTCCAGTTCGGCGGCGAGCCACCGCTGGAGGGAGTCCGAGCCCAGGTTCTTCTGCACAACCAACCAGGCGTTGCCTCCCGGCGCCAGCCGGGGCAGCCACGTCAGCAGCAGCGAGTGAAGCTCGTCCTTGCCGATGCGGATGGGCGGGTTGGACCAGATGGTGTCGAATTCGACGGCGGGATCCACCTCGTGCGGGAGGCTGGCGGTGACGTTGCCGAGGCCGAGCGCCGCGGCGTTCTCATTGGTCAAAGTGACGCAACGCTCGTTGACGTCAACGGCGTGCACGTGAGCATGTGGCGCCATCAGGCCCAACGTGAGCGCAATCGGACCCCAGCCGCAGCCAATGTCCAGAAGGTGACCCGTGGGTGACGGCGGTGGAACTTCGGAGAAAAGTACTGCAGTGCCTTTGTCCACGCCGTCGGGGCTGAAGATACCCGACGAGGTCTGCAGCCGGCGCGTGGCTCCAGCAAGTTCCACGGTTAGTGGCTTGCGCGTGAATGGTCCGGCCGGTTGGGCGGTGAAATAGTGTGCAGACTCCATAATTTGCCAGATTAGTTGGCTAATGGCGGCTTGGGAAACCGCATCCGTCCGTGGTTGGCTTGACAGCGGCTGCTAAAGTGAAACGCATGTTCTTGATCTTTGAGTAATCAGCCCACAACGCCAAGTCATCAGGCGTTCATGGTACCGCCCGCGACGCAGGCCCGGTTCGGCATTTTGCCCATGCCGGCCTTTCCGCCCGGCAGGTCCTTAAGGCTTTGTCCGTTTGCTCCTCATGTGGGGCCGGACACTCTGAAGATCCCCGCTCGTTTGTGCAGTGGACCGTGGTGTAACGCGGCCCTGTGTTGCAGCCGGCGGAACATCCTCACCTCGGCCCAAGGACCCTCCTGCGGATTCCATCACGCCACTTTTACAACAGCCGCCCTCCGCAAGAGGGGTGGCCGTTCAGGACACAGGAGGCCCTTTTGGCCGATGCCCGTCAGCCCAGCGCGAATAGCGCCCCATCGAGCAGCAAACAGCACTATTCTGGAATTGCCGAACAGTCTAAGGAGACCATGACCACCCAGAAGCACTCCGGATCCGATTCCGACGCCCAGGACATGAGTCCTGAACAAATCCAGGCCGTGATCGACCGGATTCTTTCCAAGGATGTACCTGCGCAGGCATCCGACGACAACGACGCCAACGGTGTGTTCGGCAAGGCGCAGGCGATTTCCACGCTGGACCAGGAACACAGTATTTATGACGGCGACCAGGAAGACCTGGCCGAACGCCGCGCCCTTCGGCGTACCGCGGGACTGTCCACCGAACTCGAGGACGTCACAGAGGTCGAATACCGGCAGCTGCGCCTGGAGCGCGTTGTCCTGGCCGGCCTGTGGACGGAGGGGACTCTTGCTGATGCGGAGAACTCCCTCCGTGAGCTCGCCGCCCTTGCCGAAACGGCTGGATCCGAGGTGCTGGACGGTATTGTTCAGCGCCGGCAGAAGCCGGACCCCGGGACCTTCCTCGGATCCGGCAAGGCCCAGGAGCTCAAGGACATCGTCGCCGCCACCGGCGCAGACACCGTAGTAGTGGACACGGAGCTTGCCCCGTCACAGCGACGCGGCCTTGAGGACATCGTGAAGGTCAAGGTAGTCGACCGGACCACACTGATCCTGGACATCTTCGCCCAGCACGCCAAGAGCCGCGAAGGCAAGGCCCAGGTTGAGCTCGCACAGCTCGAATACCTGCTCCCGAGGCTTCGTGGTTGGGGTGACTCCATGTCCCGTCAGGCCGGTGGCCAGGTGGGTGGAGCAGGCGCCGGCATGGGCTCGCGCGGTCCTGGTGAAACCAAGATCGAACTCGATAGGCGGCGAATCCGCACCCGCATGGCCAAGCTGCGTCGCGAAATAGCCGCGATGAAGCCGGCGCGCGAGACTAAGCGCGCCAACCGCCGTCGTAATGCTGTTCCGTCCGTCGCCATCGCCGGGTACACGAACGCCGGCAAGTCGTCCCTCCTGAACCGCCTCACGGACGCCGGTGTCCTGGTGGAGAACGCCCTGTTCGCCACCTTGGATCCCACGGTCCGCAAGGCGCAAACTCCGGATGGCATCGGCTACACCCTGGCAGATACCGTTGGGTTCGTTCGTTCATTGCCCACCCAGCTGATTGAGGCTTTCCGGTCTACATTGGAGGAAGTGGCGGACGCAGACCTGATCCTCCATGTGGTGGATGCATCACACCCCGATCCTGAGGGCCAGATCGCTGCTGTAAGGACCGTTTTCACCGAAGTGGATGCCCGTAAGGTTCCTGAAATCATCGTCCTCAACAAGGTCGATGTCGCGGATCCTTTTGTGGTGGAGCGCCTCAAGCAGAAGGAACCCCGCCACGCAGTGGTGTCCACCCGTACGGGCCAGGGCATTGCCGAACTGTTGGAAGACATCAGCCGATCCATTCCCCGGCCGGGCGTGCGCCTTGAACTGCTCATTCCCTACGACCGCGGGGAAATGATCAACAAACTGCACAATTCCGACTCGGAAATCCTCAGCCTTGAGCACGAGGAGAACGGGACCCGCGTAGTGGTCATGGTGCGCGAAGGCCTGGCCGCCGAACTGGAGTCATTCGTCAGCAATGGTTGAGAAGGTGGCGGCGGACGCCGTCAAGTCGGTGGGGGAGAAAGCCACCCTCGAGTTGTTGGACCGGGCTGTTGACGGCATGGGCGGACAAAGCCGTGCGGGTCAGCATGAAATGGCCAAGCATGTGACCCGGGCTATTGAAACCGGGGAGCATTTGCTGGTTCAAGCGGGAACGGGAACGGGCAAGTCTTTGGCTTACCTTATTCCGTTGATCGCTCACTCCATGGACAGCAACAAACCGACGCTGGTGTCCACCGCCACCCTGGCACTCCAGACCCAGATTGTCGGCCGTGATCTTCCCCGGCTGCTGGAGACCATCAACCCTGCCCTTGAGCGCCCCGTCAACGTGGCGTTGGTCAAGGGCAGGGCCAATTATGTGTGCCTGCAGAAGCTTGAAGGCGGGTTCCCCAGCGAGGAGCCCTCCGAAGGGCAGCTGTTCTCCCTGGGGGAGGACACCAGCGTCCCTCACTTTGCTGCCTCCATGGGTGGACCCCAATCGCAGCTGGGCAAGGAAGTGGTCCGCCTCAGGGAATGGGCGGAGAAGACCACTACCGGAGACCGCGACGAACTCATGCCCGGCGTCACCGACAGGGCTTGGCGGCAGGTTTCCGTCACGTCCATGGAGTGCCTGGGTGCCCAGAAGTGCCCCGTGGCAGAAGAGTGCTTCAGTGAGCTGGCCCGTTCAAGGGCTGGTGAGGCCGACGTCGTAGTCACCAACCATGCCATGTTGGCCGTCAGCGCCTTTGAAGGCCTGGCTGTCTTGCCCGAGTACGACGTCGTGGTGGTTGATGAGGCGCACGAGCTTCAGGACCGGGTAACCGGAGCCGTTTCAGGACAGTTATCCGTGGCCATGGTCCACGCGGCGGCATCAAGTGCCCGCAAGCATACGGCCATCACCGTGGACGCCCTCAACGCAGCTGCGGACAGCTTGGATATGGCCATAGCTGGCGTGCCCAACGGTCTGTTGCCCAACGGCCTCAACGACGAACAGCTGGATTGCATTGACCAATTGCGGGACGCCACGCGCGCCGCGCTCTCGGACTCGAAGACGGATTCTTCAAACGCGGTCGACGGCGGACGGCAGCTTGCGCGCTCACGGCTCATGCTCATCCTGGAACTGTGCGAGCGGATGCTCGCCGCGAAGGAGAACCGCGAAGTGGTCTGGTTCTCGCGGAACAGCACGTTCGACCCCCAGCAGGGATATTCTCCGCCGGACGAGACAGCTCCTGCATTGATTAATATTGCCCCGCTCAGTGTGGCAGGGCGGCTTCGAGAGGGGCTCTTTGCCGGCCATACTGTGGTGCTGACCTCTGCGACCCTGGCCATCGGCTCGGCCTTCGAGCCCGCCGCGGGTGGTCTTGGCCTGATTGGAGACGGCGCGCCGAGCTGGACGGGCATTGATGTGGGATCGCCCTTCGACTATCCCAAACAGGGTGTTCTATACGTGGCAAAGCACCTGCCCAAACCGGGCCGCGGTACTTCGCCGGAGGCGCTGGACGAATTGGAAGACCTCATCCGGGCGTCCGGGGGCGGAGCGCTTTGCCTGTTCTCCTCGCGGCGTGCTGCCGAAGAAGCCGCCGATGCCATGCGGCTCCGGCTGGATGTGGACATTCTCTGTCAGGGAGAATCCACCATGGCGGCCCTGGTGAAGCAATTCGCGGACGAGCCAGATACGTGCCTCTTCGGAACCATGTCCCTGTGGCAGGGGGTAGACGTTCCGGGTGGCTCATGCCGACTGGTGGTTATTGACCGCATTCCCTTCCCACGTCCTGACGATCCCCTGATGACTGCCCGTTCCCGGGCGGTTGCCCAATCGGGCGGGAACGGTTTCATGGCCGTGTCAGCCACGCACGCTGCCATTCGGCTGGCGCAGGGCGCTGGCCGACTGATCCGCTCGACGGGAGACAAAGGGGTGGTCGCGGTACTCGACTCCAGGCTTTCGACCGAGCGCTACGGGGGCTTTCTACGTGCCGCCCTGCCGCCGTTCTGGGCCACCACGGACCGGTCGGTGGTTCGAGGCGTTCTGGAACGTCTGGGCTCGGCTAAAGCCCCGTAATGCACAGCTTCCCGTGAACACCTGCTGGTGTCCACGGGAAGCTGCGTTTAAAGGGCGTGAGCGCTTAAAGAGAGCGCAGTACCGAGACGACCTTGCCCATGATGGTGGCCTGATCTCCGAGGATGGGCTCGTACTGGGTGTTTTGGGGGAGCAGCCACGTGTGACCGTCCCGCTGCCGGAAAGTCTTCACGGTTGCTTCATCATCCAGCAGGGCGGCAACGATGTCGCCGTTGATGGCATCATTCTGTCGCCGGACCACCACCCAGTCGCCGTCACAGATAGCAGCATCGATCATGGAATCGCCGGCCACCTTCAGCATGAACAGTTCGCCATGCCCCACGAGTTGCCGTGGGAGTGCAAGCACGTCTTCCACCGTCTGGTCAGCCAGGATCGGTCCACCTGCCGCGATGCGCCCCACCAAGGGGACCATGGCGGTATCACTGGCGCTGGCTAGCTCGGTGACGGCCAGGCCACCGGCGCTGCGAAGGGTGGTCGGAGCGTCCACACCGGGGATGGGCCCGCCATCAAGGGTTAGGGGCATCAGCACTTCCATGGCGCGGGGACGCTTGGGGTCCCGGCGGAGGTAGCCGAGCTTCTCCAATTGGGACAACTGGTGCGTGACGCTGGACAAACTGGCCAGACCCACGGTGTCGCCGATTTCGCGCATGCTGGGAGGGTAGCCGTTGTCATTGACTGACCTCTGGATGGTCTCCAGGATCTTTTTCTGCCGGACGGTCAGGCTTTTGGGACTCTTTTGAGGCTGTTGGCTCCGCAGGGGTGCCCCTCCGCCTGTGGCTTTCGCTGCCATGTTCGCCAATGCCTTTCCATTCCGCCCTGATGAGGGCCAGGGGTGTCAGGTCTGCAAAAATGTCAGACCCTCCTGTTCCACTGAAACAGTGCTGCTTCTTCACTCAAACGTAGGGCAGGCACAGGCGTTTATCAAACATTTGTTCTAGCGAGTCTCGACACCGTTCGTTGATAAGTGCTAAAAATGTCATAGCAAGGTTCGAATATGTGTTCTATAAACCTGATGCTGAAGCTGGATGTTCGAACAAAGCGTTCGAACATCCGGGGCAGGCCCAGGGGAACACAAAGAATTGGCAGCCAGGCACCGGGCATCCCGGAGCGTGGCAATAGCTCAGAAGGGCTCAGCTCATGTCCGCAGTCACTACGTTCGCTGATTTCCGTACTACCCAGGCACCCGCTCGCCTGCGCCTGACCCGAAGGGGACGGATCGTCTTCTTCGGCATCCCGGCCATGCTGTTGGTTGCAGCGTTGCTGAGTCTTGCCGGATTTATCAACTCCCCGGCCAAGGCAGCCGACTCGCAGTCCCAACTGCGTCCGCCTGTTGCCGTCACTGTTACAGTCCAGCCAGGTCAGTCCCTCTGGGGCATCGCCGGCGCTGCCGCTCCCGAGCGTGACCCCCGCGACGTCATCGCCGAGATCATCCAGCTCAACGACCTCCGGGGCGGCCGCATCCTGCCCGGCCAGCAGCTGTTCGTCCCTGCAAACTGATCCCTCGGCACCCGCAGAAATCAAGGGTCGGGCGTCACAGTTAGTCGGCAGTCCCGGCCGCCCCTTAAACTGGGTTGGTGAGTGACCAGCTTGAGCGACTTGACCGACTTCCCCTTCGGACCAACCTGCGTGGATTGAGCCCCTATGGCGCACCGCAGCTCGATGTCCCTATCCTGCTCAACGTCAACGAAAACACTCATGGCGTCCCCGCAGATGTCCAAGCCGCCATCACTGAGGCCGTGGCCGCTGCGGCCACCGGGCTGAACCGCTATCCGGACCGGGAGTTCACCGAACTTCGTGAAGCCTTGGCCGAGTACCTTGGCCACGGGCTTTCCCCGGACAACATCTGGGCGGCCAACGGATCCAACGAGGTCCTGCAGCAGATCCTCCAAGCCTTTGGTGGACCCGGCCGCAAGGCATTGGGCTTTCCTCCCACGTACTCCATGTACCCCCTGCTCGCGAGTGGCACTGACACCGAGTATGTCCGCGGAGTCCGCGCGGAAGACTACGGGCTGGACGCCGAATCGGCCGCTGCTCAGGTCCGGGAAACGGGCGCCAACATCGTCTTCCTGTGCTCGCCCAACAACCCCACAGGTACGGGCTTGGGATTGGACGTCGTGGAGGCTGTTTACGAGGCCGGCGAAGCCAGCCAGGCCATGGTGATCGTGGATGAGGCCTACCACGAGTTCGCACACGACAACACGCCGAGCGCCCTGACCCTGTTGCCCGGACGCGAGCGTCTGATCGTCTCGCGCACCATGAGCAAAGCATTCGCTTTGGCGGGCGCCAGGCTCGGATACATGGCGTCAGCCCCGGAAGTCACGGACGCCATCAGGCTGGTCCGTCTCCCATACCACCTCTCTGCCGTGACGCAGGCAACGGCCCTCGCTGCGCTGAATCACCGCGAAGCCCTCATGGCCGACGTCGAGGACATCAAGGTCCAGCGCGACAGGATTGTGACTGAACTGCTCCGCATGGGCCTCCAGCCTGCTGCTTCGGACTCCAACTACGTCTTCTTTGGGGGACTGGAGGATCCACACACTATCTGGCAGGGCCTGCTGGACGCCGGCGTGTTGATTCGCGACGTCGGTATCCCGGGGCATTTGCGTGTCACCGCTGGAACCGAGCCGGAAACTACTGCGTTCCTGGAGGCCTTGGAAGCCCTGCTGGACGGCACCGCGCCGCACCACGCCTAAACTTGTTCCTAGACCTAACCCACCCCTCCGTGTATAAGGATGTCCCAATGAGCGAAACCGGCGCCGCGCCGACCGCTGCCCGCACCGCGCGCATGGAGCGCACCACCAGTGAG
Source organism: Paenarthrobacter sp. TYUT067 (assembly GCF_023656375.1). Classification (NCBI taxonomy): domain Bacteria; kingdom Bacillati; phylum Actinomycetota; class Actinomycetes; order Micrococcales; family Micrococcaceae; genus Paenarthrobacter; species Paenarthrobacter sp. TYUT067. The sequence continues at coordinate 250,295 of NZ_JAMOIT010000003.1, forward strand.
TCTTCGGTCCTGGTGGAGATTAACCTGGATGGTTCAGGCGTCTCGGATATCAGCACTTCGGTTCCGTTCTACGACCACATGCTGACGGCTCTGTGCAAGCATTCCCTGATTGACATGACCGTCAAAGCTACTGGCGACACCCACATTGACGCCCACCACACGGTGGAAGACGTCGCCATTACCTTCGGCGAGGTCCTCCGAACGGCGCTGGGCAATAAAGCCGGTATTCGTCGCTTTGGTGAAGCCACGGTTCCTTTGGACGAAGCCTTGGCGCACGCCGTCGTTGATGTTTCCGGACGACCCTACCTGGTGCACGGTGGCGAGCCGGTCGGACAGGAATACCACCTGATCGGCGGACACTTCACGGGATCGTTGACCCGTCACGTTTTTGAAGCAATTACGCTTCACGCCGGAATCTGCCTCCACATGAACGTCCTGGCCGGCCGCGACCCCCACCACATCGTTGAGGCCCAGTTCAAAGCCTTTGCCCGCGCGTTGCGTGCAGCTGTTGAGTCCGATCCCCGTGTGGAGGGCATTCCCTCCACTAAGGGCGCACTATGAGCGGCCAGATTCTGAACAATGGAGCCGTGGCCGACGCCATAGCGTCCGTAAAGCCGGAGTCGCCTGAAGGCAAGCCAACCGTCACCGTGTTGGACTATGGATCGGGCAACGTTCGCTCTGCCGTCCGCGCCCTCGAACGTGCGGGCGCGCACGTGGTGTTGAGCTCCAAGCCTGAGGACGTGCTCAACGCTGATGGTCTGGTGGTGCCCGGAGTTGGTGCCTACGAGACCGTGATGAAGGAACTCAAGTCCGTTGATGCCATCCGCATGATAGGGCGTCGGGTTGCCGGTGGCCGTCCTGTGCTGGCCATCTGCGTGGGTTTGCAGGTTCTCTTCGAAGCCGGAGTTGAGCACGGCACCGAGTCCGAAGGCATGGCTGAGTGGCCAGGCAAGGTTGAGCTCCTTCCCGCTCCAGTGGTGCCGCACATGGGTTGGAACACCGTGGACGTCCCCGAAGGCTCAAAGCTGTTCGAAGGTGTTGAACAGGAACGCTTCTATTTTGTGCACTCTTACGGAGTCCAGGAGTGGAACTTCGACGTCGTTCAGCCCCGTATGGCTCCTCCCATGGTGACGTGGTCCGAGCACGGTGCACGCTTCATTGCCGCAGTGGAAAACGGCCCGCTCTGCGCCACGCAGTTCCACCCGGAGAAGTCAGGGGATGCCGGGGCCCGGCTCCTGCGAAACTGGGTGGATAGCCTCCGTAAGCCCGCTTCGAAAGAATCCGGAAGCGGTGCCGCCTAGATGTGGTGGTCGGTATTACTTATGGGCCTCGCCGGCCTGCTGGTAGGTGGGGGGATCTCCTTCCATCAGCAGAAAAAGCCGCGTTGGGTTTCTATTTCTTTCTACGTGCTGGCAGGGATGTCCCTCCTGGCCGCCTATCTCCTGACGCTGGGAAACTGAACCAGTCGTTCAACTAGCCGCATCACCCTTTTCGAACTTCAAGGACACACATGACCTCCTCCGCCCAGTCCGTTCTGGAACTCCTGCCGGCCGTTGACATTGTTGACGGCCAAGCGGTCCGCCTCCTCCAAGGAGAAGCAGGCTCGGAAACCAGCTACGGGACCCCGCTGGAAGCAGCACTGAACTGGCAGAACGCCGGTGCCGAATGGGTGCACATGGTGGACCTCGACGCAGCTTTCGGGCGTGGAGACAACGCCGCGCTCATCAGCGAGGTGGTGTCGCAGCTCGCCGTCAAGGTGGAGCTCTCCGGCGGACTGCGGGATGACGAGTCTCTTGAGCGTGCACTGGAACTGGGTGTCGCCCGCGTGAACCTTGGAACCGCGGCGTTGGAGAACCCCGAGTGGACCCGCCGTGCGATCGACCGCTTTGGTGACAAGATCGCCGTCGGCCTTGATGTCCGCGGCACAACGCTTGCCGGACGCGGTTGGACCAAGGAGGGCGGCGACCTCTGGGAGGTTCTTGCCCGCCTCGAGGATGCCGGCTGTGCGCGTTATGTAGTCACCGACGTCACCAAGGATGGAACCCTTCAGGGGCCGAACGTGGAACTTCTGCGCCAGATGGTTGAGAAGACCGGTAAGCCTGTGGTCGCCTCCGGCGGTATCTCCAGCCTGGAAGACCTCCGTGTCCTGCGCGAACTGGTCCCGCTGGGTGTGGAAGGTGCGATTGTTGGCAAGGCTCTCTACGCCGGTGCCTTTACTCTGCCCGAAGCACTGGACGTTGCCGGCCGCCGCTGATGCCTCATAACGCAGGTCACCAGCACGGGGATCAAGGTCAGGCCAGGCGCGAGCTACCCGGCCACATCGCGGCTGCGTTGGCCGGCGCCGGGGGAGCTACGGACTCTGCAGGCCAGCCCTGGGCCGGTAGGAGCCTCAGCGGTGACGACGCCAAGATCCACAATTTCGAGGACGACGACGGCTCAGCGGACCCCGGGTACGTAGCCGCCGTCGCGGCTCTGATCAACGGAACCGGCAGCGAGGCAGACGTTGTGGCCTCCTTGGCGACGGCACGGGTTTTCGTTCCGGTAGTTGCTCAGTTGGCTGAAGAAGCAGAAGGCGTTGACGGCCTGCACGCTGACAAGCAAGCGGATATGGCTTTGGTCACACTGAAGGCTCCTGATGGCCGCACGGCCATGCCGGTCTTTACCTCCGCAGCCGCTCTCGAGGCATGGCACTCGGAGGCCCGGCCGGTTGCCGTTTACGCCGCGCGTGCGGCGCTTTCGGCGGTATCCGAGGGCGCGCAGCTGTTGGTGCTGGATCCCGGTTCCGACTTTGCCTTTGTTGTGCGGCGCCCGGCCGTGTGGGCCCTTGCCCAGCAGAAGGACTGGACGCCGTCATACCTTGATGATCAACTGGAGTCAGCTCTCGCTTCAACGGTCTCGGCCTTTCAAACGGTCCGTCGCCTTGAGACGCAACCCGGCGGCGGTGTTGCGTCGCTGACGGCCGATGGCCGCCAGGTCTCAGGAGGCGGTGCGGGGCCGGAACTACGCGTTGTTCTTTTCCTTGAGGATGGACTCGACGCCGTAGCAGTGCAAACTCTCGTTGCCCAATTGAACGAGGCGTGGGCGCAAATGGATTCCTTTGCCGAAAGCGTTGATTCCATGGAAGTAAAACTGCAGCGTGCAGCACAGGAGCCCACGCAGTATTAACGGCAGTACCGGTTCCCCGGGGCTGCCCTGGGGAACAAGAGGATTTAGCCAGTGAACTTCGCTCTCTATAAAGAGATGCTGTCCATCCGACCTGTCCGGCGTTTGCTGATAGTGGGCATGATTGCCCGCATTCCGCACTCGGCTGCTGGCGTGCTGCTCACGCTGCACATCGTGCTCACACTTGGCCAGGGTTATGCCGCCGCCGGTGCAGCAGCTGCTGTCATGACCATTGGCATTGCGCTGGGCGCTCCTTGGCGCGGCCGCCGCGTAGACATGGTGGGCCTCCGCAAGGCGCTGATCCCTTCAGTCGTGTCGGAGACTGTCATCTGGTCGATCGTCCCGCATGTTTCCTACGAGTGGTTGCTGCCGCTGGTGTTCGTCGGCGGCCTTTTCACGCTGCCGATCTTCAGTGTCGTCCGGCAGTCTCTGGGCGTCATGGTCGACGGCGAGCAGCGGCGTTCGGCGTTCGCCCTCGACTCCATCGCCACCGAGCTGGTCTTCATGATCGGGCCGGCTGTGGGGGCAATCGTCGCCACCAGCGGTTTTTCGGCTATTGGGCTCACGGCCGTGGGCGTCTCCGTGTCCGTGGCCGGGCTGTTCCTGATGTGGTTCAACCCGCCCACCCGCAGCGAAGCGGTCTGTACTCCGCAGGAGTCCGCGGACCGGGCTGCAGCTGACCTGGTTGCTGCCGAGGCAGCGATGGTGGCGTCAGCGCCTGCCCACGTCCAGGAGGCGGCGTCGGAAATGGCGTCGTCGACATCCCGAACTGCAGGCCTTAGAAATCGTGTGGCCAGGAACTTTACGTGGTTCACCGTCTCTGTTGGTGCACTCTTCACTGTTGCTGCGGGATCGGGCATGGTGTTGAGCGGTTCCGATGTCAGCATCGTGGGTCTGTTGGAACGCGGCGGGCACCAGAATGAAATCGGTATTGTGTTCTTCTTCTGGTGCGCCGCGTCGGTGGTTGGTGGCCTCATTTACGGGTCCATGAAGCGGTCCATCTCGCCCATGCTCCTGCTGTTGGGCATGGCCGCATTTACTATTCCGATGGGATTTGCCCAGGACACCTGGACTCTGGCGTTCCTCTCGCTCCTGCCTGGCCTGTTGTGCGCCCCGGTCTTGTCTGCCTCTTCCGAGAAGGTGGCTGACCTCGTTGAAGAAGAGCGCCGGGGTGAAGCCATGGGCTGGTACGGCTCCGCGCTGACCGCAGGAGTCGCGCTCGGCGCACCTCTGGCCGGAGTCTTCATCGACACCGTTGGACCGTCCGGCGGGTTCGCGGCCGTGGGAATCGCCGGCGTCGTCCTGTGTGCGGCGGGACTCGTCCTGACGTCCTTGCGTCGCCGGGCAGCACGGGTCTGAAAAGCTCACCTGACGACGACGGCGGGTCGACCACCTGGTCGACCCGCCGTCGTAGTTTCTTGCCGTAGTTGGTGCTAGTTCACCGGTCCGGTGAACTTTTCGCCCGGGCCCTTGCCCGGTGCGTCGGGAATGAGTGACGCTTCGCGGAAGGCCAGTTGCAGTGAGCGCAGGCCATCGCGCAACGGACCTGCGTGCTGTGAACCGATCTCCGGGGCGGCTGCCGACACCAGGCCGGCGAGGGCGGTGATCAGCTTGCGGGCCTCGTCCAAGTCCTTGAGGTCCTCGGCATTGGGGTCATCTGCCAGGCCAACCTTGACGGCCGCCGCACTCATGAGGTGGACGGCGCCGGTAGTAATAACTTCCACGGCCGGAACTTCAGCGATGTCACGGATCTGCTGGGACACCCCGGCATCAACGGCGGGGGCGGCGTCTTCGCTATAGGAGTTACGGGAATTGCTGTCTTCAGTGCTCATACTGGTAAGCTTGTCACAGACCGACTGGAAGTCGTTATTCACAGGCAACATGCGCAATACATGCTCCCGCCTCACGCAATGTGCGCTTGGCGGGTTGTTTCTGTAGAATTGGTTTTCAGTTTGCAAGCGGAGTTCTCTCCCACCCGCGTCAGCCGCTCCCTTCGGGGACAGGATCCCTTTTCGGGACAAGAGGTTGCCGGGTACCTGGTCGGACGCTTTTGGAGGCACTGCCTCCGGATGCGTGTGCTTCCCTGGAGGAAGTGCTACCGATCTTCGAGGCCTTCGATTGCACCAGCAATTGGGGGCCTTCTCTATTTGCCGGTGACATCACCACAACCACAGGAGCTTTAACATTAGCGAGCCAAGAATCAATGAGCGTATCCGCGTCCCCGAGGTGCGGTTGGTCGGTCCTGCCGGCGAACAGGTAGGAATTGTCCGCATCGAGGACGCCCTGCGTCTTGCTGCCGAGTCCGATCTCGATCTCGTTGAAGTTGCCCCGCAGGCTAAGCCTCCTGTTTGCAAGTTGATGGACTTCGGTAAGTACAAGTACGAAGCCGCAGTGAAGGCCCGCGAGGCCCGCAAGAACCAGACCAACACGGTTCTGAAGGAAATCCGCTTCCGCCTGAAGATCGACAAGCACGACTACGAAACCAAGCGCGGACACGCACTTCGGTTCCTCGGTGCCGGCGACAAAGTGAAGGCCATGATCCAGTTCCGCGGCCGTGAGCAGCAACGCCCCGAGATGGGTATCCGCCTGCTGCAGCGCTTCGCTGAAGATGTTGCTGAGGTTGGCATCATCGAGTCCAGCCCGCGCATTGACGGACGCAACATGGTCATGGTGATCGGCCCCCTGAAGAACAAGGCTGAAGCCAAGGCTGAAGCGCGCCGCGCTACGCAGCGTGCTGAAGCCAAGGCGCAGAATGAAGCCAAGGCGTCCGGACGTGTTGACACCAAGGGCGAGCAGGCTCCGATGACTCAGAGCCTCGCTGACCTTCTGCCCGAGGGTTTCAAGGTCACCGAAGAGGAGACCACGCAGGAAGCGGCCGAAGCCCCCGAGGCCCAGGCATCGGTTACTGAAGAAGCTCCCGCTGCTGAGGAAGCAGCGGTTGCTGAAGAGGCCCCGGTTGCTGAAGAAGCACCTGCTCCGGATGTTGAAGAAGCACCCGTAGTGGAGGCGCCTGCAGTAAAGGCAGCGCCGGCACCGGCCAAAGCAGCTCCCGCCAAGGCAGCACCGGCACCTGCGAAGGCAGCCCCCGCCGCCAAGGCTGCACCAGCTGAAGCAGCTCCGAAGCCAGTGGTTCCGGCAGCCGCCCCGAAGCCCGCAGTTCCTTCGGCTCCGAAGCCCGTCGCCAAGCCGGCAGCTCCCAAGCCGGCAGCTCGGCCCGCAGCTCCCAAGGCTGCGCCCAAGCCAGCATCACGCAAGACCAACTAGTTCAACGCCGTGGAGGCTCCGCCTCCATCGGCAAGCAACCAGCACGCCGACCCTCGTAGGCCGGCTGCACGATAGAATCGCGGACTTGTCCGTGGATACGTAAGGAGATCGGTTCCCATGCCGAAGATGAAGACCCACAGCGGTGCTAAGAAGCGCTTCAAGCTGACCGGTACCGGCAAGCTGAAGCGTCAGCAGGCCAACCGCCGTCACTACCTGGAGCACAAGTCCTCCAGGCTGACCCGTCGCCTCGCCGGCGACAAGCTCGTCTTCAAGGGCGACGCCAAGGTCATCAAGAAGATGCTCGGCGTCTAAGTTCCAAGTTCTTTGGTTACTGCCATCCGGCAGGGACCGACTACACCAAAAGCCTTCTCAGGCCGGCCGGGTTTCCGGCAGTAGCAGCTTGGGATAAAGATTTCTGAAGGAGTACGCACGTGGCACGTGTGAAGCGGGCGGTAAACGCCCACAAGAAGCGCAGGGTTGTCCTCGAACGCGCAAAGGGTTACCGCGGTCAGCGTTCGCGCCTGTACCGTAAGGCCAAAGAGCAGCTGCTGCACTCGTTTGTGTACAGCTACGGTGACCGCCGCAAGAAGAAGGGCGATTTCCGTCGCCTCTGGATCCAGCGCATCAACGCTGCATCCCGCGCCAACGGCCTCACCTACAACCGTCTGATCCAGGGCCTCAAGGCCGCTGAGGTCGAGGTTGACCGCCGCATGCTGGCCGAGCTGGCTGTCTCCGACGCCAACGCTTTCGCCGCTCTGGTGAACATCGCCAAGGCAGCACTTCCGGCTGACACGTCCGCTCCGGCCGCTGCTGCTGCTCCCAAGGCTGCTGCTCCCAAGGCTGCCAAGGTTGCTCCGGCTGCTGCCACTGCAACCGCTGTCAAGGCTGTCGTTTCCGAGAAGCCGGCCATCGACGGCGCAGTTGCTGCTGATGGCGACGAGGCTCCGGAAGGCTACGCCATCAAGGGCAACGCTGAGTCCAAGAAGTACCACGTTCCGGGTTCCACCTGGTACAACACCACCGCTGCTGAATACTGGTTCTCCACGGTTGAGGCTGCAAAGGCTGCCGGCTTTGAGCCTGCAGGCGGAGAAGCCCGCCAGCAGATCAAGAACTAGTCGCAACTGCCACTAAAGTTCTTTATATGAACGAAACCGGGCGCCCGCAAGACTTTCCGATGACCAACCCCCGAGCTGATCGGGTGAGGGACGTCGCCAAGCTTGCCGGGCGCCCGGCCCGTTTAAAGCGCGGTCGTTTCCTTGCAGAAGGACCGCAAGCGGTGCGTGAGGCGTTGACCTTGCACCGTGAGCGCACCGCGGCCGGAGGTCCCGCCGTCGTGCATGAAGTTTTTGCCAGTGAAGCGTGCTTGGAGCGCCTTCCTGAGCTTGCCGACCTCGCACAGGGAACCCTGCTCCGGCTTGCCAGTGACGAAGTCCTTGCGGCCATGGCTGACACTGTAAACCCCCAGGGCATTGTTGCCGTGTGCAGCTTCGTGGATGTCAGCCTTGAGTCGGTACTCGACGCCGGTCCCCGCCTGATCGCGGTGATGTGCCAGGTGCGCGACCCCGGCAACGCCGGAACTGTGCTGCGCGCGGCCGATGCTGCCGGCGCCGATGCTGTTGTCCTCACCGGCTCGAGCGTGGACATCTACAACCCCAAAGCTGTCCGCTCTACTGCGGGTTCCCTCTTCCACCTGCCGGTTGTACTCGGCGCCGATGTTGACCAGCTCGTAGCGCAGTGCCGGGAGCGCGGGATCGGCATTCTGGCCGCTGATGGCTATGGATCCGTCAACCTGGACCAGCTGCAGGACGAGAATGCGGCGCGGAGACTCGGGAATGATTCCGTAGCTTCGGACTATGCCCTCGAGTCTCCTACGGCATGGCTTTTCGGTAACGAGGCACAGGGGTTGTCGGACGCCGAGCTGGCACTGGCTGATCACCGGGTGGCCGTACCCGTCTACGGGGCAGCTGAAAGCTTGAACTTGGGCACGGCCGCCACCGTGTGCCTTTATGCCAGTGCGCGTTCCCAGCAGAGCGCCAGGCCGGGGAATGTGTAAACAGCTCTAGGCTTTGACCACGTAGATTTAACGCAAAAGATGGGCTCCGCTACGGCGGAGCCCATCTTTTTGTTCCTGCGCTTTGTCTCGTCGCTAGGTGTTGGGCGGCGCGTCGGATCCGTGGCCCCTGATCAGGGGCGCGTCGGTTCCGCGGCGTCTGTAGGCGGAGACGTGACCAGGGGCTTTCTGCGCTCCAGCAGGCCGCTGAGCAAGGCGACTCCAAGGCCGAGGATGGCCAGCACAGCGCCCACCAACGCCGGAGCAACGTAGCCCCAACCCCAGGCAATAACAGTTCCGCCAAGGAACGCGCCGAGAGCATTGGCGATGTTAAGGGCTGAGTGATTCAGAGAGGATGCCAACGATGCCGCGCCAGGTGCAGCGTCCAGGAGTCGGGTCTGCAGGGCAGGGGTCAGCATGGAGCCGATGCCGCCCACTACGAACGCCATGATGAAAGCGGCCCAAGCCCAGTGCGCAGCGATGGCGTAAACCACCAGCGCTACGGCGATTCCCGGCATGACCCAGTAAATGGTGCCCATCACGGACTTGTCGGCAAGGCGTCCGCCAAAGATATTGCCCACCACCATGCCTAGTCCGTAGAGGGCCACGACGGCGGGGATCAGGTTTTCGGGTATTCCAGCCACGGATGTCATGGTGTGTGCGATGTATGTGTACACGGCAAAGAAGCCGCCAAATCCAATGACGCCGATCAGCAATGCCAGCCAAACCTGAAGCCGCTTGAGTGCTCCGAGCTCGCGCCGGATGCTCGCCTCCGGGTGGGCTGCTTCGAAGGGGACGAACTTCCACACCATGGCAACGGTCAAGAGTCCGATTGCGCCGACAATGACAAAGAGCAGCCGCCAGCCGAAGGTCTGACCCACCCACGTGGCCACAGGGACGCCGATGACGTTGGAGACCGTGAGTCCTGCCATCACCATGGAGATTGCCCATCCCCTCTTGGTAGGGGCGACGAGGCCGGCAGCGATGACGGCTGCCACTCCGAAGAAGGCTCCGTGGGGAAGGCCCGAAGCAAAGCGCGAGAGCAGCATGAAGCCGTAGTCGGGTGCGATGAAGGACGTCAGGTTCGCCACGGACAGGAAAAGCATTAGCCCCAGGGCAAGGTGCTTTCGGGGGAGCTTTGCCCCGAACGCTGCGAAGACGGGAGCGCCAATGACCACACCCAGGGCGTAAGCCGAGATGAGGTTGCCGGCCTCGGGGGTGCTGATGCCCAGCCCTTCCTCGATCTCCTTCAACAGGCCCATCATGGCGAACTCGGTGGTTCCGATGGCGAATCCGCCCATGGCCAGGGCCAGGATTGCCAGGCCAAGGTGGTTCCTTGCTGCTTTGGCGGTGGCGGACGGGGACACAGTGGTAGTCATAAGCCTGCTTCTTGAGGGTGCCTTGTGGGCTGGGGAATGCGGAGAAAAATCCGATAACAAGTTTAGTCCCGGGCCAGTGACTTGGGGCCGGTTTGTGACGATGCCCATGGTCCGGACCACCATAGACTGTTGCGGTGACTGGATTGATAAATGTCGTGGGCGCCGCCGTCGTCGACTCCCTGGAGGCCCCGACCCGCCTGCTGGCCGCACGCCGCACAGCACCACCCCAGTTTGCAGGGATGTGGGAATTTCCGGGTGGCAAGGTGGAAACCGGAGAAACAGCGGAGGATGCCCTGCACCGGGAGCTCGCCGAAGAACTGGGAGTTCAAGTGAACCTGGGACCGGAGCTGGAGTCCGGCAACATCGTCGGGTGGACGCTCAACGAGCGCGCTGCCATGCGGGTGTGGTTTGCCGAACTGACAGCGGGGGAGCCGCGGCCCCTGGAAGATCACGATGAACTGCGCTGGGTGTCGTTAGCTGACAGTGACCAACTACTCGGTCTTCCGTGGATACCGGCGGACCTGCCCATAGTCCGGGCCTTGCTGGACAGGGTTGCCGCTCCAGCGTGAGAACAAACGCTTAGAAGAGCGGCTGTTGCTCCGGGAGGGGAGCACTGACTCGCGCGGGGGCCGCTGTGGGACCGGAAGCGCCGCGGGCATTCCGATGGCTGAATCCAGACGTCCCAGTGAAGCCGTACTTCGCCTTGAAAAAGGTGATCCTTCCTGTGAGCCAGGTGCGGTACTCCTTGGAGGCATAGGATCCCTGGCCATAGAGCCGCCGGTACTTACCCACAAGTTCCGGATGCTGGGCGGCCAGCCATTGCATGTACCACTCGCGTGTTCCGGGCTTGAGGTACAAAGCGCCCGCGGTGACTCCGGTGGCTCCAGCCTTGGTCAGTTCAGTGAAGAGGGAGTCGAGTGCTTCGTCCGAGTCCGTGAGCCACGGGAGAATCGGCATGGCCATAACGCCGCATCCTAGGCCAGCGTCTCGAAGACGGGCGATGAGCTTCAAGCGCGCCCTGGGAGAAGGAGTGCCGGGCTCGATCAGTGCAGCCAGATCTTCGTTGGTCATGGCCAGAGAGATGCCCAGGTCCACAGGCACTTGCGTAGCTGCGTGCTTGAGCAGTGGAATGTCCCGCGCCAGCAGTGTGCCTTTGGTCAGAATGGAGAATGGTGTTCCTGAATCGGCAAGGGCCCGGATGATTCCTGGCATGAGGGCGTAGCGGCCTTCTGCGCGCTGGTAGGGGTCTGTGTTGGTACCCAGGGCCACTTGCGGACGTTGCCAGGAGGGTCTAGCCAGTTCTTTGCGGAGAACTTCGGCGGCGTTGATTTTGACCACCACTTGCGAATCGAAATCCCGGCCGGCGTCGAATTCCAAGTACGTGTGGCTCTTGCGGGCAAAGCAGTACACGCAGGCATGGCTGCAACCGCGGTACGGATTCACGGTCCACTCAAACGGCATGTTGGATCCGGTTGGCACCTTGTTGAGCACTGACTTTGCGGTGACCTCATGAAAGGTGACTCCCGAGAACTCGGGTGTTGAGATGGAACGCACAAGCCCGGCCAGTGGCAACAAGGCATCCAGTGCCGGGGCAGGGCCCGGAGCCTGAGTGTCACTGGTTTCTGACGCCGGTCCACGCGAAGGTGACAATGCTTGTGCGTCCCATCTCATGGACTCTATTCGAAGGTATGTTCGAATGAATGTCAAGGCCTTGAGACCAATGACCGGATCACAGGGGCTGGCGCATTGCTAAGGTTGGCCCCATGATTCTGCTGACCGGCTTCGAACCTTTTGCTGAGGACACTGTGAATCCTTCGTGGCTGGCAGCGCGGCGGGCGAGGGAGTTGCTCGCCGCGGAAGGCATCACCGTTGAAGCGGTGGAGCTGCCGTGCGTCTTTGGCGAGTCGGCAAAGGTTCTCACCGATGCCATAGCCCGTCTGAACCCTGACATAGTGGTCTGCACTGGCCTTGCCGGAGGCCGTGGACGGATTTCCCTGGAACGCGTCGCCATCAACTGCGATGACGCCCGGATACCGGACAACAAAGGGCAGCGCCCCCTTGATGAAGAGGTCGTCCCGGGCGGGCCTGCGGCATACTTCTCCAGCTTGCCCATAAAAGCTGCGCTCCGAAACCTCCAGATCGCGGGAATCAAGGGAGAAGTCTCACAATCTGCCGGCACCTACGTGTGCAACCACATCTTCTATGCGCTGATGCACTCGTTGGCAGCCAAGCCCGGTATCCGCGGCGGATTCGTCCACGTCCCCTATCTGCCGGAGCAGCTTCCGGAAGGCAGCGCAACGCCGTCCATGCCGTTGGAGACGATGGCAGAAGGAATCGCCGATATTGTCAGGACTGCCCTGCACGCGCAGGCCGATGTGAAATATTCGGCCGGGGCTATCCGCTAAACAAGCTCCCATTCAACCCGGATGCTCGCCGAAACCGAGGACTCTCCAGCTTCCACGGGCATGGACTCCGCAGTGAAGGATGCCCTCACCATTCCACCCAAGGGTATGGGGCCGCCGTGCAGCGGCTCCTGGGAGATGGAGACCACCTTCCCAAGCCGGGACGAAGCCAGCGATGCGTACTGTTCGGCTCGGGCCACAGCATCCTGCCACGCCGCCTCCTGCGCCTGGGCAGTGACGGAAGAAGAATCTGCAAAGCCTTGTTCTATCCCGTTAATCCGGATCTCGTCTCCGCCGGCAGCAACAGCGGCAGCGATCGCAGCTGGAGCGTCCGCCTGGGAACGGATGCCCACCTGCAGATCGGTGGAAGCCACGTAGGCTGTCACTTTCTGACCTTGCCCCTCCACCCAGACAAGGTCTGCGCGAAGGTTCAATCCGCTCGTTCGAAGATCCACGGCGGAAACACCCGCACCCCGCAAACTGGCTGCAACAGCGTTGGCCGTCTTGCCGGCGTCGTCATAGGCTTCAGCGGCCGTGCCGCGGCGCGTTTCCACACCGAGCGTCAAGGTCACCAAATCCGGAACAGCCTTCGCGCTCGCGGTTCCCGTGACAGTGATGGTTCGGTTCATGCTTCGGCCTCGATTCGCTGGCCCCCAGGGCTGCCCTGCCGGCGGGGGTGAGTGTCAACGTAGCCGCCAGCTGCAAGGCCGGCCTGCCGTTCAAAGAAATTCCTCGACGCCGGATTCCCGCTTCGAAGCATGGACCAACCAGCGGCGATGCCGTAAAGGGCCAGGAAGGGAAGGCCGAGACAGTACGCGTACTGGGTACTGTGCCGTTCCTCATGGCCCAAGAGCACTGTGTTGCTTCCGGCCACGCCCTGCGGCGCCCGGTACAAGATGACGTTGCCCAGGGTAAAAGCGCCGGCGTGTGGGAGTTTCCAGTGATATCCGGCAGCGATCAGAAGCCCGCGGGGGCCGCTGGACACGGCACACCGGGACGCAGCTGCCACCACCAATCCCAACGGCGTGGAGAGGTTGAGGACGTTTGCGATCTGCCGTACGCGCTGCGCGGGAGTCATGAAGCCATGCTAACCCGGTGGTGTATGGCGCGGCACGGGGTATGGACGTCCCCGACGGTGCCACCGTGGTGGATTACGAGGATGAGAAGTACAAAGGCAAGCGGATCACCGCTGCCAACCTGGACCCAGCCAAGCTGGCGGAGTCGTCCAGCTCCGAGAGCCCCTTCGAACTGAAAAGGGACGGGGACTTCTACGTCATCTCCATGGGCGGAGTGACCGGCGGTGAAAGCGGCGACTCCTCATCATCCGCCATGGCGAAGTCCATGTTCGACGAAGCGTCTGTGAAATTCACTTTCCCGGGCAAAGTGGTGGAGGCTAAAGGTGCCACAGTTGATGGCAACACGGCCACGTTTGACATGCTTTCCGTCAATGAGTCAGTGGTCCAAGCCAAGGCAGAGGCCAACGCTGCAATTCCGATGTGGATCATCTGGATCCTCGTGGCAGTCCTTGTCATTGCCGCCGCGCTTGTCCTTCTGTTCGTCCTGTTGCGCAAGAGGTCTTCCCGGCAGGAACCGGCGCTCGCCGGTGCAGCTCCGTATGGACAGCCGGGTTATCAGGCACAGCAGGACCATCCGGTCCAGCCGGGCCAGGAGGGCTACCAGCCCCAGCCCCAACCGCCGGCCCAGCGCCCCCAGCAGGACTGGGCAGGGCAAGGTTACACTCCGGGTGCGCCGGCTCAGCAGCCCGCCCCACCGCCGGGCCAAACGCACGGCGACGGCCCGGTACCTCCGCCGCCGCCGGCACCGCCCGCTTCCGGCGCCTAGGCGCTGCCGGATTTCTGGGACAGCTACTGCCCCTCAGCGGTTCCCGCCGGGTCATGGGCTGTACAAATTCGCGGCGGTTAAATCCCGACTGTGAGGTTCAACTAGACTGAAGGGTAGTGCCTGCCGTCCGCGGCGAGCACTACCCTTTCGTTTTGCAGGCCTGCCTTGCCAGGCCGTTCCCTACTCGTAGCTAAGAACAGTAGATGACTGACACTTTGCCAGGCGCTGCCATCCCGAATCCGCTGGATGAAGCCGCCATCACCGCCGCCGTCGAGGACGCCATTGCTGCTATTGCGGCTGCTTCCTCCCTTGAAGAACTCAAGGCTGTCCGCCTCGCCCACACCGGTGAGAAGTCGCCGCTGAGCTTGGCCAACCGTGAAATCGGTGGCCTCGCCAAGGAACACAAGGCTGCCGCCGGCAAGCTCATGGGTTCATCCCGTGGCCGGGTCAACCAGGCGCTCGCAGCCCGGACCCAGGTTCTCGAAGCCGAGAACGACGCCCGCATTCTGGTGGAGGAAACTGTGGATGTCACGGCGGGTCCGCGTCGTCGGCGTGCCGGTGCACGGCACCCACTGTCCACGCTGCAGGATCGCGTCTCGGACATCTTTGTTGGCATGGGTTGGGAAATCGCCGAAGGCCCCGAGGTGGAGTCCGAGTGGTTCAACTTTGATGCCCTGAACTTCAAGCCGGACCACCCGGCGCGCGAAATGCAGGACACGTTCTTCGTGGAGCCACCCGAAGCCCACTTGCTGATGCGCACGCACACGTCCCCGGTGCAGGTTCGTTCCATGCTGGAACGCGAAGTGCCCATCTATGTTTTGTGCCCGGGCAAGGTGTTCCGCACCGATGAACTCGATGCCACGCACACGCCTGTCTTCCACCAGTTCGAAGGGCTGGCGATCGACAAGAACCTCAGCATGGCGGACCTCCGTGGAACGCTGGAGCACTTCGCCCGCCAGATGTTCGGCGACGACGCCTCCATCCGCCTGCGGCCCAACTACTTCCCGTTCACCGAGCCGTCCGCGGAGCTCGACATCTGGCACCCGGGTGCCAAGGGCGGTCCGCGGTGGATCGAGTGGGGCGGCTGCGGCATGGTCAACCCCAACGTCCTCCGGGCAGCCGGCATCGATCCGGACATCTATTCAGGTTTTGCCTTCGGTATGGGCATAGAGCGCACGCTCATGTTCCGCAATGAGGTCGGCGATATGCGCGACATGATCGAAGGCGACGTACGTTTCAGCGAGCACTTCGGGATGGAGATCTAACAGTGCGTATCCCACTTTCCTGGCTGCGTGAATTCGCGCAGGTTCCGGCCGATGCAACGGCCGAAGACGTCATGGCTGACCTGGTCAAGGTTGGTTTCGAAGAAGAAGAAGTCCACCGTCCCACGGATGAGCTGACGGGTCCCGTTGTGGTTGGCCAGGTTCTGAGCCTGGTCAAGGAGCCGCAGACCAATGGCAAGACCATCAACTGGTGCCAGGTCCGCGTGGTTCCCGAGGGCCAGGAGCAGACCCTTACCGGCGAGGGCATTGATCCTTCCGGCGTGCAGGGCATCATTTGCGGTGCCCACAACTTTGTTGAGGGCGACAAGGTTGTTGTCACCCTGCCGGGCGCCGTTCTGCCCGGAAACTTCCAGATCTCGGCGCGGAAGACCTACGGTCACCTGTCCGCGGGCATGATCGCTTCCGTCCGTGAGCTGGGTATCGGCGACGATCACGACGGCATCCTGGTGCTCTCGCGCATCGGACTGGACCCGGAAATCGGCTCAGACGCGATGGAACTGCTGGGTCTGTACGACCAAGCAGCCGAAATCAACGTCACCCCGGACCGCGGGTATGCCTTCTCCATCCGCGGTGTGGCCCGCGAGTACGCCCACGCTACCGGAACGTCGTTCACGGACCCCGCGTCCAAGGTCAACGCACCGGCTTCCCTGCAGGGCGGCTACGGCGTCAAGCTCAACGACGACGCGCCCATCTACGGCAAGCCCGGATGCGACCGCTTTGTGGCCCGCACAGTCCGTGGCGTGGATGCTTCCCGTCCCACACCGCCGTGGATGTCCTCCCGCCTTCGCCTGGCCGGGGTCCGCTCCATCTCGCTGCCGGTGGATATTTCCAACTACGTGATGCTTGAGTTGGGCCAGCCCAACCACTGCTACGACCTGGACAAGCTCTCGGGCGACATCGTGGTTCGTCGTGCGGTGGCCGGTGAGAAGATCACCACCCTCGATGACAAAGAGCGCACGCTCGACGTCGAGGACCTCCTGATCACTGACGACTCCGGCGCCATCGGCATTGCAGGCGTCATGGGCGGTGCCCACACTGAGGTGTCCGATTCCACCACGAACATCCTGGTGGAAGCCGCGCACTTCGATGAGGTCTCCATCGCCCGGTCCCGTCGCCGGCACAAGCTGCCGTCCGAAGCTTCCAAGCGCTTCGAGCGCGGTGTTGATTGGCACGTTGCCAACATCGCTGCGCAGCGCGTCGTTGACCTCCTGGTGGAACTTGCCGGGGGTACGGCAGACGAGGCCGGGACCGATGTCGGAACCCCTCCTGAGGCTGTCACCATTGAACTGCCCGCCGAGTTCGCCGCCGCCCGGATCGGCATCGATTTCACCGAAGAGCAGATCACCACATCCTTAGTGGACCTGGGTGCAACTGTGGAGAAGACGTCGTCGGGTTACGTTGTGACCGCTCCGAGCTGGCGCAATGACCTCGAAACCAAGGAAGACCTCTCCGAGGAAATCGCCCGGCTGGTGGGCTACGACAACATCCCTTCAACGCTTCCGGTGGCGCCTCCGGGCCGTGGTTTGAGCCGCAGCCAGCAGCAAAAGCGCCGGGTAGTCCAGGCTTTGGCTGATGCAGGACTCACAGAGGTGTTGTCCTACCCGTTTGTCTCCAAGGCCGCCAACGACACCTTTGGCGTTCCAACTGAAGGTGAAGCCCGGCCGGCCCTCAAGCTGGCGAACCCCATCAGCGAGGAACAGGGATACCTCCGGACGTCCATCCTGCCGGGCCTCATAGAGGTTGCCCGCCGCAACCACTCGCGTGGTTTCCGCGATTTGGCTGTGTACGAGGCAGGTTTGGTGTTCCTCCCGGGCGAAACCCTGGGCACGGATTCCATCCCGCCGCTGGGCGTCAAGCCTTCCGATGAGGTTCTGGATGCACTGTACGACGGCGTCCCGCACCAGCCATTGCACATCGCCGCTGTCCTGACCGGACATGATTCACCGGCCGCTGCGACGCACACGCCTCGGGCGTGGGATTGGGCAGACGCTGTTGACGTGGCACGCCTGATCTCCGATGTTCTGGGCGTGGAATTGGTTGTCAGCCAGGGAAGCCACCAGGCGTTCCACCCTGGCCGTGCAGCTCAGCTCTCGCTGCGCAACGGCGACGTAGTGGGCTACGCCGGCGAGCTCCACCCGAAGTTGCTGGCTGCGCACGACATGCCTGCCCGCTCCGTGGCGCTTGAGGTGAATGTGGAAGCGTTGTTCGAAGCTGCTGCTGACGTGATCGTGGCCAAGCACATCTCCGGATTCCCTGTTGCGACGCAGGACGTCGCCTTGGTTGTCCCGCAGGACGTGCCGGCAGACCAGGTTCTGGCAGCGCTGCGTGAAGGCGCAGGCCAGCTCCTCGAAGACGTTGCGCTGTTCGATGTCTACGCGGGTCCCGGCATTGAGGAGGGCAAGAAGTCGCTCGCCTTTGGCCTGCGTTTCCGCGCCGATGACCGTACTCTGACTGCGGATGAGGCATCCGAAGCCCGCGCTGCAGCCGTTGCTGTTGCGGCCGATCGGTTCGGCGCGACCCAGCGCTAAACGCCGCTGTCGAGCAAATCCCCGGAACCATATGGTTCCGGGGATTTTCTTTTATCGAGATTGAACTCCCGGCATCTTGACAGACTATTCATGCGTGTATGACAGTTTTGTCATGCACATGTGAAACATGTGTATCACATCCCTCGCACGGTTCCATAAGAGCCGTCCTTTGAAAGGTACCCATGAAGAAGCAGAACGTTGCTTTGCTTGTCGGGGCAGCAGTAATGGCCCTGACGTCCTCGTTTGGTGGAGCTGCAGTGGCGTCAGGGTCGACGCCCCAAGTAACCGCTGCCGAGGTTCAGCCCGTAGGGCACACGGTGGACAAGACGAAGACGTCGGGCTCAGCCGCATCCCCTCTGGCCGACAAGTACACCATTGCCGCACCCACCAAGAATGGCGGCGCTTCCACGGACTCAGTCATCGGCGCCGATGGCCGGGTAAGAATCACCAACACCACGGCAGCCCCCAATCGCTCCATCGTGCAGATTGAGTTCAACGGCGGCTACATCTGCTCCGGCGCGCTGATCTCCGATGACACCGTGCTGACGGCTGGACACTGTGTCCATGAGGGCGGCACCGGCTCCGAGGCCGACTACTCCTGGGGCGTCAAAGTTGCCCCAGGCCGTAATGGTTCAACCGACCCCTACGGCACATGCGGTGCAACGGAGATCTTCACGGACCAGCGCTGGATCGACTCGGCGAACACCAACGCCGACTGGGGCGTCATCAAGCTCGACTGCACTATCGGCAACACCACCGGCTGGCTCAACTACACCGGTACCACCGCAAGCCTGAATGGCACCAGCACCACAGTGCGCGGCTATCCGGGAGACAAGGCATTCGGCACCATGTGGTCCATGACCGGACCCATCGAGAGCACGCAGGCGGAAAAGGTGTTCTACAAGATGGACACTTATGGTGGCCAGAGTGGTGCCCCTGTCTACAACAATTCCACCACCATCGTTGCCATCCACACCAACGGTGGCAGCTCCAACTCAGGCACCCGCATCACGCCTACGCTGGCGAACTACCTGACCTCGGTGAAATAGCCCAGCTGAGTTAACCCGCCAACAAGTGTTCCCCGCAGTGTGATCCTGACTGCGGGGAACACGTACGTCCGAGGGTGGGGCGCGGGAGAAGCGGCTACAGTTTGCTGGGGAGAAAACCGGAGAGGAGGTCGGGATGGACAGCCCGGTGCTTGAGCTGCGCGAGCTCCATCTTGTGCCTACCCCTGGTGCCAGCTTTAAGGGTCTTGGTGAACCAGCCCAGAAACGCGCACTCCGTTTCGCCAACGCCAAGGACCGGGAAGAATTCGTTGCCGGCCGGCTCGCTCTCCAGCGCTTCGCCGCCGCGCTCCTCGACTTGGACCCTGCCCGGCTGGTGCCGAACTATCACTGCCCGCAGTGCGGCCCCCGCCAGGACCACGGTCGCCCTGGGTTCATGCTCGACGGCGGTCCGGCACCTTTGGTGCTGAGCGCGTCCCGGGCGTCGGGCTGGGTGCTGCTGGCCGGCGTCGTACATCCAGCGGATGGCCTCCGGCTGGGAGTGGACCTTGAAGTGGTCGGCCAAGCAGCGTTCGAAGGCTTTGACGATGTCGCATTGACCGTAAACGAGAGAAACTTTCTAGCGTCCACCCCGCCCCGGGAGCGATCCAGCCAACGCGCCCGGCTGTGGGCGCGCAAAGAAGCCTGGCTGAAAATGACCGGTGAAGGTTTGAGGCACAATCCCGCGGAGCTGGATGTGCTGGACCGTCCTGGCCTGCGGGACATTACGGGCGCTGAAATTCCTGACGGGCTCGTCGCAGCCCTGGCTATCGGCTGAGGATTACGGAAGCGCGGGCAGCGCGGACTGGTAGAGCCACGGCCGAAGAATCGAGGCAGCATCGAAACCCGGTATGAACGAATCTGCAGCTACTACAAAGGATTCTGTTGATACTGATCCGTGCCTGTTCAAGGCAGTCCAGTGCTGAAGGAAACCAAAGAACGCCTCGTCCCCGGCTGCCATCCGCACAGCGTGAACGGCCAGGGCACCCCGCTTGTAGACGCGGTCATCAAACATCAGCTCGGGACCGGGATCGCCTACCAGCAGATCCTGGGGACCGGCGCTAAGCCTCTTCCACGCGGCCGTTGCCCGCGCGGACACCGTCATGGTGCGGGATTCTTCTGACCACAACCACTCCGCGTAGCAGGCAAAGCCCTCGTGCAGCCAGATATCCTTCCAGCTGGTGACCGTGAGGGAATTACCAAACCACTGGTGGGAAAGCTCGTGGGCGATCAGACGCTGGGCATCCCAGGTATCACGCATATGGTTTCGGCCGAAGATGGAGACGGTTTGGGCTTCGAGAGGAATTTCCAGTTCGTCCTCGGTCACCACTGAGGTGTAGTCGGCGAATGGGTACGGCCCGAAGCAATCCTCAAAGGTGCGCATCATGTCCGGCTGGCGCCGCAGGCCTTGAAGAGCATCCACGGCCAACTCGGGCGTGACTGCGACGAACTGCGGCACCCTGTGATGGGTGTCGTCCACGTGCAGCGGAACCTTGGCGTAGCGCCCGATCTGCACTGTGGCCAGGTACGTCGCCATGGGCTCAGCCTGCTCGTAGACCCAGGTTTCCCTGCTCGACTTGCGCGAGTGGGAGATCAGCCTGCCGTTGCACACGGGACGGTAGTTGTCGTCAGTGGTCACGGAGATGAAGAAGCTTGATTTGTAGCGCGGATGATCATTGCAGGGGAACCAGGACGCCGCGCCGTTGGGCTGTCCGGCCACCAGGACGCCGTCGTTGAGTTCCTCCCAACCCACATCGCCCCAGAGGCCGCGGCGCGGCTGCGGATTGCCGTCGTAGCGGATCTCGAGGGAGAACTGCTGGCCCGCCTTGAGCGGTGACGCGGGGTTAAGCACCAGGTGTTCGGCCCGGTGGCTGAACTTCTGCAGCTTCTTGCCGTCCAGCTGAACCTTGCTGGCCCGCAGGCCCACCAGGTCAAGAACAATCTGCGGCGTAGCTTCCAAGGCTGTGCAACGCAGGACCGCCTTGCCGATCAGCTTGTTGCTGCCCAGCCTGACATCGAGGTCCAACTCGTACCTGTCCACGCGGTAGGCGCTGCTGCCGTGATTCAAGGCGTAGGGGTCGGCTTCGGTCGTGGGAGTGGTGATTGGTGCGGCCATATCCGTCCAATCTACTTCAGGCGCGGCGCTTGTGCCGACGGACCCACCCAGGGGCTCACCGGGTTGCCCATCCAATACGAACCGGCCGGGACGGTTTCGCCGCGCATGACCAACGACGCCGGGCCAACGGTTCCGCCGTTGCCGATACTGGCCGCGGGGAGGATGACGCCATGCGGACCCATGGTGGCTCCGTTACCGAGCGTGACGGTGTCAAGGCTCATGACACGGTCGTGGAAGAGGTGTGTTTGGACCACGCAACCACGGTTGACGGTGGAATTCTCACCGAGGGTCACGAGGTCGGCTTCGGGGAGCCAGTAACTTTCGCACCAGGTGCCGCGGCCGATTTTCGCGCCAAGTCCGCGCAACCACCACACCAAGGCAGGAGTTCCTGCAGCAGAGCGCGCAAACCACGGGGCGCTCACCATCTCGATGAAAGTATCCACCACCTCGTTGCGCCAAATGAAGGAGCTCCACAACGGGTGCTCGCCGGCCCGGATGGTCCCCACCAGAACCCATTTGGCCACGATCGAACTCAGTGCAGCTACGGCCCCTGCTGCCAGCATCACCACACCACCAAGGACGGCTGCCAGCCAGTAGCCCCATCCGCTCGCTATCCAGTCCAGCACCAGCATGACACTGAGGGCGATGGCGACCGTCAGGATGACAGGCACCAAACGGCACAGTTCCCACAAGGCCCGCGCAATCTTGAGCCTGCGGGGAGGCTGGAACGTGCGGGTTTGGTCAGCGGCCACCGCGGTGCGGCGCAGCCTGACGGGCGGGCTGCCCAGCCAGGAGGTGCCTGACTTTGCTTTGGCCGGGGTGGCGGACAGTACCGCAACAAGGGAGTTCTTGGGCACGTTTCGTCCCGCAGCGGTCATGCCCGAGTTGCCAAGGAAGGAGCGTTTCCCTATTTTGGCTGGAGCAATCTTCATCCAGCCTCCACCGAGCTCGTAGGAGGCCACCATGGTGTCGTCAGCCAGGAAGGCGCCGTCGCCGATGGTGGTCATTTTCGGAACAAGCAGCACCGTGGAGGCTTCCACGTTTTTCCCAACTTTGGCCCCGAGGAGGCGCAGCCACATCGGTGTGAAAAGGCTGGCGTAGACCGGGAAGAGAAGGTCCCGGGCCATGTCCAGAAGGCGTTCCGTGGCCCAAACCTGCCAGCCAACGCGGCTGCGGACCCGGTAGTAGCCCTCTTGTAGGCCCAAGCCCAGGAGCCGGGCAACTACCAGGATGAGAATCAGGTTGCCGAAGAACCACACCAGGGCGGCCAGCGGGACAGCCAGGGCAATCTGTGGAAGTGCTGTTTGCAGCGATTCGTTGCCTTGGATAAAGGCCAGGATCACCAGCGCGCCGGCGAATGCGGAGATATAGGGAATGAGGGCCAGCAGAGCCGAAGCGCTGGCGAAGGCGATCAACCAGAACCGGTCAACCACGGACCGCCGGCTGACGGTTTCCGGCCATCCGTGCTTGGCTTTACCGCGGCGCTCCGCGGGGGAGCCGGCCACGAGATGTCCGGCTTTCACTTTGCCCAGCACGGCCGATCCAGCATCGACGTGGGCACCGGCCCCAATGGTCGCTCCGGGCATCAGGGTGCTTCGTGCTCCCACAACGGCACCAGCTCCCACATGGATTTGTCCGATGTGGACGGAATCCCCGTCCACCCACCAGCCGGAAAGGTCCACTTCGGGCTCAATGTTGGCTCCGCTGCCCAAAGACAACAGGCCGGTGACCGGGGGCAAAGAGTGCAGGTGGACGTCCTTGCCGATCTTGGCACCAAGAGCGCGTGCGTAGTAGGGGACGAAGGGAGCACTGGCCAGGCCTATGGCACCGGAAAGGTCTTGAATTTGCTCGGCGAGCCAGAGCCGCAGGTGAGTCTTCCCGGAACGCGGATAGGTGCCGGGCTGGATCTTGCCAAGCAGCACCTTGGCTGCAACCACTGAGATTGTCATCCGTCCCAAGGGGCTGACAAAGATGAGCCAGGATACTGCGATCCACCACCAGGACACCACGGGTGCTGCAGCAAAGCCGGCAAAGTCCGCCAGCAGCTTGTTTGCAGCCATCAGGTAGGTCAGCCACCGCATGCCCACCAGGATGTGCAATGGCACGCCCATCAGCACCTGGAATATTTGCGACTTCAACGCAGTAGGGCGGACGGTGCGCTCAGCAGCGGGCCCCGGCAGGCCGCCGTCGGGGAGTGATTGCCGTGCGGCCTCGATCAGCGCGCCGACGCGCGGCGTGGCATAGATATCAGCCACGGTGATGGTGGGGTAGCGGACGCGAAGGGCGGAAACGAGTTGGGCTGCAGCCAGGGATCCGCCCCCGTAGACGAAGAAGTCAGCGTCGAGCGAGCTGACCGGGGTGCCCAGTACCGCCTCCCATTGCTCTACAACCCAGCGTGCGTCATCTGGAAGGTTCAGCGGTGCGTTGCCGGCCTCGGTGGCACCCACTCCTGCAAGTGGCCAGGGGAGTGCGTGGCGGTCAACTTTGCCGCTGGTCTTGGTGGGGAGCGAATCCACCACGGTCAGCAACGGGATCAACGCGGCAGGGAGGCTCTCGCCCAGAAGCCGGCGTGCCTCCTCCATGGACACTTCATAACCGTCAGCGGGGGCCAGGTATCCAACAAGGATCTGATTACCGGCCGCCGTAGTCTGCACGGCCGCAGCGGCACCGGCAACGCCAGGCAAGGACTGAAGCGCTGCATCTACTTCGCCCAGTTCGATCCGTCGCCCGCCTAGCTTGACCTGTTCATCGGCCCGGCCCATGAAGATCAAGCCGTCCGCTTCGAAACGCACCAGGTCACCGGAACGGTAAGCGCGGTCCCATCCCAGCGAGGTCATGGGGGCGTACTTCTCTGCGTCCTTGGCGGGATCGAGGTAGCGGGCCAGTCCCACGCCGCCTATGATCAGTTCCCCGATCTCGCCTTCAGCCACCGGAACGCCCTGCGGATCGACGACGGCGAGGTCCCAACCATCCAGGGGCAATCCGATCCGCACGGGGCCAGGTCCGCCAAGGGGAGCAGCGCAGGCAACGACAGTCGCCTCAGTTGGGCCGTAGGTGTTCCAGACCTCGCGGCCGTCCACGGCGAGGCGTTCGGCCAGCTCGGGCGGGCATGCTTCGCCGCCGAAGATGAGGAGTCGGACGTTTTCCAGCGCTTCAGCCGGCCACAGAGCCGCAAGGGTGGGCACCGTGGACACGATGGTGATCCCATGGTTGATGAGCCACGGCCCCAGATCCATGCCGGTCCGAACCAGGGCTCGTGGTGCGGGTACCAGGCAAGCTCCGTGACGCCACGCCAACCACATCTCTTCGCACGAGGCATCGAAGGCTACGGACAGGCCGGCAAGCACCCGGTCCTGGGGTCCAATGGGTTCAGCCTGGAGGAAGATCCGGGCTTCGGCATCGACGAACGCGGCCGAGGAACGGTGCTTAACGGCCACGCCCTTGGGAGTGCCGGTAGATCCGGAGGTGAAGATAATCCAGGAATCGTCGTCCAGCCCGGGCTTGGTCGCTGTGGAAACAGGCTCCTGTGCCCTTCCGGATAGCTGGATCTCCAAGCCGGCGGCGATGACTGCCCCCACCTTGGCCTCTCCGAACACCAGGCGGGCACGCTCATCGGGGTCGTCGGCATCCACGGGAACGTAGGCGGCGCCGGCCATCAGGATTCCCAAGATGGCGATGTAGAGTTCGTTGGTTCCGGAGGGGATCCGGACGCCGATCTTGTCTCCCCGTCCAAGCCCTAAAGTGTTCAACCGTGCGGCGAAAGCCTTGACTGCCTTCAGCAGCTCGGTATAGCTCAAAGACTTATGGCCGTCATCCAGCGCCGAGGCCTCGGGGAAGGACTCAGTGGTCTCTTCCAGGATGTCCACGAGGGTCCGCCCGGCGGGTGCTGCGGTGCCGCCCGGGAACTGGGGGCGATAAGTGGTCAAGGCAGGCGTCTGCCCGGCTCCCACGGGATGTTCTGTACTCACGGGCACAGCTTTTCGCAGGAAGGTGAACAACAGGTGTCAGACGTTTCCTGCACGTCACATGGTGTTGTACTGCTGTTCGCCTGTAGATAACCGGTTGTTAGGGAGCCGGGCATGGCAGTCAGGGCACCAAGAGCACTTTGCCGGTGGTGCGGCGGCCTTCAAGGTCCCTGTGTGCCTGGGCTGCCTCTGCCAGTGGGTACGTAGCGCCCACCCTGACTGCGAGGGTGCCGTTGGCAGCGGCGTCGAAAATTTCCGCTGAGCGCCACCGGCGTTCCTGGGCATTCTGGACGAAGTGCGCCATGGTGGGCCTAGTGAGCGTTAGCGAACCCGCGGCGTTCAATCGCTGGGGATCAAATGGCGGTACCGGGCCGGAGGCTGCGCCGAAGAGCACCATGGCGCCTCGGATCCGCAGGCTCTTCAGGGAGTCGTCGAACGTGTCCTTGCCGACTCCGTCGTACACCACATTGACGCCCTGGCCGTCGGTGAGTTCGCGGACCTTGTCGGCAAAGCCTTCGTACCTGAGAACTTCATCGGCGCCGGCCAGAGTGGACAGACCGGCTTTTTCGTCCGAGGACACGGTGGTGATCACGCGGGCTCCGCGGGCCTTCAGCAGTTGCGTCAACAGCAGACCAACGCCACCGGCACCTGCGTGAAGCAGTACGGTGTGGCCCGGCTCTACGCGGAACGATGAGTTCATCAGGTAGTGGGCGGTGATGCCCTGCAGCGGCAGGGCTGCTGCCGTGTGATCGTCGACGCCGTCAGGTACCGGAAGTGCCTTGCTCGCCTCCACGATGGCGTACTCCGCGTAGGTTCTGGACCCCTCCGCGGTGGCAATGCGGTCACCAATGGAGAATTCCTCCACCCCATCGCCAACGGCCTCCACCGTACCGGCGGCCTCCGCACCTGGGGTAAAGGGGTAGTCCACTTTATAGGCGCCGCTGCGTTGGTAGGTCTCAATGAAGTTGACCCCGGCAGCTGCGACCTTGATCAACAGCTGGCCGGGGCCAGGCTTCGGTATTTCCACAGATGCGTACTCAAGGACCTCAGGTCCTCCGGGCTGCTGTGCAACGATGGCGTGCGTCATGGTGGCTCCTTAATCCGGGGCGGTCCTTCCGGTGCCCGGTTTCAGATTCCATCCTAGGGAAGGTGGGGCTTCCCTTGTGGAACGCCTAGAAGCGTCCGTGCGTCGAAGCTACCGGGCAGTCGAAGCCGCGGCCTGCTGCCAGGCCTACCTCGTTGAGGTATCTGACCACGATGCCATAGGACTGCATCAGACTGGTCTCGGTGTAGGAAATGGAGTGCTTGGCGCAGAACTCGCGCACGATTTTTGTGGCCTTGTACAAATGGGGCCGAGCCATGTCCGGGAACAAATGGTGCTCCACTTGACGGTTGAGCCCACCCAGGAGGAAGTCCATGAAGAGGCCACCGCGGATATTCCGCGAGGTCAGGATCTGGCGGTTAAGGAAGTCCACGCGGCTGTCCTTGGGAAGGACGGGCATGCCTTTGTGGTTCGGGGCGAAAGAGGCACCCATGTAAAAGCCGTAAACCATGATCTGCACGCCGAGGAAGGCGAAAGCCATGCCGATGGGCAGGAACGTGAAAGCCAGTACGGGGAGGGCGGCAAGCCTGGCCACAAGGATGGGCGTCTCTACCCAGCGGTGGCGTACTTTCTGCTTACCGAAGACAAAACGGAGGGAGTCGAACTGCAGGCTCAAGCCCAGGAGCGTCAGGAGTGGGAAGAAGAACCAGCCCTGCTTCTTGGTGAGGAAAGCAAGGCGGCCCTTACGCTCAGCTGCTGCGTCTTCGTAGAACACCAAGGCGTTGTTCCTGATGTCCGGGTCTTTGGAGATGACGTTGGGGTGGTTGTGGTGGGCTCCGTGCTTCTGTTCCCACCAGGAGTAGCTGATGCCGGCAACGCCGGTTGCCAAGAGTCGGGCTGACCAATCGTTGGCGCGGCGCGAAGCGAAGATCTGCTTGTGACCTGCCTCGTGGGCAAGGAAGCTAAGCTGCGTGCAGAGGATGCCGACAGCAGCGGCGATCAGGAGCTGGTACCAGGAATCGCCAATGAGGGCGAAGCCAAGCCAGGTGCCGGCCATAAGGAGGACCAGGGCCACGAAGACCCAGATGTAGAAGCCGCTACGGCGTTCGAGGAGTCCAGCCGACTTGACGGTTTTGAGGAGCTCTGAGTAGCTCTGGACAACGGGATTGGGTTGGATTGCGCGAGCTTTGGGGCGCTCAGCGGTGGACGTGGGTGACATAAATGTGCCCCGTATCGCTAACGGGCAACGCTGCAGCCGACGTTCGGACTGCACGGTCTGGATCACCCTCCACTAAGCATACGTCCATTCTCCAAAATAATGAGACTGCTCACATCCGCATGCATAAATATCGGACAGCATGAATATTCTTGCTGTACAGTGGAGTCATGACTATTTCTGTTGCCGTCTCCGGTGCCAGCGGCTACGCCGGGGGAGAAGTGCTGCGCTTGCTGGCTGGCCATCCGAACGTCACCATCGGTGCCATCACCGCTCACAGCAACGCCGGTTCCAGACTAGGGGAGTTACAGCCGCATCTCCACGGTTTGGCCAGCCGGATTCTGGAAGACACCACGGTGGAGAACCTTTCCGGGCATGACGTTGTGTTTCTGGCCCTGCCGCACGGCGCCTCCGCCGAGATCGCTGCCCAGTTGCCTGAGGGGACGGTAGTGATCGACGCCGGTGCTGACCACCGCTTGCAGGACGCCGCAGCGTGGGAAAAGTTCTATGGCTCCGCTCACGCGGGCACCTGGCCGTACGGCCTCCCTGAGCTCCCCGGGCAGCGTGAAGCACTTAAAGATGCCACACGCATTGCCGTGCCCGGCTGCTACCCGACGTCCGCCCTGCTGGCTTTGACGCCGGGGTTCGCCAACAATCTCCTCCTGACGGACGACGTCGTGATTGTCTCCGCCTCGGGAACCTCGGGCGCCGGCAAGGCAGCCAAGGTCAACCTCATCGGCGCCGAGGTCATGGGTTCCATGAGCCCCTACGGCGTTGGCGGCGGACATCGGCACACCCCGGAGATCGAACAGGGACTGTCCAATGCGGCCGGTGAGCCGGTGACGGTATCGTTCACGCCCACGCTGGTTCCGATGAGTCGCGGTATCCTCACCACGGCAACGGCCAAGGTGCGGCCGCAGGCTGGACGCAGTGTCACTGAGGCCGAGCTACGCCAAGCCTGGGCGGACGCTTACGACGACGAACCGTTCGTGCACCTCCTCCCCGAAGGCCAGTGGCCCACCACAAAGTCCGTTCAAGGCTCCAATCACGCTGTGAT
Source organism: Paenarthrobacter sp. TYUT067 (assembly GCF_023656375.1). Lineage (NCBI taxonomy): Bacteria > Bacillati > Actinomycetota > Actinomycetes > Micrococcales > Micrococcaceae > Paenarthrobacter > Paenarthrobacter sp. TYUT067. The sequence goes on from NZ_JAMOIT010000003.1 coordinate 278,644, forward strand.
GCAGTTGGCCTTCGACTCCCACACGGGCCGCGTGATTGTCACGTGCGCCATTGACAACCTCACCAAGGGGACCGCCGGCGGAGCCGTGCAGTCCATGAACATTGCCCTCGGCCTGGACGAAACCGCCGGCCTGAACCTGCAGGGAGTTGCACCGTGACCATTACCGCCCCCAAGGGATTCCGCGCCGCAGGCATCAAAGCCGGCATCAAGGCCTCGGGCAACCCGGATTTCGCTCTGGTAGTCAACGACGGGCCGCAAAAGTCCGCCGCCGCCGTTTTCACCTCCAACCGCGTGGCTGCTGCGCCGGTTCACTGGTCACGCCAGGTGGTCAGCGACGGACGTGTGGATGCAGTGGTCCTGAACTCCGGCGGAGCCAACGCCTGCACCGGTCCCCAGGGCTTCCAGAACACCCACGCCACCGCCGAGAAAGTGGCAGAGGTGCTGGGAGTCTCAGCTTCCGACGTCGTGGTGTGCTCAACGGGCCTGATCGGTGAGCAACTGCCCATGGACAAGATCCTTCCCGGTGTGGAGGCGGCTTTCCGTGAACTGTCCGAAGATGGCGGCTCCGCTGCCGCCACAGCGATTATGACCACGGACAGTGTGTCCAAGGAAGCAGTCTTCAACGGCACTGATGCCCAGGGCAAGCCGTTCACGGTCGGCGGCATTGCCAAGGGTGCCGGTATGTTGGCACCGGGCCTGGCCACCATGCTGGTGGTCCTCACCACCGACGCCGAAGTTCCGGCAAATGAGCTGGACGTCGTCCTCCGCGACGCCACACGCGTCACCTTCGACCGGGCTGACTCGGACGGCTGCATGTCCACCAACGACACCGTGGTGCTGCTGGCATCCGGGGCGTCGGAAGCTCTGCCCTCTGCGGAGCAGTTGAGTGAAGCGGTCACCCACGTCTGCGCCGAACTGGCTCGCAAGCTCATCGGTGATGCCGAGGGCGCCAGCCACGACATCGCTATCCGGACCTTCAACGCCGCCAGCGAACGCGATGCTGAAATCGTCAGCCGCAGTGTTGCCCGCTCCAACCTTTTCAAGGCAGCCATCTTCGGCAAGGATCCCAACTGGGGTCGCGTTCTCTCAGCGGTGGGAACAACGGATGCCGCGTTCGAGCCGGACCAAATCAACGTCGCCATGAACGGCGTGCAGATTTGCCGCAACGGCGCAATCGGTGATGATCGGAATCTTGTGGACTTGGAGCCCCGCGAAGTATTGGTCGAAATCGACCTGCAGGCCGGCGACGCCGAGGCAACCATTTGGACCAACGACCTCACGCACGATTACGTGCACGAGAACAGCGCCTACTCGAGCTGAGCGGATGACGATGACTGCGCACACCCGGGAAACAACATCAACGAGCCACGTCTCGGCCAAAACAGCCCAGGACAAGGCCGGCACGCTGATCGAGGCCCTGCCCTGGATCCAGCGTTTTGCCGGCACCACCATGGTGATCAAGTACGGTGGCAACGCCATGGTCAACGACGACCTCCGCCGTGCCTTCGCCGAGGACATCGTGTTCCTCCACCACGTGGGCATCCACCCTGTGGTGGTCCACGGCGGCGGCCCCCAGATCAACTCCATGCTCGGCCGCCTCGGCATCGAATCCGAATTCAAGGGCGGACTCCGCGTCACCACCCCTGAGGCCATGGACGTGGTCCGCATGGTCCTCACCGGCCAGGTGGGCCGCGAGCTTGTGGGCCTGATCAACTCCCACGGTCCCTACGCCGTCGGCATGTCGGGCGAAGACGGCGGCCTGCTGCGCGCTGTCCGCACGGGCACGGTTGTTGACGGCGAAGAGGTAGATCTTGGCCTGGTGGGCGAAGTGGTGGGTGTGGACCCCGCGGGTATCAAGGACATCCTCGACGCCGGCCGCATCCCGGTGATCTCAACGGTCGCCCCGGAGATCGTTGACGGAGGAGATGGCACTGGCCAGACCACGGGTCAGGTCCTGAACGTCAATGCGGACACTGCAGCGGCCGCCGTCGCGTCTGCACTTGGCGCCACCAAGCTCGTCATCCTGACCGACGTCGAAGGCCTGTACGCCAACTGGCCGGACAAGTCATCGCTGATCTCGTCACTGACCGCATCGGAACTCCGCGACATGCTGCCTCGCCTAGAGTCCGGAATGATTCCAAAAATGGCCGCCTGCCTCAAAGCCATCGACGAAGGAGTGGAACGCGCGCACATCGTAGACGGGCGTCTCCCGCACTCGATGCTGCTGGAAACCTTCACCACCGCGGGCATCGGCACGCAGGTAGTTCCCGACGAGGAAGTGAACGCATGAGCACCGAACTGAGCCATTCCGCCGAAAGCCGCAGCAGCGATGGGGGGCCGGGCGTGGTCGGGCACCGCGATGGGCCCACTGCCGTCGGGGTCCCCGTTCGAGCTGGCGAGGGCGGGGGGCGGCTGGGGACGGAAGGGGCCCCCATCGCTGCGGAGGCTGCCGCAACCGCGCTCGTTTCCCAGAGCTCAGGTGCTGACTGGCTGGCCCGTTACTCGTCCTCGCTGATGGGTGTCTTTGGCACGCCGCAGCGGGTTCTGGTGCGGGGTGCCGGCTGCCTTGTGTGGGACGCCGATGGCAAAGAGTACCTGGACCTTCTGGGCGGCATCGCAGTGAACGCTCTGGGTCATGCGCACCCCTTCGTCACCTCCGTAATTTCCAGCCAGCTGGCCACGCTGGGGCATGTGTCCAACTTCTTCACCAGCCCCACGCAGATCGCTTTGGCCGAGAAACTCCTGGCCATCAGCAAGGCTCCGGCCGGTTCCAAGGTGTTCTTCGCCAACTCCGGCACAGAGGCCAATGAGGCCGCGTTCAAGTTGGCGCGCCGTAACAACAGTGACGGGAAGCGCACCAAGATCATCGCGCTGGAGGGGGCCTTCCACGGCCGCACCATGGGTGCCTTGGCACTCACCGCCAAAGAGGCTTACCGGGCGCCGTTCGAACCACTGCCCGGTGGCGTGGTCCACATCCCGTTCGGTGACATCGAAGCCCTGCGTGCCGCCGTCGACGATTCCACCGCAGCCGTTTTCCTGGAACCTATCCAGGGTGAAGCGGGCGTCCGGCCGCTCAGCGCCGAATACCTGCAGGCAGCCCGCGAGGTGACCACAGCTGCCGGTGCGCTGTTGATTCTTGACGAGGTCCAGACCGGTATTGGCCGGACCGGCAAGTGGTTGGCCAGCGAGGAAGCGGGCATTGTTCCCGACGCCGTCACCCTCGCCAAGGGCCTTGGCGGCGGCTTCCCGGTTGGTGCCTTGATCACCTTCGGAAGTACGACGTCGGCCCTGCTCACCGCCGGGCAGCATGGCACCACGTTCGGCGGCAACCCGGTGGCCACGGCCGCTGCACTGGCCACACTGCACGCCATCGAAAGCCAGGGTGTCCTGCAGAACGTGCTGACCGTCGGTGCCCACCTTCGTGAAGGACTGGCCGCCATTGAGGCTGTCACTGAAGTCCGCGGCGAGGGCCTGCTGATCGGCTTCGATGTGAACGCCGACGTCGCACCCGCCATGGTGAGCGCAGCTTTGGACGCAGGCTTCATCATCAACAGCCCGGGCCCGCGGACCATCCGCCTCGCGCCGCCGCTGATCCTGACCCTTGATCAAGCGGACCGTTTCCTGGACGCTCTTCCCACCCTGATCGCTACGGCTACAGCCAACACCGCTAAGGACGCACAGTGACTTCTTCCACCGCCACCCGTCACTTCCTCAAAGACACGGACCTCAGTCCTGCCGAACAGGCTGAGGTTCTGGAACTCGCAGTCCGGATGAAGGCCGCGCCGTACAGCGTGCAGCCTTTCGCCGCTGAGGGCAATGGCCGTAAGACGGTGGCCGTGATCTTTGACAAGACCTCCACCCGCACGCGTGTTTCATTTGCCACCGGCATTGCGGACATGGGTGGCAATGCCCTCATCATCAACCCGGGTGAAGCGCAGATTGGCCACAAGGAATCCGTGGAGGACACGGCGAAAGTCCTGGAGCGCATGGTCTCCACCATCGTGTGGCGAACGGGTGCCCACTCGGGCCTGGTGGCCATGGCGGAGAACTCCAAGGTCCCGGTTATCAATGCATTGTGCGATGACTACCACCCCTGCCAGCTCTTGGCCGATCTTCTGGCTGTCAAGGAGCACAAAGGGGAACTGGCCGGCTTGAGCATGGCCTACCTGGGTGACGCCGCGAACAACATGGCCAACTCGTACCTCCTCGCTGGCGTGACTGCCGGAATGCATGTGCGCATCGCCGGTCCCGAAGGTTACCTGCCCGCGCCGGAGATCGTGGCTGCTGCGGAGGAACGTGCTGCCGAGACCGGCGGCTCAGTGCTCATCACCAGCGACGCCGCCGAAGCCCTCAAGGGCGCAGACGTGGTGGCAACGGACACGTGGGTGTCCATGGGCCAGGAGGCCGAAAAGGAAGCCCGGATGCAGCTCTTCCGCGACTATTCCGTGGATGAGGCCGCCATGGAGCAGGCCGCGCCGGACGCCGTCGTTCTTCACTGCCTTCCGGCATACCGCGGCTACGAAATTTCCGCCGGGGTCATCGACGGCCCGCAGTCGATCGTCTGGGACGAAGCGGAGAACCGCCTCCACGCGCAGAAGGCATTGATGGCATGGCTGATGCACCGCTCCGGACTCGCGATCGTTGAGGGACTTTCACCCGTTGAGGGTATCTCCGGCCTGGAAAACACTGTGGAGAGCACGTTCTAGTGTCCACCAACCCGTCCGTGCCGGGCGCCAGTCCGGCCACCAAGACTGCCCGCCAGGCGCGTATCACCGCGATCCTGACGGGTGAGTCCGTGCGTTCGCAGGCAGAGCTTGCAGCTCTGCTGGCAGACGACGGCGTCCAGGTCACCCAGGCCACGTTGTCCCGCGACCTCGTGGAACTGGGCGCAGTCCGGGTCCGGGGCAAAGAGGGAGCCCTCGTTTACGCCGTCCCGGGGGAGGGCGGCGACCGCAATGCCAAGAGCGGCGTGACCCAGGAAATCCTGGATGCACGGCTGACCCGCCTGTGCGGGGAACTCCTGGTGACCGCGGAGGCCTCGGGCAACATCGTGGTCCTCCGCACTCCGCCAGGAGCAGCGAACTTCCTGGCACTGGCCGTGGATCACTCCGTGATGCCGTCAGTATTGGGTACGATCGCAGGCGACGACACTTTGCTGCTGGTCGCACGGGATCCTGATGGCGGTGCTGAACTGGCGGCGCGTTTCCTGCGCATGGCCGAAGAAGCCGGGCCTGGCAACCAATAGATTTTCCAAGCATTGATTCACACCAGCATTGATTCGAATGAACCAAGCAACAACAAAGGAGCACTCTCGTGACTGAGCGCATTGTTCTGGCCTACTCCGGTGGCCTTGATACGTCCGTAGCCATCGGCTGGATCGGTGAAGCCACCGGCGCCGAGGTCATCGCTGTGGCCGTCGACGTCGGACAGGGTGGCGAGTCCCTGGAGACCATCCGTCAGCGCGCCCTCGGTTGCGGCGCCGTGGAGGCTTACGTGGCCGACGCCCGTGACGAGTTCGCCAACGAGTACGCCATGCCCACCCTGAAGGCCAACGCCCTCTACCAGGGCCACTACCCGTTGGTTTCGGCTATCTCGCGTCCGGTCATCGTGAAGCACCTCGTGAAGGCTGCCCGCGAATTCGGCGCTACCACCGTTGCGCACGGCTGCACCGGCAAGGGCAACGACCAGGTCCGCTTCGAAGTTGGCATCCAGACCCTCGGCCCGGACCTGAAGTGCATCGCACCGGTCCGCGACCTCGCCCTGACCCGCGATAAGGCCATCGCCTTCGCCGAGGAAAAGGGTCTGCCGATCGAGACCACCAAGAAGAACCCGTACTCGATCGACCAGAACGTCTGGGGACGCGCCGTCGAAACCGGTTACCTCGAGGACATCTGGAACGCTCCCACCAAGGACATCTACGACTACACCGCAACCCCGGAATTCCCACCGGCACCGGATGAGGTCACCATTTCCTTCCAGGCCGGCGTGCCGGTGGCCATCGACGGCGTCAAGGTCACCCCGTTGCAGGCCATCCAGGAACTGAACCGCCGTGCAGGCGCCCAGGGCGTAGGCCGTATCGACGTGGTGGAGGACCGCCTGGTGGGTATCAAGTCCCGCGAAATCTACGAAGCCCCGGGAGCTATGGCGCTGATCACCGCGCACAAGCACCTTGAAGACATCACCATCGAGCGCGAGCAGGCCCGCTTCAAGGCCACCGTTGGCCAGCGCTGGGCCGAGCTGGTGTACGACGGACAGTGGTTCTCCCCGCTGAAGCGCTCCTTGGACGCTTTCATCGAGGACACCCAGCAGTACGTCTCCGGTGACATCCGCATGGTCCTGCACGGCGGCCAGGCAATCGTCAACGGTCGTCGCTCCGAGACCTCCCTGTACGACTTCGACCTCGCCACCTACGACACCGGCGATACCTTCGATCAGTCAATGGCACGTGGCTTCATCGAACTGTGGGGCATGTCCTCCAAGGTTGCTTCCGGCCGCGACCTCCGCGTCGCAGGGCAGTAATGACGTCGGCTACAAACGAAGGTGCACTGTGGGGCGGCCGGTTCGCCGGCGGGCCCGCGGATGCGCTGGCCGCTCTGAGCAAGTCCACACACTTTGACTGGCGGCTCGCCCGCTACGACATCGCCGGTTCCAAAGCCCACGCCCGCGTGCTGGCTAAGGCCGGGCTGTTGGACGATGCCGAACTGGAAGGCATGCTGGCCGCTCTCACCCAGCTGGACGAGGACGTCGCGAGCGGCGCCTACCTTCCGGCTGAGAGCGATGAGGACGTTCACGGGTCCCTTGAACGTGGCTTGATCGAACGTGCCGGTACCCAACTGGGCGGCAAGCTCCGCGCTGGCCGTTCCCGCAACGACCAGGTGGCCACCCTCGGCCGTATGTTCCTGCGTGACCACGCCCGCATCATCGCCCGCGGTGTCCTTGCCACCATCGATGCCCTCGTGGAGCAGGCCAAGGCCCACCACGGCGTAGCGATGCCCGGACGGACGCACTTGCAGCATGCACAGCCGGTGTTGCTGAGCCACCACCTGCTGGCTCACGCCTGGGCACTGCTGCGCGATGTGCAGCGCCTCCAGGATTGGGACAAGCGTGCTGGTGTTTCGCCCTATGGTTCGGGTGCGCTGGCGGGTTCGTCCCTGGGCCTGGACCCTGAAGCTGTTGCCGCGGACCTTGGCTTCTTCTCGGCTGTCCACAACTCGATCGATGGCACCGCTTCGCGCGATGTCTTCGCCGAGTTCGCCTGGGTCTGCTCCATGATCGGCGTGGACCTGTCCAGGATCTCCGAGGAAGTCATCTTCTGGGCAACCAAGGAATTCTCCTTCGTCACGCTGCATGACTCGTACTCCACGGGGTCCTCCATCATGCCGCAGAAGAAGAACCCGGACGTTGCTGAGCTGGCCCGCGGCAAGGCGGGACGCCTCATCGGCAACCTGACCGGCCTCCTCGCGACGCTCAAGGGACTGCCACTCGCGTACAACCGCGATCTGCAAGAGGACAAAGAGCCGGTCTTCGACGCCGCCGACACCCTGGAGCTCCTGCTTCCGGCAGTGTCCGGCATGATCGCCACCCTGAAGTTCAACACGGAGCGCATGGAATCACTGGCTCCGCAGGGCTTCGCGTTGGCCACGGACATTGCCGAGTGGCTCGTCCGCCAGGGCGTTCCGTTCCGGGAGGCCCACGAGCTCTCCGGTGCTGCTGTGAAGCAGGCCGAAGGTCGCGGCGTGGAGTTGTGGGACCTGACGGACGAGGAATACGCAGCAATCTCTGAGCACCTCACTCCCGAGGTTCGCAGCGTACTCAGCACTGAAGGTTCGCTCAACAGCCGCAACTCGCAGGGCGGAACGGCACCAGCCGCCGTCGAGCGCCAACTGGCGGCCCTGGAAGCGGAACTGGACGCAGCACGCTCCTACGCAGGCTAATCGGTTCGCGACTACTGTGGGATGGCACTTCGGTGTCATCCCACGGGTGTTTTAGCGGGTGGGCTAGCATGGCGCTATGACTCAGATCACCCCTGAGGCGCTGCCCGCAGAGCTTCACAAAGCCGCTGACACCGCCATCCGCCTCCTATCAAAGATGGACGAATCGTCCGTAACTGAACCGTCGGAACTGCCGGGGTGGACCCGTGGCCACGTCCTCGCTCACCTTGCGGGAATTTCCAAGGCAATGACCCGGCAACTGGAGTACGCGCGCCGCGGCGAAACCGTGGAACTGTACGACGGCGGCATGGACGGCCGCACGAAGGCGATCAATCTGGCGGCCGGGCACAGCCTCGCGCAACACACCGAGTCTGTCACCGCTGCGATCGGGGCCGCCATCGACGCGTTTGATGCCTTGGGTCCGGACGATTGGCAGGCGCGGATCGCCTACAGGGACGGGACAGTGTTCGACGGCGGGCTGGCGCTGTGGCGCGAACTGACCATCCATGCTTCGGACCTAAGCGTGGGGTTCGGACCGGAAACGTGGAGCAGGCCTTTCTGCGAACACCTCATCGGGTTTCTCGCCGCACGTGTCCCGGAGTCCTACAAATTTGTCCTGCAGCCCACGGGTCTTCCCCCAAGGAGCATCGGCACCGGAGGCACTTCCATAGCCATCACCGGCATGCTGACCGACATCGCCGCGTGGCTTGCAGGCCGCGAACCCAGCCTCGGAAGCCTCAGGGCCACTGCAGCCGCTGATGGAGTGGACCTGCCGGAGCTCCTGCCCTGGCCAGCAGCGCAGCCCGGGGCCCGCTAAATCCCAGTCGCTCTCTCACGTCCGTCGTGTCTTGGGCGTACGCTCTCTCACGTCCGTCGTGTCTTTGCCGCTGCTGCCCGCCACAAGTGCATGGTGCCGTACGAACGCCACGGGCTGACCTCCCTGAAATCGGCGCTCAGCCCGGTGGCGGAGGGCAGGACCTTCAACCCGTTTCGTACTGCGGCATCATTGGCCAGGAAGACGTCGGGAGCTCCAAGCACCCGCATAGCGACATAGCCCACCGTCCACGGTCCCACGCCGGGCATCGGGAGAAGCTTCCGGGCGAGGCTGTCGAGGTCGTCGCCGTACCCGAAGTCGAGGGCCCCACTGGCCATTGCTTCGGCGGCAGCAACAATGGAGTCGATCCGGCGCTGTGGTCCACGGAGGAGTCCCCGGCCGTGTTCGGCGAGTTCGGCCGTCGTCGGGAACAATCGCTCCAAGCCGGGGGAGGTGCCATCAACAGCGGACCCGGCCACTGACAACTGAGTGAGGGCGGTTCTGGCGGCAGCTACGGTGATTTGTTGTCCGATCATGGCTCGGATCAACAGCTCGTGTGGATCCACAGCGCCCGGCACCCGCACCCCCGGAATTGCAGCGACGCTCGCCGAAAGCCTCGGATCCCTTGCCAGTGCGTTATCGATTGCCTGAGGATCCGCGTCTAAGTCAAACAGCCTCCGGACCCGGCTCAGAAGTGCCTGGAGATCGTGGAGATCCCGCACCGCAGCTGTGAGTTGCAGCGGCCTGCCGGGAGCTGAAGGGTTGTACGAGACAGACAACGACGCGCTGCCCCGCGGCAGGCGCAGCGTGCGGGCATAGGTCCTGGTTCCATCCGCCGAGGTACTTGCTGCCTCGATGCCTGGAACCGCCCGAACTGCCAGGAAGTCGAAGATTCCCGGATCAAACGGTTCCCTGTATGGAAGGTTCAGCGTCAGAGCGGCAGGCGCCGCCCCCGAAACCCCGGTGCCCCTGTGCGGGCCGGACTTCGCCGCGGTGGCACGCACCGCCGTCGGGGTCATCGCGAAAACCTCGCCGATGGTGTCGTTGAATTGCCGCACACTGTTAAACCCGGACGCAAACGCAACGTCGGCCAGGAGCATATCGGTGGATACCAGCAGCGTCCTGGCGGTCTGTGCCCTGCTTGCCCGCGCAAGTGAGAGAGGACCCGCGCCGAGTTCGTTGCTGAGGATGCGGTTGAGCTGCCGGGCGGAGTACCCCAGGCGGCTTGCCAGGCCGTCGACGCCCTCGCGGCTGATCACGCCGTCGTTGATGAGCCTCATGGCGCGGCCGGCGACGTCGGAACGGATGTTCCACGCGGGCGTCCCAGGGACTGCCTCAGGCAGGCATCGCTTGCAGGCGCGATATCCCGCTTCGTGAGCGGCCGCGGACGTTTCATAAAACGTGACGTTCGCTGCCTTAGGGGTGCGCGCGGGGCACGACGGCCGGCAATAGATGCCGGTGGAGCTGACGGCGGTGAAAAACTGACCGTCAAAGCGGGTGTCGCGGGCGTCGATCGCCCTGTAGCGCTGCCAGAAGTCCATGGCCTAATCCTGACACCCGCCGGAAGCTGCTGCTAGCGGAAATCGGACATTACCGTTTGCCGCATTGTTGCTAGGGTCTGGTCATGAGTTCGTCCATGGACAACGAGGTCAGCGACCCGGCCGCGGTGCGCGCGTTTCTCGAAGGTGACCCCCGTGTCATCGCTCCGCAGATACTCGGCGCGGTACTGACCCACCACTCGGAAGCCGGTCCGGTCTCCGTCAGGCTCACCGAAGTAGAGGCCTACCTTGGGCCGCGCGATTCAGAGCACCCCGACCCCGGCTCCCACACCTTCGGTGGTCCTACCGCCCGGAATGCGCCCATGTTCGGGCCACCGGGATTCCTGTACGTCTACTTCACCTACGGCATGCACTACTGCGCCAACATTGTCTGCGGCCCAGACGGCACAGCGTCGGCTCTTCTCCTGCGTGCCGGCGAGATCGTCGAGGGGGAGGGGCTCGCCGCCCTTCGCCGGCCCGCATCGAAAGCGCACAAGGACCTGGCCAGCGGACCCGCCAGGCTCGCCTCCGCACTGGGGCTCACGACGGCGGACACTGGCCGTGACGTGCTCGCGGAACCGTTCAGTTTGTGGTTGCCCAGGACGCCGGCAGCTGCCGTGGCCAGCGGACCAAGAGTGGGCGTAGCGGGCCCGGGCGGAAGCACTGAATACCCCTGGCGCTTCTGGATCGAGGACGACCCTACGGTGTCCCGCTACAAGGCAGCGCGGCCGCGGAACCGGAGCGCTACCAACTGACCTCAGCGCTGGCGGCTCGGCGAACCTTCGACTTTTTGTGACGCAGTCCGGCGTATGACGTGTACCCCCACGTTTACCAAAATCGCTGTAGAATGGTAGGTCTGTCTTTTGCGATAGGGGTTACGGTTCGATGCACGACGCTGATTTGGTCCATGAGCAGGAATATGTTGCCGGGCTGTATGCCCGGCTCGATGAGCTGCGCGCCGAAAAGCGCGCCCAGCTGGCGCAGGTGCGCAAGGCCGGCGCGGTGGGAACCATGCAGAACGTCTCAGAACGTGATGCGTTCGCGGCGCTGTACGAAGATCGCCTGGCCCAGCTGGACGCCGTCGACGACCGCTTGGTCTTTGGCCGCCTGGACCTTGATTCCGGTGAGGCGCAGTACATCGGCCGTATTGGTCTTTCCACGGCCGATCTCCAGCGGCTGATGGTCGACTGGCGTGCCCCGGAAGCCGGTCATTTCTACCAAGCCACCGCGTTCGATCGCCAAGGTGTCCGCCGTCGTCGCCACCTGATCCTTCAGGGACGCGACGTTAAGGCGATTGAAGACGACGTCCTGGACGCCGGGATGCTCGCTGACAACGACTCACTCCAGGGTGAAGGCGCGCTGCTGGCTGCGCTCAATTCCAAGCGCACGGGCCGCATGTCGGACATCGTGGGCACCATCCAGTCCGAGCAGGACCGGATCATCCGTTCCTCCATTTCCGGTGCGCTGGTAGTCCAGGGCGGCCCCGGAACGGGCAAGACCGCCGTAGCCCTGCACCGTGCCGCCTACCTGCTGTACACGCACCGCGAGCGGCTCAAGAGCGCCGGTGTTCTGCTCGTTGGACCGTCGTCGTCCTTCATGCATTACATCGAACGTGTTCTGCCGTCGCTCGGTGAGACCGGTGTGGTCATGGCCAGCCTCGGCCGCCTCATGCCCGGGATTCACGCCATTCCTGAGGAAGACGCAGACGTCGCTGCCCTCAAAGGCAAGCTGGACATGGCAGCCGTGGTGGCAAACGCCGTAGCCAACCGGCAACGGACGCCTGCAGAAGACCGCATCCTCGAAGTTGATTCGCGGAAGCTGACACTGACGGTTCGTCAGGTCCGCCGTGCCCGCGAGAAAGCCCGCGCCACAGGCAAGCCGCATAACGAAGCGCGGCTCACGTTCGTCAAGATCCTCCTGCGCGAGCTCACGGAGCAGCTGACGGACCTCGTAGAGGAAGGCAACATCGGCAACAACGCCGATCGCGCCTATCTGGCCGAAGACGTAAGGTCGGCCCGCGACGTTCGCATCGCGCTCAACCTTTGCTGGATGCCGATGACCCCCGAGAAGCTCATTTCCGAGCTCTTCAGCAAACCGGCCATCCTCGAAGCCTGTACGCCGCACCTGACACCCGCACAGCGTTCGCTGCTTGAGCGCCCGGTGGATGCCCCGTGGACCGAGGCGGACGTTCCGCTGTTGGACGAGGCTGCAGAGTTGCTCGGTGAGCTGGACCCGGCCGCCGGCAGGGGACTGGCTCAACAGGAGGCGGACCGTGCACGCGATCTCGCCAACGCCAAGCAGACCCTGGCCAACATGGAAGCGATGGGCGTGGACGTCCTGGTGACGGCGGAAGAGCTCGCTGAACAGAACCAGGAACGCGAGGGGCGGCTGACCGCTGCCGAACGTGCCACGAGCGATAGGTCGTGGGCTTTCGGCCACATCGTTGTTGACGAGGCCCAGGAACTCTCGCCCATGCAGTGGCGCCTCCTGGTGCGGCGCTGCCCGCTGAAGTCCTTCACCATTGTGGGCGACATCGCCCAAACGAGTGCAGCAGCAGGTGCCAATTCGTGGCAAAGCGCGCTGGCGCCGTCGTTCGGTGACCGCTGGACGCTGGAAGAACTTACCGTCAACTACCGCACACCGTCGCAGATTGCAGAAGCTGCCGTTCGCATGGCCAACCGCGCAGGCTTGGTTGTTTCGGCACCCAAGGCCGTCCGCGAAGGCAAATGGTCACCCATCGTGGACCACGTCGAAGCGGACGGCATCGTGAAGCGCTTGGTTGAGGTCCTGCCGGAGGAAGTGGAAGCGATCGACGGCGGCCTGCTGGCTGTTATTGCCGACGGTCCCTTGCTGCCGCAGGCCACTGCTGCGCTGCGCGAGGTCTACGGACGCCGCATCGGCAGCGGCGCAGGCAGTTACCAGCAAGACATCGTGGTGATCAGTCCCAAGGAAGCCAAGGGCCTGGAATTCGACGGCGTTGTGGTCCTGGAACCAGCTGCCATGTTGAACCACGAGCACGGCAAGGTGGGCGACCTCTACGTCGCCATGACCCGGGCCACGCAGCGTCTGCGCCTCATCGCAGCCGCACCGGTACCCGCCGGCATCGAGCGCTAGGAAAAACGGACCCCGCAACCGGTGCTAACTTAGATCTCGTGTCACACGTAAACAACCTCGAGTCCCAGCACAACGATCCCGCCTTTGCCAACGTCTGGCAGGAGCTCAAATGGCGCGGTCTGGTTCACGTTTCCACTGATGGAACTGAACTGGAAAAACTGCTCGCCGGGGACCCGATCACGTATTACTGTGGCTTCGATCCCACCGCGCCGTCGCTGCACTTGGGCAACCTGGTGCAGTTGCTGGTAATGCGCCGCCTGCAGTTGGCCGGCCACAAGCCGCTCGGCTTGGTGGGTGGGTCCACCGGCCTGATCGGCGACCCGCGTCCGACGGCGGAACGCACCTTGAACACCAAGGACACCGTGGCGGAGTGGGTTGGCTACCTTCAGGGCCAGGTGCGCCGCTTCCTCAGCTTCGAGGGCGACAACCCAGCCCGCATGGTCAACAACCTGGACTGGACGGCGCCTTTGAGTGCCATCGACTTCCTCCGCGAGATCGGCAAGCACTTCCGCGTGGGCACCATGCTCCGCAAGGATGCCGTGGCCTCGCGCCTGAGCTCAGACGAAGGCATCAGTTACACAGAGTTCAGCTACCAGATCCTGCAGGGCATGGACTACCTTCAGCTCTTCCGCGATTACGGCTGCGCACTGCAGACCGGTGGCTCGGACCAGTGGGGCAACCTCACCAGTGGAACCGAACTTATCCGCAAGGTGGAAGGCAAGAGCGTCCACGCACTTGGCACGCCGCTCATCACCAACTCCGACGGAACCAAGTTTGGTAAGAGCGAAGGCAACGCCATCTGGCTGGACCCGGACATGTGCAGCCCGTACACGTTCTACCAGTTCTGGCTGAACACGGCCGATGCTGATGTGGTTGATCGTCTCAAGGTATTCACGTTCCTTTCGCGTGCGGAGATTGAGACGCTCGGGCAGGCCGTGGAGGAGCGTCCGTTTGCCCGTGAAGGTCAGAAGAAGCTTGCCTTCGAGGTGACCTCCTTGGTGCACGGCGTCGACGCAACCGAGAAAGTCATCGCTGCTTCGGCTGCGTTGTTCGGGAACGGCGACCTCACCGTACTGGATGAGCGGACCCTTGAAGCAGCCACGGCGGAACTTCCCTCCGCGACGATTAGTGCCGACGGCCTGGGCATCATTGACCTCCTGGTTGCTTCGGGTCTGTCAGACAGCAAGTCGGCCGCCCGCCGGACCGTGGGCGAGGGCGGTGCCTACGTGAACAACACCAAAGTGTCCGATCCCGACGCCGTTATTGCCCGCGAGCAGCTGCTTCACGGACGCTACTTGCTTCTTCGTCGCGGGAAAAAGAACCTGGCAACCATCGAGGTTTCGGCTTAGGTCCTCGTTTCAATCCCGTTCCGAAAGGGCCGGCAACCGTTATGGTTGCCGGCCC
>NZ_JAMOIT010000030.1:0-46282 GCF_023656375.1 Paenarthrobacter sp. TYUT067
TGAACGATCCGAGGACAACACCAGCTGCACAGCTTCCTCACGGAAAGCCGCATCATATTTTCTTCTAGGACCAGTCATTCTGAAGTCGATCTCCCATCAACCTGTCTCAGAAAACCATACGGCCGCAGTTGGCGTAAAAGGGCTATTACGTGAGAGAGGATCGGTAGCCTAGGCACATGACTTCCCAGCCGATACGTACCGCCGTTGCAGGTTTTGGCCTTTCGGGCAGCGTCTTCCATGCGCCCTTCATCGCGAGCAACCCTGCTTATGAGCTCGCAGTTATTTCAACCTCGGACGCCGGAAGGCAGGCCAAAGCGAAAGAGCGGTACCCGGAAACGCGCATCGTCAGTTCCCCACAGGACATCCTGGCTCTCGCGGACCAACTGGACCTGGTGGTCCTGGGCACTCCGCCCGCCACCCATTTTCCACTCGCGAAAGCTGCGCTGGAAGCCGGGCTCGACGTCGTCGTTGATAAACCGTTCACGGTGCGCAGCGCCGAGGGTGAGGAACTGATCCGACTGGCTGGGAAACTGGGCCGTGTCCTCACCGTCTACCAAAACCGGCGATGGGATGGTGACTCGCTCACCGTGAAGAAACTGCTCGACGCCGGTACGCTGGGAACCGTGACCCGGTTCGAGGTGGGCATGGAGCGCTGGGCGCCGGAAATCGCCAAGGCTTGGAAGGCCAGCGCCACGGCCGAAGACGGTGGCGGTGTCCTGTTTGACCTCGGCACGCACGTCCTCGATCTTGCTCTTCGATTCCTGGGACCGGCCACCGTCACTTTCGCGGAAATACAGGCTCGTCGTCCTCAGGAAAGCGCCGACGACGACGTGTTCCTGGCTCTCCGGCACGAGTCAGGGGTGATCAGCCATGTCACCCTCAACCTCAACAGCCATCTCCATGGCCCACGCTTTCGCATCCTCGGCACAGAGGGCGGCTACGTAAAGTTCGGCACCGATCCGCAGGAGCCGTACCTGCTGGGTGGCGGGCTGCCGACGGATGCGGAGTACGGCGTCGAAGCTCCCCAAAACCACGGCACGCTGGAGGGAGACGGGCAGCGCACCGCTATCCCCACGGAGCGCGGTGCATACCCTGAGTTTTACCGGATCCTCGCCGAAAAGCTCGACGACGGCGGCTCAGCATCCGCGCTTCCGTTACCTGTGGATCCGGCGGACTCGGTTGAGGTGCTGAAGCTGATCGAGCAGGCTAGGACGCTGGCGTAATGTCAGCGCTGGCGACCAACGAATAGATGGCCTTCAGGTCCTCGCCTTCACTGGGCTGGCAGCTGCCAGTCAGCTGGACGATATCCGAAGCGGCGTCCTGATGGACCACCGTCACGGCGGTGAACTGGGTCAGTGAGCCCGCTTGCGGGTGTGTATAACGTGCCTCGCGTACGTACCAGTCCCTTCCGTTGATCACTACCGGTTCTGTGCCCAGCAGGACGGCGTCCGGCAAAGCGTCCAAGAACGAGTCAACGGACGCAGCGATGTCCTGCAGCTGGTAGCCAGGCAATCGACGGGACACGGAGATGACCACGTTTGGCGTGTAGCGGCCTTCGGATGCAGGAGCCATCAAGGCGCCCACGGCGTCGGGGACCACCTGATGGGTCCACCCGGCTGGCGGGCTGAGTTTGATGGTGGGGTAGGCGGGGAAAGCTGTGGACGGGAATACCTGCTGCGACATGGGAGCCTTTCCGGCAGTGGACTGGAGTGAGGAATGTCAGTTGTTCAGGAAATCGACGAATCCGGTGACGGAATCCACCAACCCCTTGGGGCTGAGGGTGATCTGGCCACCCGCACCCAGGCCCAGTTCCGCGGTGAGCTTGGCGCCCGCGCCCAGAGTGAGCCCGTCCTCGTCAACGGATGCCGTGAAGAAGTGACCCTCGCCCGCTCCGGCGGCGACCGTTGCGTTGAGAGTTACGGTTTGGCCCAAAACTTCTACATACCGGCTTCCAGTCAGTTCCGCTCCGGCACCTGCGCTGAAGGCTGTCCCGGTGGTCTCGCGGCCCTTGACGCTGACCTCGCCTTCGCCGGCGCTTGCCCAGGCTCCGGCCCGCAATTCTCCGCCCTGACCCACGGAGAACAAGCCGCCGGCGAACTCGGTCTTGTTATCTATGGTGACCTTTTGACCGGCAAAGCCTTCCCCACCCGCGGAAAACAGGAACGGGCTGCTGGCATTGGCGTGTGCGCTGGCCTCCACTCCTGTCATCATTCGCGTGGTGGAGGTGTCGGTCACCCAGCCGTCAAAGAAGTCGGATCGTACGGTGGTCACGTTCTCTGCGCCTGCGAATGCTTCGCCGTTGGCGTGGGCGTTCGGCAGTCCGAACCCGAACGGCACACTGGCCCCGTACTCGCCTTCGGCGCGCGCGCCCACAAACGTTTCGTTGGTAACTGTCGTCTTGACAGGACCGAACTCAGAGCCTGCCTTCCAGGTCATCTCACCTCCGGTGGAAGCCTCGCCGGAGCCGCCAACGTCGATGCCGGCCGGACCTATGGAACCGTGCGTTTCGCCCGACGCTTTACTGTCGAAGGAGCCGCTGCCTTCCACCGTGACCGGGCCGTAGGTGGTGGGATCAAAAGTGAACTCCAGCGGTCCGGGTGCTGTCCTCCCCGTCCCTGCTGAGGGTCCTCCCTTGGGTCCCCCGGGACCGCCCGTGGAGGCTTGTTCCTGCTGGTCTGCGTTGAGTTTTAGGGCGCGGGCGTTGGTCCGCAGACATGTGGCTGCTGCTCCCAACCGTCCGCGGAGATCGCTCTGCCACCTGCTCCGGAACTGGTCGGCGTCATTTCCCTGCCAGTACGAACCTGCCTGGATCATGGCTGTGAGCTGCTGTTGAAGATTTGTGATCTTCTCAGCCTCGGCGTCCATGACAGCGGACAAACGCCGGAGATCCCCGACATCCGCGCCTACCAGTCCCTGCCCCATCAGATTCTCAGCCCCATCACGTATCCCCTGAACGTAGTGCCATGTCAATCGCCGGGCGTCCAAAGGTGCCGGGCGGTTTCTTGAGCATAGTTGGCCCCAACGTGCCCGGCCATGGGGACATCTAGCCAGTGTGGAAAAGGAGCGTTATGTGGATAAGTAGCAGCACGGCCAAGAAGCAGTATCCGAGCTCTTGAAAAAGAATTTCGGACAAGGCGTAACCTCACCGGCGTCGCGAGCGATGTAAGGGGTGTGCGGGCCACGTCCGCACGCTGATCATCCGGTCGCGACCCAACCGCGGCCGGGGCAATCCCAAAATCGTTTGTCGGAGGGTTTCATGTCCTTGTTCACTGTCCTTGCCACCAGCAAAGTCGCCGCGGGCGTCCTGGCTGCCGGAGCTGTAGCTGCCGGTGGAACCGGCGTCGCTGCGTTCAATGGCGCACTTCCCACTGATATTCAGCAGTCCGCCCACGACCTCGTTGGAGCACCGGCCCCGGTGGCCGGGAAGACCGTCGCAGCAGCCGAAGCTGCAGCAGCCGACGCTACCGAAACCGCCAAGTCTCAGGCCACTGACGCCGTCGAGACCGCGAAGGCAACGGCAACCGAGGCCGCCGAAGCCGGCCAGGCCAAGGCTGCCGACGCAGTGTCCGATGCCAAAGCTGCGGCAGAAGATGCCACCTCCCCGGAGGCTTTCGGTCTCTGCACCGCTTTCCTCAACGGCGGCCTGAAGTCCGACACGAAGGTTCCGGGCTTCGAGTCCTTGACCATCGCTGCCGGCGGCGAAGCCAAGGTGGAGGCGCATTGCGAGTCCGTGGTGGAAGCCGGTAAGGCCGCCGGCCTGAAGGCTGACGGTTCGGCAAAGGCTGAGGCCGACGTCGACGCCGCCGTTACGTCCGAACTGCCTGCAACCCCTGCCGTACCGGCTGTCCCCGCAGTGCCGGGCGTTCCCGCCGCGCCGGCTGTTCCTGCCGTTCCCGCGACTCCTGAGCTGTCCACTCAGCTTCCCTCCGAGGTCCCGGCTGTTCCGGGCGCACCCCTCGATTCTGTCCGCTAAGCAAGCAGCGGTTACGGTTTAAGGGCGGGGCTCCTTGGCTTAGGACAAGGAGCCCCGCTACGTAGTGTGGTGTGGGACGGAGGCATCCACGGGTGCTAGACCCTTTGGCTGATGAATACGTGCAGGCGGATCAGGATGATCCCGCCCTGCTCTTCACGGCTGCCTACAACAACTTCGCCGGACCGGTTTTTGGCTATCTCAGGGCACGCGGCGTGGACGACCCCGAAGCCGTGACGCAGGACGTATTCCTGGCCCTGTATCCCAAGCTGGATTCGCTCCGTGGAGGGCTTCAGGGTGCCAAGACGTTGCTGTTCACCATCGCGCACGCGCGGATGGTTGACCACTATCGCAAGCGGGAACGAACGCCCGAGTCCACGCCATATGAGGCGGACTTGGACGCCAGGCGGGTGCCTTCGGCGGAAGACCAGGCTTTTGGACGAGTCGCCGGCCTGGGAGTCACCGAGATTTTGGATGATCTTCCCGACGATTATCGGGAGGTCCTGGCACTTCGGGTCGTCGCAGATGTTTCGGTGGAAGATACGGCGGCGATCATGGGCAAGTCCCAGGGATCCGTCAAACAACTGCAGCGCAGGGCATTGGGTGCACTGAAGAAGCGTGCACTACTAAGGAACGGCACATCATGAGCGAACAATTCACGCCTCGCGGACGCCGCGACCAGCAGGCCATCGACCATTTGCTGGCCGACTCCGGCCTCTCCGGCGACGCAGCCCTCCGCACGGAACTTCTGGAGCTCCGTTCACTGGCTGGCACTGCCCCTTTGCCGTCCGACGCAGTCCGCGCGCTCATGGTCAGCAGCCCAGCCGCCACAGAACGGCTCGCTGTCACCGAACAGCCCTCGACGGCGGAGGGACCGTCCGCGTCGTCGGGTGCACCCACGGCGGTACTCGCCACCGTTGCGCCGGAGCCCCAGCCCGGGTCCGCTCCTGTGGACGAACTCGCTGCACGTCGTCGTAAGAAGCGCCGCGCCGCCATCGCGGGCCTTGCCGTTGCCGTGTCCATGGCAGGCGGGGCTACCGCTGCCGTCGCATCGGAGGGCGGCCTGCCGGGCGCTTTCCAGCATCTTGGAGCAGCAATCGGTTCGGTGGTGTCACAACTGAACCCGGGTTCGGGCAGCGCTCCCCAACCCGATGCGCCCGCTGGCACCACCCCCGAGCAGCAGGTGCCTGCTCCGGACGTGCCGCAGCAAGGTCCTGCCACTGTCCAACCCCAGCCTGCTCCGGCGGCACCCGTCAGTCCTGTTGCTCCCGAACCCCAGCCGCAGCCCGGGGGCGAACCATCGCAACGTACCCCCAACGCGCCGTCGCACCAGGAGCCCGGAAACGGCGTCGTCCCCACGCCGCCGGTGTTGCCCGTGACCCCGCCGGAGATCGACCCCTCCACGATCGATCCCTCCAAGCTTGGCCCCTCGGGTGTTCCTGTGCCGGTTCCGTCGCAGCTGGTTCCGTCCCTCCCGTCGAGGCCCTAACCGCAAATCCGTTCTCGGCCCGCTGTTCCGTCGTTGGGCCTCAACGGAACAGCGGCCTCGGCACGTAGTTGTCCACATAGGATGCATCATCGATGGTTGTCGGCCGCCCCTGCACCAAAAATGGGTAGATGCAATCACAAAAGCTTGATGCCCTTCTCGCTGAGCATTGGCCGTCCACCCTTGTTGCCTCAACCCCCGAGCTTGCGGCCACGGGCCTGGGGGACCGCGCGCTGACCGCAGGAGTGCGTTCGGGGAAGCTCCTGAGGCTGAGGCGCGGTGCCTATGTCCGGACAGTTGACTGGCGTCGTCGCAAGCCCTGGGAACGGGAGATACTCCGTATTCAGGCCCATGCGTGCAGCACGTCGGGCCAAGCAACGTATAGCCACCTGAGTGCTGCCCGGCTCCATGGGTGCCTTGACTGGGAAGGTGGCCCTCAAGTGCATGTCACCACGCCATTCTCTCCTGCCCAGGCAAGTTCGGGTGCGGATGTGGTTGCCCACGGTGGGCCGTTGAACCCGGAAGAAATCACGGAAGTGCCCGCGCCGTGGGGAGGCCGGGTCAGAGTCACGAGCCTTGAACGGACAGTGATCGACTGTGCGAGAACGTTGGCTTTCGAAGCAGCCGTGGTTATCGCGGACCAGGCCCTCAGGCGGGGTGCTGATCCGGGAATCCTGCAACATTTTCCGGACAGCGGCAGGATCACGCGGGGTGCGCGGCGGCTGCGTCAGGTTCTCGCCGCAATGGATAAGAGATCCGAGTCAGTGGGGGAGACACGCACTCGCCTGCTTCTCCACAAGCTGGGCATCCAGGAGCCTGTGCTGCAGCTTGAGGTGGAGACACCCATCGGAACTTTTCGCGCTGAAACGTCGGAAGCCCGCTGTTCCGTTGCTGGGCAGCAACGGAACAGCGGGCCAGGGACGTGTTTCTGTCGCCGCGAAGGCTTCGCTATGCGGTGACCAGGCTGTGCCAGTCCGTCACCAGCGGCAGGTTGTGTGCCTCGGAAACGGAGTGGTGTGCCACGTGGCCTGCAGCGATGTTGAGGCCGGCGGCGAGCGCGGGATCGCGGTCGAAGGCGGCCTTGACGCCCAGGTTGGCCAGTGCCACGGCGTAGCGCAGGGTGACGTTGGTCAGTGCGTACGTGGAGGTGTTCGGAACGGCGCCAGGCATGTTGGCAACGCAGTAGAAGATCGAGTTGTGGACCTTGTACGTCGGTTCCTGGTGGGTGGTGGGGTGCGTGTCCTCGAAGCAGCCGCCCTGGTCAACGGCGATGTCCACAAGAACCGAGCCCGGCTTCATGCGGGCAACGAGGTCGTTGGTGACCAGCTTGGGTGCCTTGGCGCCGGGGATCAGGACGGAGCCGATCACGAGATCTGCGTCGATGACTGACTTCTCGATCTCGTAGGCGTTGGAGGCAACGGTCTTCAGGCGGCCCTGGTAGAGGGCGTCGAGTTCGCGCAGCCGGTTGATGTTGATGTCCATGATGGTGACATCAGCACCGAGGCCCAGCGCCATGGCTGCGGCGTTGGTTCCCGCAACGCCGGCGCCGAGGACAACAACCTTGGCCGGGCGCACACCCGGTACGCCGCCCAGGAGGACACCCTTGCCACCGGCCGGAGCCATGAGGGAGGAAGCGCCGACCACTACGGACAGGCGACCTGCGACCTCGGACATCGGGGCGAGCAGCGGAAGCGTGCGGCCCTCCTGAACGGTTTCATAGGCGATGGCCGTGACGCCGGAGTTGATGAGCTCGGCGGTGAGCTCGGGCTCTGCGGCGAGGTGGAGGTAGGTGAAGAGGATGAGGCCCTTGCGGAAGCGGTGGTACTCGGCCGCGATGGGTTCTTTGACCTTCATGACCATGTCTGCGCGGGCCCAGACATCGTCGGCTTCGTTGACGATTTCTGCGCCGGCGATCGAGTATTCCTCGTCGGTGATGCCCGAGCCGAGGCCTGCGCCGCGCTCAACCAGAACGGAGTGTCCGTGGGTGCGGAACTCGTGGACGCCGGCAGCCGTGATGGCTACGCGGAACTCGTTGTTCTTGATTTCTTTGGGGACACCGATGATCATCTGTGGGCTCCATCGTTAGCGGCCTCTTCGGCCGAAAAATGTGTTGCGGGCTGTGATTCCAGAATAAATCCGGCTGTGAGGCAGGCGACATGGAGTCGGAGCAGCCCGCACAGGAAAACCCTGTGGATATAAGGATCTTTGCCAAGCAAGCTCGACATTTGTCGAGCACTGAAGCGTCAAGTGTCGCCTGCTGTTGGTACGCTTTTCCGATGCAGCAGGACGTGGAACAGATCGTTGAACGGGTGGCTCTGAAGCTGGGCCGCGGGCTCTCCCTGGAAGACCTCGACGGCGTTCTCCTCGCCTACAGCTCCAACCAGTCCCACGCCGACCGCGTCCGCGTGAACTTCCTCCTGAGCAAGCGGGTACCCAGCGACGTCAGCGCATGGCAGCTTGCTCACGGCATTGCCACGGCGGTGCGACCCGTGGTGGTTCCAGCCAACGACGAACTGGGCATGTTGGGCCGCGTCTGTGTCCCCTTGCTGGTGCGCGGTTTCCGCGTGGGGTACTTGTGGGTGCAGCTTGACCTTGAGGAACAGAGCGCGACGGCGATACTCGCCGAACTGCCAGGCGTGCGGGACGAGCTGGACCTGCTGGCGGGCTTGCTCCTTGATTCCAACACGGCTGAATCGGAGTTCCGGCGACGGCGTGAACAGGAGTTTCTGTCAGCCTGCGGCGGCGAATCCAACGCTGTGGCCGCCGTCGCGGGTTGGAAGGAAATCCAAGGCCGCGGTCCGTGGCAGCTGGTGACTATCCTCGACCCCGATGGCGCGAGGTCCGACGTCGATCCCATTGCAGCTACCCTGACGCATCGATCTGCCGCGCTGCAGTCCACCATCGGCGTGAACGCCGCGTTGTTCAGCGCCGGAACGGAGACGCATTCCGTTGTGTTGTTCCGCGAGTCGGGCGGCCGGGCGGACCATGCCCAGGTTTTGGTGCACTATCAACTGGAGCTCGCCAAACGCGCAGGCCGCAAAGTGGACAGGGTAATCCTGGGGATCAGCGAACCATTCCAAGTTATCCGGCAGCTGTCCGGTGCGTACCGGCAAGCGAAGGTTGCTGCCCAAGCGGCCGCAGTAGACCTCCCTTTGGGTGAGCTCGTGGACAGCCGAACTGTTGGCGTGTACCAGCTGTTCGATCGTTTGGTAGCACCGGGCGGTTGGGATGACACGGGATCTGTGCATTTCAGGGCACTCGAGGACCACGACAAAAACGGCGAACTCCTGCCCGTCCTTGAATTGCTCTATGACAACGACGGCTCAGTTCAGGATGTCGCCGCCAAACTTCACCTCCACAGGAGCAGCATTTACAACCGGCTCGGGCGGATCCGTCAGCTCATCGGTGCTGATCCATTAAGTGGCGCGATCCGGCTCGAATTGCATGCTGCACTGAAGGCGCGGCGCTGGGCAGTACGGCCACGGATCTGAGGCGACGGGTTAAAGGCGCCAACGCGGTGACACAATCAGCGGTAACACAAACAAGAGGAGGCAGGTACCCGGGCCGGGTGCCTGCCTCCTCTTGTAAGTACGAAGTATGCGGTGTTGCCTTACGAGCGCCGCAAACGCTGGCAGCTCCAGCGCCCCATCCGCCGACGAAACGTGGCGGTCCGGCTGCTGCTGCAGTACCGGCTATGCCACCCCGCATGGGTGGACGTACGGGGCACGCGGGTGCTCAACCGAATACCTTCTGGGCGGCATCGAGGATGTCCTGAAGTGCCGATTCACTGGGCTGCGGTGCTGAGGCAGCGGTCGGCTTGCCCGGTTTCGGCTTGGACGTCGGCGTTGCAGTATCCGTCGGCGTTGGAGTCGGTGTGGGAGTCGCAGTTCCTGTGGGAGTCGGGGTCGGTGTGGGAGTGCCCGTTGGCGTCGGCGCAGGCGGTGTAGTGATGGTGTCCGAGGGCGGCACATCGCTCGGCGCGGGGGCCGGCTGGGTGGGTGCCGGGCTGGTGGCGCCAGGAACTGCCGGGACTGCGGACGAGCCCGCTGACGGAACCCATACCGGGTCCGCGAGCGAAACCTGTGGGGTGGGAGTCGACGACGGCGACACCGCCCCGGGTGCCTCCGCGATCGTCGCGGGCTGGCCGGCCTCGGAGGAAGCCGTTGCCCCTGATGCTGTGGATGGCGTGGAGGCCGAAGGTGATGACGCCGTGGTGTAGGAAGCCTTGGGCCCGGGGGATGCCGAACCCGAGGTGCGGCCTTCGCCCCCGCTGGCTTCCTGCGACGGGGTTTCCTGGCCGAAGAACGGAAGTTCAAGGGCTGGCCCCAAAGCGCCGGCTGTCAGCACGAGGCCAAGGGCCCCCGCCACCACGGCCATGCGCTGGCTCATGTGTTTGACCGAAGCTGCCTTGCGCAGGGCGGCCTGTGGTTCACGGCTGAACGGTTCGCGGCCGAACGAGGATGTGGCGCCAAAACCGGACTTGGTGGTGGGCGCAGCGGCCGGCTTTCGAACGTCCCGGCGGCTAGCCAATGATGCCGAGGCTGTAGCGGCTGCGGCCACCTGAGCTGGAGACTTGCCGCGCGGGGACTCCGTGGGTTCCGGCGTGCGCGCGGACTCATCGCGGGCAGTGACTACAGGAATGGCCGCAGTTGCGGGTTCCGGCGTTGCAGGCTGCACCACTGGAATAGCCGTGGTGGCGGGTTCCTGGCTACTGGATTCCCGTGAATCGGGTTCCTGGCTGGCCGGCGGAACGATGGGGATGGCTGCGGTAGGAGGTCCCGGTGTGGTGGACTTCGGAGCTGCCGCCGATTCCTCGGGCGCGAGTACGGCCCGGGCAGCACGCTCGCGCTCGGCTGCACGGATTTCCGCACGCGTGGTGGGTTTCACCCCGGCGGGCATGGCCGCAGTGGCGGATTCCGGCGTCGTGCTTGACGTTCCGCTGACGGCGGCGGAATCTGCCGGCGCGTTGTCAAGGAATCCGCTGGGTTGGGCCCGACGGCGTCCGGTTGGCTTGGTGCGCTCGCCTTCAGTCTGGGCGCGGCGCGGCTGATCCATGGTTGGGGACATGGTGGTTGCCTCTCAACGCCTTCGAGGTTAGCTGTCGGGTTCGGACGAGGCCGTCCGGCCGCGCAAGGCGGCTTCACCCCAAGGGCTTGTGGGTAACAAGCCCGGGAACCTGGGTCCCCCGTCTCTGCCGCGGGTCTGGCGGATCCCGGATTGCGGCAGAGCTCGGCGTCAATCCGGAAGCGGCCCAGCGGAGATATGGGTCGCCCTACGACGGTACATGAGCCGGAAAGTAAAGTCACATTAATGTAACGGGCGGTAGTTCAGCCTAAGCGGTAGGCTTCTAGCGCTTAGGCTTCGGGGCCGGTGCTGGGCGGCACTCGCTGGGCCGCTCGACCAAGATATCCCTGGCCAACACTAGCTTCGGCGCGCACCGGCGGGTAGACATTGTCTATGGACCTGCCTGTGATGCCACCCGTCTCGCCCATGCTCGCCAAATCCGTTCCGACCATCCCCGATGTTGGGCACTATGAGCCCAAATGGGACGGCTTCCGGACCATCGTCTTCAAGGACGGCGACGAGATCGTCCTGGGCAGCCGCAACGAGAAGCCCATGACCCGCTACTTCCCCGAGGTGGTGGATGCCCTCAGGAAGAACCTGCCGGACAAATGCGTGATTGACGGCGAAATCGTCCTGATCGAGGGTGGCCGGCTCGAATTCGAGGTGCTCCAGCAGCGGATCCACCCCGCCGACAGCCGCGTCCGTATGCTTGCTGAGAAGACCCCGGCGTCCATGATTGCGTTCGACATCCTCGCGCTAGGCGATCAGAACCTCATGGACAAGCCGTTCTCCGAGCGCCGGGCCATCTTGGAACGTGCGCTCGCCGAGGCCGAGCCGCCTGTGTATGTGACTCCTGCGGTGACTGATCTGGAACGGGCACAGGAGTGGTTCGTACAACTGGAGGGCGCGGGCCTGGATGGTGTGCTGTCCAAACCACTGGATGGGGCGTACCTCCCGAACAAGCGGGTGATGTTCAAGACCAAACACGAGCGCACGGCCGATTGCGTGGTGGCTGGGTTCCGCTGGCACAAGACCGCGAAAGTAGTGGGCTCCATGCTGCTTGGCCTGCACGATGACACCGGCCGGCTGCATCACGTGGGAGTAGTGGCATCGTTTCCCATGGCCAAGCGCGAGGCCTTGGTGGCTGATCTTGAGCCGTATCAGATTGAACTCGACCAACACCCGTGGGGCGAATGGGCCAGGCAGGACGAGGCTGCCGGGGGTTCACGCATGCCGGGCGCCCAAAGCCGCTGGAGCGGGGGCAAGGACTTCTCCTTCGTGCCCCTGCGCCCCGAGCTCGTGATCGAAGTGAAGTACGACTACATGGAGGGGGACAGGTTTCGGCACACCACGCAGTTCCGCAGGTGGCGGCCGGACAGGACCCCCGGGAGCTGCACGTACGCGCAGCTGGAAGAGCCCGCTGAGTACGATCTCGGGGCGATCCTGAAGCTACCGAACGCCTAGAACGTTGCCAACCCGCTGTTACGTCGCTGGCCAGCAACGAAACAGCGGGTTAGCAACGTAACAGCGAGGCTTGCAGCGGAGTTACTCGTGGTGGCCTTGGTCGCTGCTCATGCTGCCTTCGGCCGGCGGGGTTTCTCCCGGAGGAACTCCACCGCCGGGCTCCAACCCTGTGACGTTGCCGTCCAGGGGGTCCGGGTTGGCGGAGGCTGCGGGATCCTCGTCCTCGTCCTGGCGCATATCGGGATCTTCGTGGATGCTGTCGGCATCGGAGGTCGTGTCATAGGATCCTGTGGCGAAGGGTCCTGTGGCGCCGGTGGCGCCGAAGCCCTGGGTCTCTTCAGTTGAGTCTTTGTCAGTCACGATCAGCCCTTTCATAAGCAAACTTACTAATGCGCTTGCTCCGTCAGCCTAGCCGGGACGCGGCTACCCGACAAGCGGCACCCAGTCCAGGTGCCGGCGTCGTGCGTCAGTGTTTAGCGGTGCGGAGTGGTAGCGGTGACGAAGCTCCGGATGGCATCCGCCACAGCCTTGGGACGCATGTGCTGCGCCACGTGCCCGACGCCCGGAATCTCCACCAAGCGACCCTGTACCACTGTCCTGGACAACCGCAGTGACCAATCCGGGCCCGCCACCTGGTCGCGGCTACCGCGCAGGACCAGCAACGGTACCTGGATGCCGGCCAGCCTTTTCTCCGTGGGGTATTTCATCATCACCGGCAGCTCGGTGAGGTACCAGCGCGGGCCGCAGCGGAAGTAGTCGGACATGACGATCGCGTTGGACGTGGGACTCTCGCGGAGTATTCCGTCGAGGCTCAGGGCCAGCGACTGCCGCCACACATTTTTATGCCGTGAATCCACCACGGGACCCATCAGTACTAACTGCTTGACCTGCTCGGGGGCGCGCAGGGCCGCCTCGATGGCAAATTGCGTACCCATCGAATGCCCCACCAACACGTAGGAGTCGATGCCACACGACGCGAGTGTATCGGCAATGAACGCGCCGTAGTCCTCCACTGAGAGCTGGCGACCGGGCTTGGGCGTCCCGCCAAAACCGGGCAGGTCCAGCGAGTACGTCGGTGCGCTCGCCGCGAGAACAGCATGCAACCGCGCCAGGTATCTATGCGACACCCCGATCCCGTGAATCAAGATGTACGCGGGTTCGCTCCCCGGCTCTGCGCCCGGCTCCGGCGCAGGCGAGCCCTTCGTCCAATGGATCCTGCCGGTCAGGCCTAAGGCCTGGACGTCGGCAGAAAGCAATCCTTTTGTGTCCCCTGGCATCTTCACTCGTTTCCCAACCGTTGCAGGAACACCGGAGCTCCGGGTCCGCTCACTTCATCGCTCCCGATCGGCCGCCCTGACACCGCAAGCAGTAATGCGCTGAGTACGGTGGCCCCGTGCTGGGCGGGGTAGTCGCGGCGGATGCCGGAGCACAGGGACGGCGTCTGCCATTGCGCTGGCTCAAGCGGTTCGAGGTCTTGGATCAGCGCACGACGCTCCTGCTGCACCACGGGCCAAACGGTCGAAGGGGAGCTTTTTGCCATACCGCTATTGAACAGCATGCTGGTGATGTGGGTTGGCTAGCTCTGGGAATCGGTGGAGACGTCATCTTCCGCTGCCGCTTGGGCCTGCTGCTTTTTCTTCTGCGTTGCCAGCCATTCAATGATGGCGGCCTGCCGGATGCGACGATGCGTTCCCCGGTACTCCACCGGGATTTCGCCGCGATCGGTCATGTTGCGCAGATAGGTGTGGGAGATGCCGGCAAGCTCAGCGGCTTGTGAGGTGGTGAGCATTTCCTCCACGCTGCTCACCGTCACCGTTTCGCCACGGCTCAGCCTGGCGAGGAGGTCGACGACGGCGTCCCTCGCCTCGGTGGGCAGGCGGTGGACCGTGCCATCTACGAACACGGTGATGTCATCGCTGTCTTGGAGGGAGCGTGCCAGATTCCGGGCGTCATCGGCGGGCAAGCCAGGAGTGACGCGGGGAGCTATCAATGCCATGGCAGAAGCCTAGCGCGTGGCTCACGTTGAACCGTCGCACACCGCGTCCAGCATCCATTGAGACGGATCGCTGCACCTTAGACGACTCCTATCGTCTAAGGTGCAGCGAATCGTCGTATCGGCCAGCCCGGCGAGCAGCTACTCCGCGTCCAAGTCCGTCTCCAGCAGCTTGACCAGTGCGTCCAGCGCGGCGTCGGCTCCGTCCCCCTCGGCCCGCAGCACCACTACGTCACCCTTGGCAGCGCCGAGCGTCATGAGCGAAAGGATGCTCGCGGCGTCGAGCGCGTCATCGGCGGGTTCGCCTTGCATGGCAATGGTGACCTCCACGGGCTGCTCGCCTGCAGCCTCGGCGAACAAGGCGGCGGGGCGGGCGTGCAGTCCGGAGCGGCTGGCGATGGTGGCTGTGCGTTCGGGCATGGATTTCTCCTAAAAGTCGGAAGCGAAAAGTTAGAGGCCGAGCTCTTCGAGCACGGGGAGTTTGGCGCGGACCCAGTCGCGGGCCTCAAGAGCGCTCGGAGCAGACAAAGCGAGCCGGGCCAGTTCCTGCGCCTGCTCCAGCGTCACCGTTTTCAGCACAGTCCCGACGGCGGCCAGGGAGCGCGCGGTCATGGACAGTGTGGTGACACCCAGCCCGGTCAGTACGACGGCGAGGGCAGGGTCGGCGGCAGCCTCACCGCAGACGCCCACGGGCTTGGGGTCGCCTTCGCGGCCGGAGCTTTCCTGCGCCGCACCTTCAACGGTGAGCTGCACGAGCCGGAGCACGGCAGGCTGCCACGGGGTGTTGAGTTCCGCGAGGGGTCCGAGCTGGCGGTCGGCGGCCATGGCGTACTGGGTGAGGTCGTTGGTGCCGAGGGACGCGAACCCGACTTCGCGCAGCACGGTGGCGGCGGTCAGCGCAGCAGAGGGGACCTCCACCATCACGCCCGGCGTCTTGATTCCGGCAGCAGCGCAGAGGGAGGCGAAGCGGCCGGCTTCCGCGGCGGTGGAGATCATGGGGGCCATGACCCACACGTCGGCGTCGGATTCCGAAGCTGCCCGGGCAATGGCCTCGAGCTGGCGCTCCAGGACGCCTGGTGTGGTGAAGTCGGTGCGGTAGCCGCGAACACCCAGTGCAGGGTTGGGTTCGGTGGCATCCGTGAGGAAGGGGAGTGGCTTGTCGGCGCCGGCGTCGAGCGTGCGAAGGACAACTTTCTTGCCCGGGAACGCGTCAAAAACGGCCTTGTAAGCCGCGGCCTGCTCCTCCACGGAGGGCTCGGTGTCTCGTTCAAGGAAGCAGAATTCGGTGCGGAACAAGCCAACACCCTGGGCGCCCAAAGCGGCAGCTGCCACGGCGTCCTTGGCTCCGCCGACGTTGGCGAGGAGCGGCACTAGGTGGCCGTCCGCCGTCGTGCCGTTTCCGTCGAATTCGGCGAGCGTGGCGGAGGTCTCGGCCCAGGCAGTCGCCGCAGCGCGTTGCTCATCAGAGGGCGAAACGGCCACGAAGCCAGCTGCGCCGTCTACGTAAACCTCGGAACCGTCGGCAATATCGTCAACGCCGTGTGCAGCCACCACGGCGGGCAGGCCGAGTGAGCGCGCAATGATGGCCGTGTGGGACTGCGGGCCGCCGCCCGAGGTCACCAGAGCAAGGACCACGGCGGGATTCAGTGTTGCGGTGTCCGCCGGTGCGAGGTCCTCGGCCACCAGGATGAAGGGCGTGTCCGAGGCGGGAATACCCGGTGCGGGGACGCCGCGGAGTTCGGCAACGATGCGGGCGCGCACGTC
Organism: Paenarthrobacter sp. TYUT067; assembly: GCF_023656375.1. NCBI lineage: Bacteria > Bacillati > Actinomycetota > Actinomycetes > Micrococcales > Micrococcaceae > Paenarthrobacter > Paenarthrobacter sp. TYUT067. The sequence continues at coordinate 15,742 of NZ_JAMOIT010000030.1, forward strand.
CAGGACGTCGGTGGCGCGCTCGGCCATGTAGCCGCCCAAGTTGTGCAGCATTTCGGAGACGGAAGCGCCGGCTTCCCAGATAGCCCTTTCGGCCGAGGAGCCGGCATTGATCAGCTTCGCGGCCGACTTCAGGAGCATGGTGTCCTTGGCCATGAGCGCAGTGGCTTCGAGGACGGCTTTGCCGTCGCCGGAAGCACTGTCCGCGCGTCCCTTGAGTTCGTCATGCACCGCCTGCGCAGCCGCTTTCAAACCCGCGACGGCGTCTTCCGGACCCACGTCCGCTGCCAAACGCTCTCCCGACGGCGGTTCGCTCACCGGCTTGGGCATCTGGCGGACGGAACCAATGATGCGGCCAGGGCTTACCCCTACTCCTTGGAAATTCTGCACTGAATCCTCTGTTCCTGCTTGTTGGTTCAGGCCCGCCGGCGACGGCACCGGGAGCCTCGAAAACTAGCCTACAAAATTCCTTTGTGAGCCACTTCATATAGCAACGCTATAGGTGCTAGGGTAGCGGTTATGAGTTTCGATGACCAGCTTCCGCCCAAAATTCGGTTGCTTCGCGCAGCTGCCGAATTGCTGGCGAATTCGGAGGGGTCAGCGGTCTCAACGCGCCAGATCACCAAGCTTGCCGGGGTCACGGCGCCAACGCTCTACCACCACTTTGGCGACAAGGAAGGCCTGTTCGACGCCGTCGTATCGGCCGGATTTGAAGAGTATGTGGCGGGGGAGCGGGATTTTGCACCGTCCGGGGAGCCCTTGGAAGACGTCCGGCGGATGTGGGACAACCACGTCCAGTTCGGGCTGAGCCAACCCCATCTGTATTTGGTGATGTTCGGCAATATCAGACCGGAAAGCCGGCCGGCAATCGTGGCCGATGCTGAAGCGCTTCTGGAAGAAATGCTGAACAAAGCCGCTATCGCCGGTCAGATCAACGTGCCGCCCCGCGAGGCGGCACGCAGCATTCTGGCCGCCAACGTGGGCGTCACGCTCATGCTGATCGCAGAACCGGTGGAAGAACGGAACCTCGAGCTCTCAACGATGACCCGGGACTCCATGATTTTCGCCGTCTCCACGGACATCGCCCGTGGCGCCGCAGCGGACGACTCCGGTAAGTCGTCCGTGGTTGTTGCGGCAATCGCCCTGAATGCGGCACTGCAGGCCTCACATTCGGACCAACTTTCCAGCTCTGAATTGAAGCTGTTCCTCGAGTGGCTTCACCGCATTTCCAGCAGCTCCTAAGGCTGTTCTCTCTCGATCTATATCGACTGACCCCGCGCCGCAGCGGGACACACGTTAGGAATTCACATGGCAACAGAGACCGTTGCGAAGCCCCGCACCAGCGCCCGCGTTGGTGTCCAAAAGTTCGGAACATTCCTGTCCGGCATGATCATGCCCAACATTGGCGCCTTCATCGCCTGGGGCCTCATCACTGCCCTGTTCATTGAGAAGGGTTGGATTCCCGTAGCCGAGTTGGGCGGCTTCGGAACCAATGCCGAAGGCGAACCCAACGGCGGCATCGTCGGCCCGATGGTCACGTACCTGCTTCCAATCCTGATCGCCTACACCGGCGGCCGGATGGTCTATGACGTCCGAGGCGGCGTGGTGGGCGCCATTGCCACCATGGGCGTGATCGCGGGTACAGACTCTCCCATGTTCATCGGTGCCATGATCATGGGCCCGCTGGGTGCCTGGACCATGAAGCAGATCGACCGGCTCTGGGACGGCAAGATCCGTCCGGGCTTTGAGATGCTGGTCAACAACTTTTCCGCCGGTATTTGGGGCGCAGTGTTGGCGCTGGGCGGTTTCTACGGCCTTTCCTATGTTGTTAAGTGGTTCACGGACCGTGCTGGCGAGGTTGTGGAGTTCCTGGTCAATAACGGTCTTTTGCCGCTAACCAGCATTTTCATCGAGCCCGCCAAGGTCCTGTTCCTCAACAACGCCATCAACCACGGCGTGCTTACTCCGCTGGGTATTCAGCAGTCGCTGGAACAGGGCAAGTCCATCCTGTTCCTGCTCGAAGCCAACCCCGGCCCGGGCCTCGGTATCCTGCTGGCGTACATGTTCTTCGGCCGCGGTGCAGCCAGGGCTTCTGCTCCCGGCGCAGCAATCATTCACTTCCTCGGTGGCATTCACGAGATCTACTTCCCGTACGTGCTCATGAAGCCCGTCCTCATCCTCGCTGCCATCGGTGGCGGCATGACGGGCATTGCCACTATGGCCATCACCAATTCCGGCCTCGTGGCTCCGGCTGCCCCGGGTTCGATCATTGCCGTGTTGGCACAGACATCCCGTGACAGCTATGTGGGCGTCATCCTGGCGGTTGTTTTGGCGACGGCCGTGTCCTTCCTCATCGCTGCGGTTATCCTGCGTACGTCCAAGAACAAGGGCGAGGATGATCTCTCCGCAGCTACCTCGCGCATGGAGGCCATGAAAGGCAAGAAGAGCTCCGTCTCCTCTGCCCTGACCGGTGAGAGCGCTGGCGGCCAAGTACGCGCCGGTGCCCAGGCTGGCACTGTCCTCACCCGCCCGGTCCAGAACATCGTGTTCGCTTGCGACGCCGGCATGGGTTCCAGCGCCATGGGTGCCTCGGTCCTGCGCAACAAGATCAAGGCGGCCGGCTTCCCGGACGTCAAGGTCACCAACTCGGCCATCGCCAACCTCAACGACAACTACGACGTTGTGGTCACGCACCAGGACCTCACCGAACGTGCCCAGCCGAGGACGGCCAGCGCCGTTCACTACTCGGTGGACAACTTCATGAACAGCCCCAAGTACGACGAAATCGTGGACCTGGTCCGGAGCAGCAACAGCGAAGGTGCGGCATCTGAAACAGGCGTAACGCCCGACTCAGGCACGACGACGGAGCCCACCGCCGGCGTGCAGCCCGCCGCAGCTGCCACAACAGCAGCCCCCGCCCATGGTGCGCATGCCGCTGAGCCGGCCCCCGCCGCAGGCGGTAAAGCAACAGACGGTCAACCCGTTGAAGGTAAAGGTGTCCTGCTCCGCGAAAGCGTGGTCCTGAACGGAACTGCGACTGACCGGGACGCCGCGATCGATGAAGCCGGAAAGCTCCTGCTGGATCGCGGTGCCGTGGATGTAAGCTACGTCCACGCCATGCACGAGCGCGAGGAATCCGTGTCCACGTACATGGGCAGCTTCCTGGCGATCCCGCACGGCACCAACGATGCCAAGGAACACATCAACCACTCGGCAGTGTCCATCATCCGCTACCCGGAGGGCATCGACTGGGGCGGCAAGCAAGTGAAGTTTGTGGTGGGCGTGGCCGGTATCAATAACGAGCACCTCCACATCCTGTCCTCGATCGCCAAGATCTTCACCAACAAGGCGCAGGTTGCCCAGTTGGAGGAAGCCACCACGGTTGATGAAGTGTTGGAGCTGTTCGGAAAGGTCAACGCATAGTGAAGGCAGTTCATTTTGGGGCAGGCAACATCGGGCGTGGTTTCGTGGGGCTGCTGCTCCACGAGGCCGGCTATGAGGTGGTGTTCGCGGACGTAGCGGACGCCCTGATCAGCCAGCTCGCCTCGGCAAGCAGCTACGACGTTCACGAGGTAGGCGAGAACCCGGCGGTCAAGACCGTGACCGGTTTCCGCGCCCTCAACTCCGCCTCGCAGGAAGCCGCTGTTGTTGAGGAAATTTCGACGGCGGATGTGGTCACCACTGCGGTGGGGCCACACATCCTGAAGTTCGTGGCACCAGTAATCGCCCGAGGGCTGGCGGCCCGTCCCGCGGACTTGCCGGCCCTCCAAGTGATGGCTTGCGAGAATGCCATCAACGCCACGGGCCTCCTGCACACGGAGATCCAGGCTGCCTGGGACGAATCCGCGGGTGACTTGGGGGCAGTCGCGGTCTTTGCCAACACGGCCGTGGACCGCATCGTCCCCAATCAGGCGGCGGGACAAGGCCTGGACGTCACGGTGGAGACCTTCTACGAGTGGGTCATTGACCGTACGCCGTTTGGAGACAACGCCCCGAAGATTCCCGGAGCTACCTTCGTGGACGAGCTGGGGCCGTACATCGAACGCAAGCTGTTCACGGTGAACACCGGCCACGCTTCTGCTGCGTACTTCGGCTACGCAGCAGGGCTTGAGAAGATCTCCGATGCCATGGCGGATCCGGCTGTGGCAGCGAAGGTCCGGGCGGTGCTGGAGGAAACCAAGGAACTGCTGGTGGCCAAGCATGGGTTTGTGGAGGCTGAGCAGGAAGCCTATGTGCAGAAGATCCTGTCCCGCTTCACCAACCCACACCTGCCGGATACCGTGAACCGCGTGGGCCGGGCGCCTCTGCGGAAGCTCAGCCGCCACGAGCGATTCGTTGGCCCGGCGGCGGAGTTGGCCGAACGCGGTGTCACACCGGTGGCATTGCTTGAGGCGATGTCCGCAGCCCTCCGTTTCGACGACGGCAACGACGACGAAGCGGTGGAACTGGCAAAGCTTCTGTCCGAGCTGGACGCAGCGGCCGCCGTCGAGCGCATCACGGAACTGACGCCGCCGCACCCGCTCTTCTCCGCCGTCCAGAAGCTTGTGGAGGACAGGCAGGCCGAAGCGTAAGTTTCACCACCGATCGTCATAAAGGCTCTCCAGCGGGAGAAAAACCAGTGAGATAGCTCACTTTTACCCGCTGGAGGGCCTTTCGGTTTTGAAGTTAGCCTCACCTAACTAATAGAGTCAAAGCGCAATTAGGCAACACATCTATGACTTATTAGTGAGTGGAGTACTGGCGTGAAGAAGAGGCTGTCGAGCTACATTGGGGCACTGGCTGCAGGGGCTGCCTTGCTGACTGTTACGGCTTGTGGGGGCGGGGCAACGGCGTCTTCGCAACCCGAGGAAGCCAGCACCATCACCATCGAGCACGCCCAGGGCTCCACGTCCAACGTTCCCGTGAACCCGGAGAAGGTGGTCACGTTCGATCTGGGCGTTCTGGACACCATGAACGCGCTCGGCGTCGAGCCCACCGGTGTTCCCGAGGCCAGCTACCCGGAAGCGTTGAAGAAGTTCTCCGACGCCAAGTACGCCAAGGTCGGCTCCCTCAAGGAACCCGATTTCGAAGCCGTCAGCTCCGCAGCTCCGGACCTCATCATCGTCTCCGGCCGCACCGCCGGCGCTTACGAAGAACTGAGCAAGATCGCCCCCACCATTGATCTCTCCGTGGACGCCGCAAAGCCCATGGAAAGCTTCAAGGCCCAGACAGAGAAGCTCGGCAAGATCTTCAAGAAGGAAGACGAAGTTGCTTCCAAGCTCGCTGAGGTAGACAAGGTTGTCGCGGACACCAAGACCAAGGCAGCTACCGCCGGCAAGGGCCTGATCGTCCTGACCTCCGGCGGCGAAGTCACAGCGTACGGCGCGGGCTCTCGCTTTGGCATCATCCACGACGTCCTGGGCGTTCCGACGGCCGCTGAGGTCAAGGCTGAAGGCTCCCACGGCGAGGCCGTTTCCTTTGAGTACATCAAGGAAACCAACCCGGACATCCTCTACGTCATCAACCGCGACACCGCCATCGGCACCGCCGGTTCCACGGCAAACCCGATCCTGGACAACGAGCTCGTCAAGTCCACCAACGCCGCCAAGAACAACAAGATCGTCAACCTCGATCCTGCCGGCTGGTACATCGTGGGCTATGGACTGAACAACGTCCAAGCCATGGTCACAGCAGTGGCCGACTCCGTCGCCTAGCCCTTAACTGAAGTGACAATCACAGCCGTGCGCCCCACGGCACCAGCAAGCCGCAACCGGGCTGGCGAGACCGCCCGCCTGGTTGCGGCTGCTGCCGTGGTGCTGGTGATCGCTGTTGGCAGCATCTTCGTAGGGGTCAGTGACGTCTCACTGCCCGCGTTGCTGGCGAACGACGCCGGCGCTTGGGAAATCTTTTGGGTTTCGCGGGTGCCGCGCACCGTGGCTGTGGTCCTGGCCGGGATGGCTGTTGCCGTTGCCGGGTTGATCATGCAGCTCATGGCCCGGAACCGCTTTGTGGAGCCCTCCACCGTGGGAACGGTTGAATCCGCAACGCTCGGAATCCTGGTAGTCACCGTGCTGGCTCCGGACTCTCCAATTCTCACCAAGATGGTGGTGGCTTCTGTGTTCGCGATCCTCGGCACAGCATTGTTCCTGGCCATCCTGAGGCGGCTCCCGGCCCGCAACACCCTCCTCATTCCCTTGGTGGGCATCATGTTGGGCGGCATTATTGCGGCAGTTACCACGTTCTTTGCCTACCGCTTTGATCTCCTGCAGACACTCAGCAATTGGATGATCGGCGATTTCTCCGGTGTTCTCCGTGGCCGGTACGAGCTGCTGTGGATTGTTGCTGTTCTTGTCCTGGTGGGCCTCTTCGCCGCCGATCGCTTCACGGTGGCAGGCATGGGCCAGGACTTCACCACCAACCTTGGCCTGAACTACGCCCGCACCATGCGGCTTGGCCTGATGATCGTCTCCCTGATCTCCGCCGTGGTGGTCACCACGGTTGGAGCTGTGCCCTTCCTGGGACTCGTGGTCCCCAACATCGTGTCCCTGCTGTTCGGGGACAACCTCCGCCGGGCCGTTCCGTGGACCGCGTTGTTCGGTGCTGCCTTCGTGCTGGTTTGCGACATCATCGGCCGGACCATCAGGTTCCCCTACGAGGTGCCGGTTGGCATGGTCATGTCCGTGCTCGGCGCCATTCTGTTCCTCTTCCTGCTCCTGAGGAAACGCAATGCCTGAAACTCCTGTGACCCCGGCGACGGCCTCCCATATCCGTCCAATGCCCGACGGCGGCAGGCCGGGTCCGCGGCCATGGTCGCCGTCGCGCTGGCGTGATGCCGTCCGAAGCACCCCGCCGGGACTGGTGATCGCCGTAGTGGCGATTGCCGCCGTCGTGCTGGTTGCTGTTTTCCTGACAATCGACCTCAAAGGGAACATCGCGTACGTCCTGCCGCGTCGGGTCATCAAGGTCTCCGCGATGCTGCTGGTGGCCGTCGCGGTGGGCGTGTCCACGCTGCTGTTCCAGACAGTGACGGCGAACCGGATCCTGACGCCGTCCATTATGGGCTTCGATTCGCTGTACATTCTGGTGCAGACCGGCTTGGCTTTCGTGGCCGGAGCTGCAACGCTGGCCACGGCGCCGTCCACGCTCAAGTTCGGGGTGGAGATCCTGCTGATGATGGGGTTCAGCGCCATCCTGTACCGGTGGATGTTCACAGGTGCCACGCGATCGCTGCACCTGCTGTTGCTGGTGGGGATTGTGCTGGGGACCTTGTTCCGGGGGTTCTCCTCGCTGCTTCAGCGGCTCATGGAACCCAGCGAATTCATCATCCTGCAGGACTTGTTCTTCGCCAGCTTCAACAACGTTGACCCGGGTTTGCTGGGTGTTTCTGCTGTACTGGTCGCTCTGGTCTGCGTTGGCGTCTGGCGCATGCGGCACACACTGGACGTCCTGGCGCTGGGCCGCGAAGTAGCCATCAACGTGGGCGTCGACCACAAGCCAGTGGTGATGCGCGTGCTGCTGGCATGCTCCCTGCTGGTGGCTATTTCCACGGCGTTGGTGGGTCCGGTGACATTCTTCGGGCTCCTGGTGGTCAGCCTGGGCTACCAACTATGCCGCGGTTTCCGGCACGCTTGGCTTCTCCCGATCGTGGTCCTCCTCGGTGCCATTGCCCTGGTGGGTGGCCAGTTGCTGCTGGAACGCGTGTTCGGGTTCGCCACTGCCCTCAGCGTGATTATCGAATTCACCGGAGGCATTCTTTTCCTCTATTTGTTGCTGAAAGGCTCACTGAAATGATCGGTATCCGTCCATGATTACCGTCCGCAATGTGACCAAGCGCTACGGCGGCACCACTGTGCTGGACGATGTCAGCTGCCAAATCCCCCGCGGCGGCATCACGTCCATCATCGGCCCCAACGGCGCCGGCAAGTCCACGCTGCTCTCTTTGATCAGCCGCCTGCAGCCCATGGACGCAGGGGGAGTATCCGTTGCCGGGCTGGATGTGACGGCCACTCCCAGCAAGGAACTGGCCAAGACCATGGCCATCCTCCGGCAGGAAAACCACCTGACCATGCGATTGACCGTGCGTGATCTGGTGGCGTTCGGGCGCTTTCCGCACAGTGGTGGGCGGCCAACAGTTGAGGACCTTGAGCACGTTGAAGAGGCCATCCGGCAGCTGGACCTGGCCTCCATGGCGGACAAGTTCGTTGATGAGCTCTCCGGTGGTCAGCGCCAGCGCGCCTACATTGCCATGGTCCTGGCGCAGGACACGGAATACCTGTTGCTCGACGAGCCGCTCAACAACCTGGACATGAAGCACTCGGTGGAAATGATGCGGCTTTTGCGTCGTTTGGCTGACGAGCTCGGAAAGACCATCGTGCTGGTGGTCCACGACATCAACTTCGCATCCTGCTATTCGGACACCATCCTGGCCATGAAGAACGGACGCCTGATCCATCAGGGCACGCCTGCAGACATCATGCGCGCCGGAATGCTGTACGACGTCTACGACATCGATATCCGCATAGAGGAAATCGACGGCAACCGAATCGGCGTGTACTTCGCCTGACACTCCCTTTCCCATGCCGGAGTTATCAACATATGTCCCCGGTCAGCAATCTCTTCGTCACGTTTGCGATACCTCCCCCACTAGATAGGAGAAGAGAGCGAACGCTCACTTTCCAAACCCCGAGCTTCCTTGCCCTGCGCACCGCTGTGTGTGCACCAGGGTTGGGAGGCCGGGACTAGCAAGGGAGCTATAGATGTCCGCAGTACAGTCACGGGGTCGTTTCGGCCGGCGGCAAAAATCGCCGGGTTCGAGGGAGGACTCCACAGTCAAGCCTCGGATACCCCCGTCTCGGAGACGCTCTGTGATGCGGATTCCGGCGGCAGCACTGGCCGCAGTGGTCAGTGCGGGTTCGCTGATGCTGGGCGTTTCCCCGGCCATGGCAGCGGCAGGGGATTTCACCATCTCACTGACCGCCCCGGAAACGGTCCCGCTGAGCCAGAATTACAACTACACTGCAACCGTTGATTTCGAGGGCGTCGACGCCTCCCATCCGGCAACCGGTGTAACCATGACCACAATACTCCCGGAGGGCACTACCTTCGCGGGGCTCCCTACCGGTAGCTCTTCACCAGTTTTGAGCCACAGCTACGATCCCGCTACCCGAGTACTGAGCATGATCCTCGACGAAACCACTGAGGATCTTGTCAGCATTGTGTACACGGTGTCTCAGGTGGACAACGGGCGCAAGTACGAGGGCTTTCCGCTGAGCACGGAAATGACCGGTACCGGAGGACCAGGCGGGGAAGTATCATCCGGTCCGGTGACGTCACTGGTCACTGGTCCCCATGATTACCGTGCGCAGAAGACGGCCACCACCATCACCGGCTCCACCCATCGCGAGGTGACCTACCGGTTTAATGTGTGCTCGGAGGAAAGCTACTTGAGTTTCTCCGCCTACGCGCAGAAACTCACTGACGTCTTGCCTGCCGGTGCCGTGTTCGCCTCGGCCTCTACCGGCCTGGGCACATGGGACACGAGTGCATGGCCCACAGCTACGTGGACCAGCACCGAACAATACGACCACACCGGATACTGCCTGGACCGAAGCAACACGGGCATTTGGCTGACCGTCCGGTACCCGGAGGATGTAGCTGGTTGGGAAGACGGCCAGCGGCCTCCGGTCAACACCGCCACGTTGGAGACAACAGACGCCAACGGTGTGGTCAGGGCAGGCGTACCCGCAACTGCACAGGGCCCTGCATTCAGTCCGGCAGGTGGCGTGACAACGGCCATCGAGAAATCTTCAGGAGGCCAGACCTCCGCCGGCATGATCGCCAGAAGCACCTACGTTAATGCCTCCTACCTCGGGCCCCGGGACAGCCCCAAGGCCGAGGACCTCGTAGTCACCGATAGCGGTACCGCCGGCAGCCCGTCGGAGGAGTGGTTTCACCACAACGATGTCACCGCTATCAACGTGGCCTTCAGCCCCGTCTTGGCTACCGATGATCTCCCTTACCGCGTTGAGTACCAGACTGATTATTCTGACACTTGGCAGACCTTTACACCTGCCCAGCCTTCCACCAGTACCAATCTGGCGCTGACCGTGCAGAACACTGGTTCCAGCAGCTGGGAGACGTTCAATGGGAACAATACGCTCGACCTGCCGCCGGGCTCCGTCCTGACAGGGTGGCGCATCTCCGTTGCACCTGGCGCCGAGACGGTGTCCGTTGGCTCGGAAATGCGAATCACAGTTGCAAGCGTGCCAATCTTCCGGGACATCACCGATGGCGTGGTCGCCGTGAACAGTCCTGCCGGCATTCCGCCAGGACCCGTGAACAACACGGCCACCCTCAAGGCCGGGGACCTGACGGGCGAGGCTTCTGACGTCTTTACTCCGGTGGATTCTGTCTACCTGACCACCAACGTCTCAGCTCCCTCGGTCCTGAGCGTGGGCGACACCGGCACTATCAGGGCCGGTATCGTCAACCAAAACCCGTCGGAAACCTACAAGGACGCCTCGATGTCCGTGGTGCTTCCCTGCGGCGTCCAGTACGATCCCACCAAGGCCATCACACCCATCACCGACCTCTCGGTGGGAGTGGAGCCCATCCCTGCTATCGGCAACGGTGTGAAGGTGGATTCCACCTCGCGGGTGGTTGATGCAGAAGGATGCGAACTGCAGGTCATTACCTTCGCCTTCGATCACATCACTCCCATGCGGGATCCGAAGGAAGCTTCTGACCGCAAGGTTGAGAACACGGGGTGGCAGTACGACATTCCCGTCACGGTCCTCGCCAAGGCCTACCAGCCCACCACCTCCTCGGTTCAGGTCGAATCGTATGCCTCCACAGCAGACCCACGGTTCATCGGAGTTGCTGACGGCGGCACAGCCGTACAGACGGTACCGATGATTGGCTACGCCCCCTTCTTCAGCGAAGACATCTACAATTTCGATGCCGCACGGGCAAGTGTCGCCAAAGATATTGGCCGTGTATCGATCAATATTGCCGGTGGTTTGCTGCTGGATAAGTTGTCCGGAACCTCGGCGACGGGTCCGTGGTCCTTGGCCACCACCATAGGCGAGGACGCGTTCTGGCAGGTCTACGTCAGCAACGTCCTGCCAAACCCGGTGACTGGCGCCACCTTCTTCGACCGTTTGCCGGCGGTGGCAACGGGCGACGATTTCGATGTGGTCCTTTCGGGCGCCGTAACGGGCGCACCGGCGGGGGCAAGGATCGAATATTCCACAGATGCAACGGATGCCACCTCGGGCAACTGGTCCACTGATCCCCTCAACGCCACTGCCTTCCGGATGTTCGTTGACGTCCTGGCATCCGGGGATGACTTCACCTTGGTGGTTCCCACCAAGGTGGCAGGAGATCCCGGCTTCGGGGCGAAAGCAAGCAACGTACTCCTCGCAACAGGAACGTATAACGGGGAAGCGGTCCAGTTCGCTACTAACGAGGCAGCTGTGAATGTGGCCGGAACTCCTGGGCTCGGAATCGTGAAGAAAACCAACGGGACCGTCTACTCTTCAGCTCCCGGTGCAATAGTGGCTAACGGTTCAGATGTGACATGGACCTACGAGGTCACCAACACGGGCAATACGCCGCTTTCAAACGTAGCCGTCTCGGATGCCTTCTCCGCAGGGGATGGCAGCACGGGTACGTTGATACCCACCTCGAGCGATACAGGCGCACTGGCCCCCGGAGACACCCGTGTCTTCACCGCTCAGGATGCCGCCGTGGCAGGTCAGTACCACAACACAGCCACTGCCACTGCCACGGCAACGGACGCAGCAGGGACCCCTTTGGCGCAGCAGCCCGCTCCAGTCACCGCTGAATCCTGGTACCTCAGCGGCAACACCGGTTTGTCTGTTGTGAAGACCACCAATGGCGAGGATGTTAAAGCTGCTCCGGGGCCGCAGGTTGTTCCCGGCAGCGAGGTGAAGTGGACGTACACCGTGAAGAACACCGGCGACTTTGTCCTGAAGGATGTCCTGGTTGTTGATAAGGACAGCGCTGGCAGGGAGGTGTTCTCCGGGACAGTTCCCCTGTTGGCGCCGGGTGCTTCTGTGGTGTTGTCGGCTCAGGGCGAGGCTATTGAGGGCCAGTACAAGAACACTGTGACGGCATCGGCGGAGAACCCCCTTGGCGGTTCTGACCTGAGTGCTGCTGATGACTCGTACTACTTCGGTGCTCTCCCCGGCTTGACGGTGGGCAAGCTCGTCTCAACTACCCAAGAAGGGCCTTGGAGCGAGGCTGTCACCATCAACCCGGCTGAGACGGTCTTCTGGCAACTCAGCGTGACCAACACCGGCAACACGGTACTCACGGATGTCCGATTCGACGACCCCGCGCTCGGGGCCATCGAGCCAGTTGCCACTCTCGCACCCGGGCAAACGGTCAGCCGGGTCATTGCCCAGAGCAATGTCACAGAGTCCTACGTCAACGTCGTGGTTGCTTCTGCAACGGTGCCCGGCGGAGGAGAGGCCACGGGGAGTGACTCAAGCGAGGTCATAGTGAAGCCGGTGGTGGATGTTCCTCCCGCCGCGTCAGCCACTGTTCCTCCCGCCGCAGCGTCCACCCCGCCGCCCGTTGCGACGACGGGCGACCTTCCTGACACCGGCGCAACCGGTGTCATGATCGGACTCTGGGCCGCTGCAGGGCTTCTGGTTGCTGGAGGCCTGGCACTGGTTGCCAGCCGCCGGCGAAGGAGCGCCTAACGCAGGGCATAAGGTGAAATAAAACAGCGACGTCGGCACTCAAGTCAGGGTGCCGACGTCGCTGTTTCTGTCCTAAGAGTTAGCGCGTTGCCGCGGTTTCGGTTTCCACCATCGCCTTCCACTCAGCCACGCGGGCCTGGTGCAGGGGTGATTTCCGAACAACCGCGTAGGCCACACCAAGAATGGCGAACCAGATGGGCGTCACCAGCAGGGCGGTGAGCGTGTCCGGCTGAGTGGTCAGCGCCCAGACGAGGAACGCGAAGAAGGCGAACACCACCCACACCATGGGGATTCCGCCGGGCATCTTGAACGATGAGGCCGCGTGCTGTTCGGGGCGGCGTTTACGGTACACGAGGTAACTGGCCAGGATGATCGACCAAACGAACATGAAGCAGACTGCGGACACGGTGGTCACCATGTCGAACGCCACGCCAACGTCCTTGCCCGCGTACAGGAGCGCGACGCCGGCCAGCAGCAGGACGCAGGACAGGAACAGTGCGTTCTGGGGTACTTTGCGGCTGGAAAGGCGGCCGAAGAGCTTGGGTGCGTCGCCATCGTTGGCCAGGCCGTAGACCATACGGGATGTTGAGTAGATGCCCGAGTTGGCGGAGGACATGGCCGAGGTGAGGACCACGAGGTTGACCACGGTAGCTGCCATTCCCAGGCCTGCCAGGGAGAACATGGCAATGAACGGGCTCTGGCCGGCTTTGAACTCGGTCCACGGGGTGACGGACATGAGGATGATCAGGGCACCTACGTAGAAGAGCATGACGCGCAGGGGGATCGCGTTGATGGCGCGGGGGAGGTTGTGCTCAGGGTTCTTGGTTTCGGCGGCGGCCGTACCCACCAGCTCGATGCCCACGAACGCGAACACGGCGATTTGGAAGCCAGCCACGAAGCCCATGAATTCCTTGGGGAAGAACCCGCCGTGGCTCCAGAGATTGGTGAAGCTCGCGGTTCCTGCGTTGGATTGGAAACCGGTGAAGATCATCACCAGGCCCACAACGATCAGTGCCACGATGGCGATGATCTTGATGAGCGCGAACCAGAACTCGGTCTCGCCGAAGGCCTTCACGGTGGGCAGGTTCAGGAGAAGCAGGATGATGATGGTGGCCAGGCCCGGGATCCAGAGTTGGATTCCCGGCCAAAGCTCGTCGGCGTATCCCGCAATAGCGATGACGTCTGCCACGCCGGTGACTACCCAGCAGAACCAGTAGGTCCAGCCTGTGAAGAAGCCGGCCCACGGTCCAAGGAGGTCGCCCGCGAAGTCGCTGAAGGATTTGTAGTTCAGGTTGGACAGCAGCAGCTGGCCCATGGCGCGCATGACGAAGAAGAGCATGAAGCCGATGATCATGTACACGAAGATCACGGAGGGGCCGGCGACGGAGATGGTCTTACCGGAGCCCATGAAGAGGCCGGTCCCAATGGCGCCGCCGATGGCCAGGAGCTGGATGTGGCGGTTGCTCAGGGAGCGCGACAGGTGTGGCTCGCTGTCCCTGCTGGAGGCGTGAAGCTTCCCTTGTGTTGTCTGGTCGGACATTAGTTCAAGAACCCTTCGAAGGACCCGCCACAATGGTGACGGCCGTTACAAATCTGTTCGATAAAGCTATAGCTAATGTCTGACCAATGGCGAATCGGTCTGCATGGCGAAAGCTCCTCCCATGACATGGAGGAGCTCTGGCCGTTATAGGAACGTGGTGGGAACCTAGGCGATCTGGCGCTTGTAGGCGGCTGTGGCAAAGGCGTAGGAGACCACGAGGATCCCCAGACACCAGGCCAGCGCTACCCATATGTCCCCACCTACCGGACGCTGCGCGAACAGATCCTGGATGGTATTCACAATGGACGTCACTGGCTGGTTTTCGGCGAACCAGCGGACCGGGCCCGGCATGGTCTCCGTAGGGACGAAGGCGGAGCTGATGAACGGTAGGAAGATCAGCGGGTAGGAGAACCCGCCCGCGCCGTCAACGGACTTCGCCGAGAGGCCCGCGATGATTGCGATCCAGGTCAGCGCCAACGTGAAGAGCGCCAGGATACCCGCCACGGCCAACCAATCCAGGATGTTGGCGGAGCTGCGGAATCCCATGAGAAGTGCCACCAGCACGATGATCACCAGCGACAGTCCGTTGGCCACCAGGGATGTCAGGACGTGCGCCCAGAGAACCGATGAGCGTGCGATCGGCATGGACTGGAACCGCTCAAAGATCCCGCTCTGCATGTCCGTGAACAGGCGGACTGCCGTGTAGGCGATGCCGGAGGCGATCGCGATCAACATGATGCCTGGGAGCAGGTAGTTCACGTAGTTCTCAGTGTCGGTCCTGATGGCTCCGCCGAAAACGTAGACGAAAAGCAGCATGAGGGCGATCGGTGTGATTGCTGTGGTGATGATGGTATCCACGCTGCGGAAAATGTGCCGCATGGAACGGCCCAGCAGAACAGAAGTGTCTGCGAAGAAGTGGGTGTTCATGACCTGTCCTTTACTGACTCGTTGCCACTGGCCCCAGCGTTGCCGCTACCCACCAGAGCCAGGAAGATGTCCTCCAGGCTCGGTTGCTTTTCTACGTATTCGATCTTGGCCGGCGGCAGCAATTGCTTAAGCTCGGCGAGGGTGCCGTTGGCGATGATGCGTCCCTCATGCAGGATGGCAATCCGGTCTGCCAGTTGTTCAGCCTCATCGAGGTACTGCGTGGTGAGCAGGACTGTGGTGCCTTGGTTGGCGAGGTTCTTGACGATGTCCCACACCTCAAGGCGGGCTTCAGGGTCCAGGCCGGTGGTGGGCTCGTCCAGGAAAATCACCGTGGGGTTGCCGATCAGGCTCATCGCTATGTCCAATCGACGACGCATGCCGCCGGAGTAGGTAGCTACTTTGCGGGACCCGGCTTCCGTGAGGCTGAACTGCGCCAGCAACTCATCCGCGATCTGTCCCGGGTTCTTCAGGTGGCGCAGCTTAGCCACCAGGACCAGGTTCTCCTTCCCGGACAGGACCTCGTCCACCGCCGCAAACTGCCCGGTCAGGCTGATGGACTGCCGTACCTGTTGTGACTCGGTGGCGACATCAAAGCCTTCGACGGCGGCAGAGCCGGCATCCGCTTTGAGCAGGGTGGACAGGATCTTCACCATGGTGGTCTTGCCCGCTCCGTTGGATCCCAGCAGCGCAAAGATGCTGCCGGGGGCCACCTCAAATTCCACACCCTTGAGTACGTGGAGGTCCTTGTATGTCTTCTCAATGCCCTCTACGCGGATTGCTGCAGTGGTCATGATTCCGCCTCCCTGGCTTTATCAATCGCCTTGTTCAGGCGCTCGCGTTCTTTGTCGATCCAGCGTTTTCCGCCGTAGGCCTGGGCGAAGCTCTCTGCGAACTCGATGGGGTCATCACCCACGATGTCGCTGACGGGGGTGCCGTCCACTGCGGCTCGTTCCCATAGGTCGGCCAGGTCCGTGAACATCTGCACCATGGTGTCGCCTTGCGTGACACCGCCGTAGTACATCAAATAGCGGTTGAAGGCGGTGGCCACAGCGAGGTAGGGCTCGGGCAAGGCGTCCAGCCGTGCCTTGGCTTGCTTGTACTGCTTTTTCTGCTCGAGCGATCCGGTGACCAGCTCGATCCATTTTGCTGCCATGCTATTTTCCTTCCTTGCGGAGCTGTTCCAGCCGTTCGGACAAGAAGCTCCATGTGTTCCAGAATTCGCTCAGTTCTTTTTCGCCCTGGGTGTTGAGCGTGTACACCTTGCGGGGCGGCCCTTTTTCGGACGGCCTCTTCTCCACGTCCACCAGGCCCTTTTGTTCGATCCTGACCAGCAGTGCGTACACGGTGCCCTCAGCGATCTCGGTGAAGCCTTGCTCTCGGAGCAGCGTGGTGATTTCGTATCCATACGCCGCCTTCCCGGTCAGGAGGGCCAGGACGATTCCCTCCAATGTGCCTTTGAGCATCTCTGTCATTTGCTTGCCCATCGGACACCTCCTTCACTACTCAGTATTACTAGCTACCACTACATAGTAGAACTAAGTACCGGTACTTAGCAACACTGAGTTCCGAAGAATATCGACCGGAGTGGCATGCTGGGTTGGTGACTACTCAATCCGGTTCCGTGCCCGCCCTGCTGACTGCCGCCGTCGAGTATGGGACCTTCACCCTTCGGCGCGCCCGCAAGGGTGACCTCCCGCGCATCCTCGCGCTGCTCGCGGATGACCAGTTGGGTGCCACGCGCGAAAATGCGGACGATTTAGCGCCCTACGAGCAGGCTTTTGACGCGATCGACGCCGACCCGGCGCACCTTTTGGTGGTGGGCGAACTCGACGGTGATGTTGTTGCGACGTTCCAGCTCAGCTATATCCCCGGCTTGTCGCGCCGGGGATCCTGGCGCGCGCAAATCGAGGCGGTCCGGGTCTCCAGCGCGCTGCGGGGTCAGGGGGTTGGTGCGTTGATGATTCGGTGGGCTATTGATCAGGCCCGGGAGCGCGGCTGCTCTCTGGTGCAGCTCACCACGGATAAGTCCCGCGTGGGGGCCCATCGCTTCTATGAGCGCTTGGGGTTTGTTGCGAGCCATGAGGGCATGAAGCTCACACTCTAAGAGCCTCACCCGCCCTATTCTTTGACATTTAGGTACCCTAACTATTAGGGTACCTAAATATGAACACCTTTGATCCCCGGCTATTGGACCTCGCCCAGGACTTCCGTGAGTCACTTCGGCTCGGCGTGTACATGTTCCGCCGCCTCGATCCCGAAGGCGAGCTAACCGCCGCGCAGCTCAGCCTGCTGTCCATGATTTCCGAGGGCGGCCTCCGAGTGGGCGACATCGCCAAGAACCTGGGGATCAAAGTCCCGAGCGCCACGGAGCAGATCATCAAGCTCGAGCGCGCCTCACTGGTTACACGCCAGCCTGACCCGGACGATTCCCGGGCCGTCCAGGTGGTCATCACCCAAGCCGGGACCGCCGCCGTCGAGTCCGCCAATCAGCGGCGCAATGCCATGGTGGCCGAACTGCTGCAGGGTCTCAGTAACCAGGAGATTGAGCAGCTCGCCTCAGCGTTGCCCGTGATCGCCAAGCTCAACAGCTCGTTCCAGAACTAACCAGATAAGCACCGACAAGGAGCCATTGAATGTCACGCCAGTTGGCTGACGCTTCAGCAAGCGCCGAAACAACTATCGAAACCACCCTTGAAGCCGAGAAAGCTTCATTTCTCAAACAGCCCAAAGCGGTGTGGGCCACGGCGCTCGCGGCCGTTTTCGCGTTCATGGGCATCGGGCTCGTGGACCCTATTCTCCCCGCGATTGCAAAGAATCTCGAGGCGTCCACCAGTGAAGTCTCGTTGCTGTTCACCAGCTATTTCCTGGTGACCGCAATCGCCATGTTGATCAGCGGATTCGTGTCCTCCAGGATCGGTGGAAAGAAGACGCTGCTCATCGGCTTGGCGATCATCGTGGTGTTCGCGTCGTTGTCCGGCCTCGCCGGCAGCGTTGAGCAGCTGGTGGGATTCCGGGCGGGGTGGGGCCTCGGTAATGCGTTGTTCGTGGCCACGGCACTAGCGGTGATCGTAGGTGTGGCCAGCGGAGGAACCGGCACTGCCATCATCCTTTACGAAGCAGCACTCGGTCTGGGTATCTCCCTTGGCCCGTTGCTGGGCGCCCTCCTGGGTGGCTGGCAGTGGCGAGCTCCGTTCTTCGGCACCGCAGTCCTCATGGCCGCGGCCTTCATTGCGTTGCTGGCGTTGCTTCCCAAAACACCCGCTCCCGCTAAAAAGTCCCGCCTGAGGGATCCGCTCCTTGCGCTCGGCCACAAGGGTCTCCGCACCACCGCAGCCAGCGCACTGTTCTACAACTACGGCTTCTTCACCATCCTTGCCTTCACGCCGTTCATCCTGGGTATGGACGCCTACGGAATCGGGGGAGTGTTCTTCGGCTGGGGCGTTGCTGTTGCGGTCTTCTCGGTGTTTGTCGCCCCTGTACTCCAGAAGCGCTTCGGCGCCGTCAAGGTCCTCACCGGTACGCTGGCCGTCCTCATGCTCGACCTGATCGGCCTGGGACTGGCAGCCGGGCACTCGGTGACTGCCGTCGTCGTGCTTGTCATCGTGGCCGGTGCCCTGCTGGGCATCAACAACACGGTCTATACGGAACTGGCCATGGGCGTTTCTGATTCCCCGCGTCCCGTTGCGTCCGCCGGTTACAACTTTGTGCGCTGGATGGGCGGCGCGCTGGCCCCGTTCGCGGCCGCCCAGCTGGGCGAGCACTTCGGCCCGCAAGTACCGTTCTTCGCCGGAGCGGTGGCCATGGCTATCGCCATCCTCGTTGCTTTCGGAGGACGCGGCTACCTGAAATCTCACGAGCCCCACTTGGTGTAGCGGTCCCGAAACCACAGAAAGCCCGGCGGTTTCCGCCGGGCTTTCTTGTGTCGTGTGCTCTATTTCGTGTCGTCCGAGGTGACCGGCAGGGGAGCCACCGGTGCGCCTTTGGGAACGAACAGCGTTTCAGCCTGTTCCAAGGACATGCCGTTGGTCTCCGGAACCTTGAACATCACAAAGAAGAACGACGCCGCCGCGAATGCCGCGTACATGGCGTAAGTCAGTGGCAGCGAACCTGCCGCCATGATGGGGAAGCTGAGCGTGATGGCAAAATTGGCGATCCACTGCGCCGCTGCGGCCAGACCGAGGGCCCGGGCGCGGATGCGGGACGGGAAGATCTCGCCCAGCAGCACCCAGACGAGCGGCCCCCACGAGGCACCGAAGCTGATCACAAAAATGTTCGCCGCTACCAGGGCTACCGGTCCCCACGCGCCCGGGAGGCTGATCTCGGAGCCCGTACCCACGGCGGACGAGAACGCCATTGCCATGACGCCGAGGGATACAGCCATGCCAACGGAACCGGTGAGCAGGATGGGGCGGCGGCCGATGCGATCCACCAATGCGATGGCAACCAAAGTCACCAGGATGTTGGTGACGGAGGTGGCCACGGAGATTGTCAGTGAGTCCTTCTCCTGGAACCCGACGGCCTTCCACAACGTGGTGGAGTAGTAGAAGATCACGTTGATGCCAACGAACTGCTGCAGGACGGAGAGGATGATGCCGATCCACACCACTGGCAGAAGGCCGAATCTGTTGCCGCGGAGGGACCCCTTCCTGGTGGAGAGCTTCTCCTCCTGAATGGACTCGCGGATCTCGCGGATGTGGCGCTCGATGTCGTCGCCCGGGATGATGTTGTTGAAGATACTGCGGGCCTGGTCTTCCTTGCCGTTCAGTACCAGGAAATGCGGGGACTCGGGCAGGCGGAATGCGATCCAGCCGTACACTGCGGCAGGCACGGCGCAAGCGATGAACATCCACCGCCAGGCTTCAATGCCAAACCACAGCGTGCCATCTGCGCCGCCGGCCGAGTTGGCCAGCACGGCATCGGAGAGAAGGGCCGCGAAAATGCCGGTGGTAATGGCGAGCTGCTGGAGGGAAGCCAAACGGCCACGTACGTGCCGGGGGGAAATTTCGGAGATATACGCAGGGGCAATAACGGAGGCAAGTCCAATGCCCAAACCGCCTACCAATCGCCAGAGGATGAGGTCCCACACACCAAAGGCAAGGCCCGTTCCCACCGCGCTCACCAGGAAGAGCAGCGCACCGATCTTCATGGCAGGTATACGGCCGTAGCGGTCGGCGATCTTGCCGGCAAAGTAGGCCCCGGCGGCACAGCCCAGCAGGGCAACGGCAACGGCGAAGCCTGTGACCGCTTCCGTCATGACGAACTCGTCCGCCATCGCATCCACGGCGCCATTGACCACGGAGGAATCGAAGCCGAAGAGGAAACCGCCCACCGCGCCGGCGACGGCCAGGCCGATCACCTTCCGTGAAACTGGGGGCGCGCCTTCGGTGCTGGAACTGGACATGGGTCTCCCTTAGGGAATGGGGGTTTGGAAGCGATGTGCGGGACGTCGTCGGCTGTCCGACGGGGACGCCGGTGCACTCGCGCTACACAGTGTGGCACGTCATATCGCTCCAGTTCCAGTCAAGTGACGGAGGCGACATGTATTCACGTAGTTAACGCATCATGTTGCTTCCGCACAGCTGGGAGTTGACTGGGTGGACGCTCCCTGGTTGCTGTGGCGGCAAAAGCGGGTTCATGGCTCAACTAGTTGAACACAAAGCACGGCAGGCCGTCCGAAGACTGCCTGCCGTGCTTGTGGTGCGTGACGTAGTACCTGACGCGCAAATCTAGTGCGCGGGAACGGACTCTTTGGCTGCCGCCTTGGGGTCCGTGAGCTTCTTGTTCGGCAACGCGAAGCTGATCAGGAAGGCAACGAGCATGAGCCCGGCAGCAGTAAGCATCACGATGTCGATCGCCTGGGCGAAGCCCTCGGTGATCGGCCTGGTGAGCGTGCTGTTTGCCGTGTGGAGCCAGCTGGTGTCGTTCAGGGACTCGTTGTTGGCGCCGTTCTTGAAGAAGTCGAAGAGCTTGGCGTTGGCGGGATCCGACGCCACGGCAGGGTCCTGCATGACCGCCTGATAGTCCGGGGTAGCGGCGGCAGTTTTCATGCCGTCGGCGATCTTGTCAGCCGCAGTGCTAAAGAGCATGGAGATGAAGACTGCCGTGCCCACTGCACCACCCATGGAACGGAAGAATGCGGCTGTTGAGGTGCCCACGCCCATATCCTTCGGCGGGACCGAAACCTGCATGGCAAGCGTGAGCGGCTGCATGCAGAAACCCAGTCCGACGCCGAAGAACACGGCGATCAGGCCGGGAACCCAGAGGCCGGTATCGACGCCGAGGACCAGGCCCATCACGGTGGCGGCAGCCGCAAGGATAGCCGTACCCATGATCGGGAAGACCCGGTAGACGCCTGATGAGGAGATGGTTCGGCCGGCGGAGATGGAGCCAAAGAGGATGCCCACAGTGAACGTGATCATCATCAGGCCGGCCTCGGTAGGAGTAAGCCCCTTCACGAGCTGCAGGTACATGGGCAGCATGGCGATGGCGCCGAACATACCAATGCCGATGATGAAGTTCAGCAGCGAGGACAATCCGAAAGTGGTGTTCTTGAAAAGACGCAGCGGGATCAAGGCGTAGTCTCCGGCGCGCTTCTCAGCCAGAAGGAAGGCGACGATGCCGATGACGCCAAGCCCATAGCAGAGCCAGGATGCGCCCGAGGCCCAACCCCAGGTGCGGCCCTGTTCTGCAACCAGCAGCAGCGGAACAATCGCAAGGGTGATCGCGGCTGCACCCCAGTAGTCGATCTTTTGCTTCACGTGCCGGGCCGGGAGGTGCAGGTACATGAAGACCACAACAAGGGCGGCGAGCCCAATGGGGAGGTTGATGAAGAAGACCCAGCGCCAGCCTTCAAAGCCCAGGATGTTGGCCGAGCCGGCGAACGCGCCGCCAATGACCGGACCGAGCACGGAAGAAATACCAAACACAGACATGAAGTAGCCCTGGTACTTTGCCCTGTCCTTCAGCGCCACAATGTCGCCGATGATGGTCAGCGCCAAGGCCAGCAAACCGCCGGCGCCCAGGCCTTGGATGCCGCGCGCAATGGCAAGCTCGGTCATGGAATGGACGGATCCTGCGTAGAGGGAACCGATCAGGAAGATCACGATGGCCACGAGGTAGAGGGGGCGGCGGCCAAAGATGTCGCTGAGCTTGCCGTACAGCGGGGTGCTCACGGTGGAGGTGATGAGGTACGCAGTGGTGGCCCACGCCTGGAGGGACAGGCCATCGAGGTCGTTGGCGATGGTGTAAATGGAGGTGGACACGATGGTCTGATCCAGCGAGGACAGGAACATGCCGAGCATGAGCCCCACCATGACCGTGAGGGTCTGACGATGCGTCAGGACCTCTCCGGCGGCCCGTACAGGCGCAGTTTTGGACATATCTTCTCCAGAGGTGGCAGAAAAGTGGACTAAGCAGGATAGTTGCTTTCAGTAACTATCTTACAGGCCGGTTGATTCCCGACGGGATAATATTTCTTCCACTTTCCCTCTAAGTCGGCAGCCCGGTGAGGGTCAGCGCTCGATCAGAATGCCGTCCGGATCGCAGAAGATCATCACGCCTGGCTGGATACGGACGCGATCGATGACCAGCTGGACATCCACTTCACCCACACCTGTCTTGGCGCTCTTCTTCGGGTTACTGCCGAGTGCCTTGACGCCCAGGGGTAAGCGGGCGATCGCCTCGCGGTCTCGAATGGCACCGTTGATCACTACGCCAGCCCAGCCATTGGCCACAGCGCTTTCCGCAATCATGTCTCCCATGAGTGCTGTCCTCAGTGACCCTTGTCCATCGATGACCAGAACGGCGCCGTCGCCGGGTGTATTGAGGATGGTCTTGACCAGGGCGTTGTCCTCGAAGCAGCGGATAGTGCGGACAGGCCCGCTGAAATGCGTGCGCCCGCCCAGGTTGTGAAACTGGATGGCGATGGACTCGAGTTCCTCGCCGCGATCGTCGTAGAGATCGGCGGTATTTACTTGCTCACTCACGGTGCTGCTCCTCTATCGGTTTGAGGCCACACTAACCCCTGGTTCAGTGCTGCGGCAGGAGTTGTTTCGGCCTATGTGGATAAAAGACCCGACGGCGGTTCAGTGTGGCCGCGTCGCGCTAGGCTGAATCCAAACATTCAAAGAGGGGGAACCTGCCATGAGCTTGTCCGATCTGCCGGGACCGGTGCCGGACCCAGCCGTAGTCCGTGGAGGTACCGCAACGGCGCTGGCCGAGCCGGTCAGCCGTGTGCGACCCCTGTGGGTTACGGGCGTGGTGCTGGTTAACCTGGGCATCAATGCAGCGTTCTTTGGACCCCTCCAGGTTCTTCTTGCGCAACAAGCGGCGTACTTCGACGAGGATGAAAAGAAAGCCATTCTGGCCTTGGTAACGGGCTGCGGCGCGGCCGTTTCCATGGTGGCGAACCCGCTCTTCGGGGCCTTCAGCGACCGCACGACGTCCAGGTTTGGTCGCCGCGTTCCCTGGGTACTGATGGGCGCCATCCTTGGAGCTGCTGCGCTTATTGCTTTGGCCGGTGCTCCCAACGTTGCAGCCATGACTTTGCTGTGGTGCCTGGTGCAGGCCGGAGCCAACGCCATGTACGCGGCTATCTTCGCTGCTATCCCGGACAGAGTGCCCGTACCGCAGCGGGGAACCGTAGGCGGATTGGCAGCCATGGGTCAGACCGTGGGTATCCTCGTTGGCGCAGTAATCGCTGCTGTCGTAGCTGGGAACTTCGCCGCCGGATACTGGGTCTGCGCCGCGGCGCTGCTGGCCGGCGTCGTTCTGTATCTATTCAAGAGCGACGATCAGCCACTGTCGCCTAGCGAGCGTCCCCCGTTCAAAATGGCTGAATTCCTCAAAGGCTTTTGGGTTTCGCCCAAGCGCTACCCGGATTTCGCTTGGGCGTGGTTGACCAGGTTCTTGGTAAGCACGGGAAATCACATGGTTACTATCTACCTGCTCTATTTCCTGACGGATGCTGTCCGCTTGAAGGAGGTCAATGGCATTGACCCCGAGTTCGGGGTGCTGGTCGTTACCGGCCTTTATGCCGTCGCCGTCATCATTACCAGCGTCGTGGGTGGCCGGATGAGCGACAGGACGGGCAAGCGAAAGCCCTTGGTCATTGCCTCATCCGTCGTCATCGCCGTAGCCTCACTGATCCTCGCTTTTTCCCCGACATGGACAGGGGCGATTACGGGCGCAGTGGTTCTCGGGATCGGGTTCGGTGCCTACTTGGCCGTGGACTTCGCACTCATCACTCAGGTACTACCCAAAGCACTTGACCGGGGAAGGGACCTGGGGGTTATCAATATCGCAAACTCAATGCCGCAGGTGCTGGCTCCAGGTATCGCTTTTCTCTTCGTTGACTATTGGGGCGGCTACGTCTCGCTGTACGTAGCCGCCGCAGTCATTGGGCTCTTGGGCGCCGTGTTTGTGGTGAAGATCAAGAGCGTGGACTAGTCCTAAAAGACGTAGTTCATGACGTTCCAGCCACTTCCGACTACCGGCTGCCCCTTCCATTTGAAGCCGTAGATGCCCCAGCTGCTGAAGCCTGAAGGGTCGGCGAGGTACATCGTCAGCAGGCCGTTGGGGCTGATGCCATAGACGTCGTTGTAGCCATCTCCGTTGAAGTCACCGGCAATCCCGAAACGACTAAGCGCCTCCCAGCCCCTGCCAATGGTTCCGTCAAAGGCGTCGGGGCTACCGTAATCGAAGAAGAAACCGTTGCGCTGCGATGAACGGGCCTGCAAGTCGCCAAAGCGGGTGCGCGCGAGGACCACGGCTTCGGATGTGCCATAGAAATGCCCGGCCCCTGCAGCATCTAGTCCCTGCCAGCTCGTAGTGACCTTGCTCGGCGTGAGCCAACCACCCCGCCCGTTGCCGGGGTAGAGGAAGACATTGCCTGAACCATCCTGGGCAAGGATGTCGTTGGTGCCATCACCGTTGAAGTCACCGGGTGCGATCAGATTGACGAACCCCTGCCATCCCTGACCAATCTGGAAGGCCTGTTTCCAAGCCCCTGCGCCGTTTCCTTGGTAAAGGAAGAGCCGTCCGTAGCCGTCGCGGCCCATGACGTCTACGGTTCCATCGCCGTCAAAGTCGCCCGGTGAAACCAAGAGGTTGTAAATGTGCCAGCCGTTGCCGATCACTTGCGGCGCTCGCCAATTGCCTCGTCCATCGGTGGGGTAGAGGAGCAAGCGGCCCGCGTTGTCCCGGGCGAACAGATCGAAGGTGCCGTCGCCGTCGAAACCCTTCGATCTAGGGGCTGCTTCTACGGGAAGCCCCTGGATGGATTCTTTGCTAGGCACCGCATCTTTTGTGAAGGAGGCCGTGGTGTCCACCGCTTCTTCAGCGGCGGAAGCAGGGACGGCCGAGACCAAGAGGCAAGTGGCTAAAGCCGGGGCCGTAATGAGTGCAAGCAGTCGGCGTGGACTGCGGCGGCGCGCAGGCGCGCGAAGGGCAGAGTTAAAGCCCAAGGATTCCCCCAAAATAAGGCGGCACAGAGTTGGCCGAAGAGATCAATTGGGATGACACTACCGCCTGCTGGCCCGCTGGCATATAGCGGTCCGAATATTGCGACGCCGTGGATGGATGGCGAACACACACCAATTCGATGGTTCCCTGCTCACGGTGCCGTTCGCAACAGCGTAAGCGCCAAGGAACCCTCGAAATGGTGGCTTGAGGCTAGAACAGGTCCGTGAAACCGCCCCAACCCCAGCCGACAACTTCAGCGCCGGCCCAGCCGGCCCTGCCGTTGCCGTAGTAGGCGCGCAGTTGGCCGGAGCCATCCACAGCAAAGACGTCGAGGCTGCCGTCGGCGTTGATGTCGCCGGCGCTGCCGATCTTGCTCATGCCGTTCCAGCCCTGGCCAACTACGGTCATGCCGTTCCAGCCGCCGGCACCGTTGCCGCTGTAGAGCCTCAGGTAACCGGCAGAATCGCGAGCCAGTACGTCAACGTTGGTGTCGCCGTCGAAGTCGCCGGGGGTGATGAGCGCGTTCAGGGAGTTCCAGCCTTGCCCCGCCACGGACCGGGGCAGCCATCCGCCGGCACCATCGCCGGGGTAAAGGTAGAGAACCCCGTTGGCGTCGCGGGCCAGGACATCGTTGGTGCCGTCGCTGTTGAAGTCTCCGGGAGAGACCAGCGAAGTGAAGATGTTCCACCCGGTCCCGACCTTCCGGGGGCCGCTCCAGCCGCCTGAGCCGTCACCGCTGTACAGGTAGAGGCCGCCTGCTGAGTCCCTGCCCAGGACGTCGTTGATGCCGTCGCCGTCGAAGTCACCGGGGGAGAGCACTGTGGGGAAAATATTCCAGCCTGCACCGACCGTCTTCGCCGGTTCCCAGGAGTTCTGGACCCGCGGGTACATCAGCAGCGCGCCATCGGATCGGCGGGCCAGGAGCTCGAACGCCCCGCGGCCAGTGAACCCGTTGGGCCGGTTGGACGCAGAAATCGGAGCGGTTTCCTCGCTGGCGACTTCCATGCCTTCACAGGGATAGTTGGCCACCAGGTGCGCGGCGATGGTTTTGCCGCGGTCTTCTTCAGTGAGGACATAGTCGGGCCATGTGGGGTGGTCCGTTGCTACTTCACCATCGCGCGTCCAATAGATGCGTGTGTCCGGGCCGGCAGCAGCGCCGCAGCCCTTGTACGCGTAGGGGTCCCAGGTGACCGTGAGGGTGGAACCAACGTATGGCGCGCCCGTGATCACCGGCGGTTCGGGGTCCATGGTGGCCATGGCGGGGGCGGGGGCCAGAACAACTGCTGCAAAGATCGCAGCCCCTATTCCGGCTATAGCCCGGCGCACGCCGGACGTAGGGCGTGATGAAGCAAACATTGTGTCCTCCCCAGACTTTATGGGGTTAATGGTACCGCGACTGGGATCTTCCTAGAAGATTGCTGTGAACCACCCGAATCCGGCGCCCACCGCTTCGGAACCTTTCCACCCCGTCTTACCGTCGCTGTAGTAGGCAAGGAGCCGGCCTTGCTGGTCCACTCCGTAGACGTCGGGGAAGCCGTCACCGTTGAAGTCACCGGCACCGCCAACATATTTGAGGGCGTTCCATCCCACGCCGATCATCCAGGACCGCGACCAGCCTCCTGAGCCATTGCCGCCGTAGAAGAACAGATAGCCGCTGCGGTCACGTGCCAGGATGTCCACATTTCCGTCGCCATTGAAGTCACCAGGCGCCACCAGTGCGTCCATGACATTCCAGCCGGTCCCGACGGCGGTTCGCGCCAACCAGCCGCCGGCACCATTGCCCGGGTAGAGATAGAGGGCGCCGCCGGGTTCTCGCGCGAGGACATCGTTATGGCCGTCGCCGTTGAAGTCTCCCGGACCGACGATGGAGTCAAACACGTTCCATCCGTTACCGATGGGCTTAGCTGGCTTCCATCCGCCTGCGCCGTCCCCGCTGAAGAGGTAGAGCCCCCCGACGGAGTCACGCACTATCACGTCGCTTTTGCCGTCACCGTCGAAGTCGCCTGGGGAGAACGCCGTGTTAAAGATGTTGAAGCCGTAACCCACGGTTCGGGCTGGATCCCATGCGCTGCCATTTCGCCCGTAGAGCACCAGCGAGCCATCGTTGGCGCGGGTGAGGAGTTCAAAGCTGCGACCAGTGAAACCTGCAGCCCTGTTCGCGGCTCCCACGGGCTTGGTTTCGTTACTGTGGAGCGATTCTCCGCCGCAGGCCGTGGTGCTGGCTGTCACGTGCGCGGCCATGCGGGCGCCGGTGTCGTCCTGCTCCAGCGTGTAGCTGCGTGTTGTTTCCCCGGCCACCAGAAAGCCGTCCCGGGTCCAGTAGATCGTGAAATCGGGGCCTTTGCCGCCCCCGCATCCGTAGAACGTGTACGGGCCGATGTCCGCGGTCAGCTTCTTGCCGACGAATGCTTGACCGTTGACTATGGGGTCTGGCCCGTTGCTGGGCGCGGCCGACGCCGGCAGGGGGCTAAGTGCCATGGCCGCAGCAGTGGCGGTCAGCAGCGCTGCTGCCATCCGGCGTCGTAATTTCCCCATGTGTGTGTTCCTCCCGAGTGGCTTCAAAACCTGCATGAAGTGTATGTCTGCCGGGTGGATAGACGGGAAAGGCATGGCTCATGGAAGCAGATCGAGCTCTCAGGAAACGGTCATTTTGCTCCCGTATCATTGATGCGATCGGCCAGCTGTGGTCCTGGACCCAGCCGGCCGTTTCGTTGTCAGCCTGCCAAGAGATCGCCGGAAATGCCCGCAACAAACTCACTGGAACCCTACTCCCTTGACCTGACCACGGGGCTGCCCCGTATGGCTGCCGCGCCCACCACACCGCGGCAGCAGTTGCGCTATGCCCGCATTCTCAAGACTGCCGAAGGCTTCGCCCAACGGCAGTTCGATACGTTGAGCCTTTCTGACGTGGCGGCCCGGGCTGACATTCCGCTCGGTACGCTCTACCGTTACTTCCCTTCCACTGCCCACCTGATGCTGGCCGTCTATCGGCAACAGTTGAGGGAACTTCGCGACGGCGTCCGGCTGCGGGAAGGTAAAGGCCATGCCCTCGCGGGTTTGATGATGGAGATTTTTCACTTGCGGGTTATGCAACCGGGTATTGAGCACTGCCTCATCCGTCCTGCGGGTAAGGATGACGACACGGCGCAGCTGCTGCGCGAGATCGATGCCCTGTCCGAAGAAGTGGTCGGTTCGTTGAGCAAGGACCAGGGGAAGGACACGGTGAAGGCCCGCATCCTGCTGCACCTGGTGAGTGGCTTGGTGCAGGCGGTCCGCTGCCGGAGGTTGTCCTTGTTTGAGGCGGAGAAGGACCTGAAGAAAGCGTGCACGCTGCTCTCTGGTGAATGAGAAACGGGCCGCTGGTCTAGACCGATGCGGCCCCAGAACACGCTTTTTGGCGTGAGGTAGCTCACGATTTGGCTTGGTTGAACGTTTTACTCTCGAATCGTCTCTGTTGGTATTGAATCTTGTACCCTCAACGTGTCCCTAGGCTGGAATCACCGAAGCGGCTAGCAGCCCCCTATCTGCAGAAGCAATGCCGGACCAGTCACCCTTGGCCCGCACCAGCAGTTCTGTTCCTGCCCGAATCATGCCGTGGGTCCACGGCTAGCCTGAGGAGACAAAGACGTGTCCATTGAGACAATTGCAACTGATAACGACGCCCTGGTACTGAGTGAAGAAGAGATCTTCACCGCCCACGAAGGCGGCAAGCTGACCATTTCCAGCACCGTCCCGCTCAACAACAAGCGCGACCTCTCCATCGCATACACCCCTGGCGTTGCCCAGGTCAGCCGCGCAATCCACGCCAACCCTGAACTTGCCCGCACCCACACCTGGGCCGAACGCCTGGTTGTTGTGGTCAGCGATGGCACCGCCGTTCTGGGTCTGGGCAACATTGGCCCCAGCGCTTCCTTGCCGGTCATGGAGGGCAAGTCGGCCCTCTTCAAGTCCTTCGGCGACCTCGACTCCATCCCGCTGGTCCTCAACACCACCAATGTGGACGAGATCATCGAAACCCTGGTCCGCCTCCGCCCGAGCTTTGGCGCAGTAAACCTCGAGGACATCTCGGCTCCGCGCTGCTTCGAACTCGAAGAGCGCCTCATCGAAGCCCTGGACTGCCCGGTCATGCACGACGACCAGCACGGTACCGCCGTGGTGGTTCTTGCCGCCCTGACCAACGCCGCCAAGGTGACCCAGCGCGAGCTCGCCGGACTCAAGGTAGTCGTCTCCGGTGCCGGTGCCGCTGGCATCGCCATTGCCGAGATCCTTCTGGCTGTTGGCATCAAGGACGTCATCCTGCTCGACTCCAAGGGCGTGGTCAACGCGGACCGTGCAGACCTCGTGGCCGATCCCGGCAGCGTCAAAGCCCGCATGGCCCAGCGCACCAACCCCCGCGGCATCAGCGGCGGTCCGGGCGAAGGACTGACCGGCGCCGACGTCTTTGTGGGTGTCTCCTCTTCCAAGCTGGATGAAGAACACCTGAAGCTCATGAACGATCAGTCGATCGTGTTCGCCCTGTCCAACCCGGACCCTGAAGTTCTGCCCGAGGTTGCCCAGAAGTACGCAGCAGTTGTAGCCACCGGCCGCAGCGATTTCCCGAACCAGATCAACAACGTGCTGGCCTTCCCGGGCATCTTCCGCGGAGCGCTCGATGCCAAAGCCCGCCGCATCACGCCCGCCATGAAGATCGCTGCGGCCAACGCCATTGCTGAGCTCGCCGCAGAGGACCTCTCAGCGGACTACATCGTGCCGAGCCCGCTGGACGCCCGCGTGGCACCGGCGGTCACCGCGGCAGTTGCCGCAGCCGTCACCGAGTAGCGCTTACCAACGCAAGACCGACGACGGCGACGCCTCCCGTGCTGGGGAGCGTCGCCGTCGTTTGTGCTTAAGCGGCCGGCCGCGACGCCGG
>NZ_JAMOIT010000031.1:0-41741 GCF_023656375.1 Paenarthrobacter sp. TYUT067
GCGGCGCAGGCATCCGGATCCAGCTCATCAACTGAGCTGGATCCGGAGAGCTGGCTGACGCTACACAGCGTCAGCCAGCAAACGGCCCCACTTCGCGTCGAGCAGTGGGGCTCCCGCCAACTTCAGGGCATGCCAGAGGGTGACCGCCACGGAATCGAGAACGGGTACTCCGGTGCGGCTTTCCACCTCCGCCGTGATGTTGGCGCCGTACAGGTTGGTGCATAGGTAGACCAAGGCATCCGGGTGCGAAGCTGCCAACTCGAGTGACCCAGGAAGCATCTCTTGGTCGGTGACCCGCGCGAAGGACTCGTTGTCGCTGAGGTCCAGGTGCCGGTGGTCGACCGTCTTGATCCCTTCACGGGCATAGGACGAGATCACGGACTCGTTCACGTCGGCGGTGTAGGGCGTGAACAGCCCGATCCGCTCGGTTCCAAACGACGCGAACGCGTCAAGATAAGCGAGCGTGGACGTGGTGGCAGGGATGCCCGTGGCCTCTGTGATCTCGCGGACCAAAGCATGGTCATGCGCAGCGCCAAGCCACGATCCCGAGGTACCGTTCCAGGCGATCACGTCCACATTAGCCGTGGCCAGCAGCTCGGCCGCAGCACGCATCACCGAGGAATCGAACTGCTTGTCCGAGGAATCGTCCAAGGCAATGCGGGTTACCGGGATGCGCGTTGAGTGGATGGTGACGTCCTGGCGATCGCCGAGGATCCGGTACGTCTGCGGCTCCAGGCAGGTGTTGGAGGACGGCACGATCATTCCGATCCGGGTGGCGCGATTGTTGGAAGGCATGGTGGCTCCTAGAGAGTAAGCGTAGAAACGGGCACGGCCAGCGAGTCGCGGTGTTCGGTGAAGCCGTTTCGGGCAACGAAACGTCCCACGGGCCCTGGATCATGGAAACCGTCGCCGTCGAGTACCACGCGACCAGCGGAGACGACGACGGCGGGCCAGCCGTTCAGCGTCTTCCCCTCGAAGGGCGAGAAATCAGTTCCCATGTGCAGCGCGCCGCCGTCGACGGTTTGCTGTTTGACGGGATCGAAGACCACCAGATCGGCGTCGAAACCTTCCACGATTGCGCCCTTGCGCGGCACGGCGTTGATCCGTGCGGGGCCGGCAGAGAAGACCTCCACGAAGTCCTCCACGGATCCGCCGGCTTCGGAAACCAAAGCGGTGAAGCTCACCGGCATGCGGGTCTCAACGCCGGGCAGGCCGTGCGGCATGTAGCGGACATCGTCGGTGCGCTCGCGTTTTTGGGAGAGGTCGTAGCAGGAGTGGTCCGAGGAAACCGTGTGGATGGCTCCGGCTGCAAGGCGGTCTTTGAGAGCGGCCACTGTTTCGGCGCTGCGCATGGGCGGGCAGCACGCGTACCACTCGGGAAACGTCGAACCGTAGACAGTGTCATCGAGGGTCAGATAGTGCGGGCACGTCTCGGAGTACGCCTCCTGCCCGCGCTCGCGGGCCTCGGTCACCAGGTCCACGGCGCCGGGTGTTGACTGGTGCACGAAGCCCCGGTGTACTCGGCCATGGCAAGCGTCTCTTTGACGGATACTTCCTCGGCGAGTTCCGGCCGGGTCCGGTGCAGGTGCTCGATCCCGATCAGGCCATCGGAGGCGTGTTGTTCCGTGCAGTCGGTGATGATGGCGTCGTGCTCGGCGTGGATGTAGGTCAGGCCGTCCAGGCGAACCATTTCGCGCATGACCTTCAGGACCGTATCTCCATCGGCCATGGTGGAACCACGGTTGGTGGTGTACATCTTCACGGACCGAATACCCTCGGCGGCCAGTTGCTCCAGTTGCCACGGGACGGTCTCGTCCCACGTGACCACTGCCCCGTGCAGTGCGACGTCGCAGCGTGAATCGGCGGCGAGCCGTTTCTTGTTCAGGACGGCATCCAGGGGAGTTTCCTGGGCGTCGCGTGGAATACCGAAGTCAATGATGGTGGTGGTCCCACCCCACAGCGCAGCGGTGGAGGTGGTCCGGTAGTCATCCAGGGTGCGGAAGCGGCCGGTCACTTGGGCCACGTGGCAGTGGCCGTCCACGCCGCCGGGAATGACCAGTTGACCCACCGCTTCTACGGTGCGGACGGCGGCAGGAACGGGCTCGGTGGCGTCAATGAGCTCGATGATGCGGCCTCCGTCCACCACTACATGGGCGTCCTGTCGGCCAAAGCTGTTGACCACGGTGCCGTGGGCAATGACGAGATCGGGGAGTTGGGACATCGTCGTCCTCCTTTGTTCTTGAAAAGTTCTAGACAGTGGCAGGGCGGTGGGCCGACTGCGCTGTGGCCAAGGCGGCGTCGAGGTCTTGCGACAGGCCCCGCCTGGCCTTCACCGGCGGTGCTGCGAACGAACCGCTGCGATGGGCGCCGGAACGCAGGGCCACCACGGCCTCCGTCATACGAATGCCGGCCGAGATACCGTCAACCACCGGCACGGGGATGTGGCCTTCAAGTTCCCGGGCCAGTCCGGCGAGCGGTGCACCCGCGAGGATCACGACGTCGGCGCCGTCCTCGTCGACGGCCTGCCGGCTAAGTGCCAAGAGGGTTTCCTTGAAATCGGCTTGTACGGAGCCGATCGAGTTCAGGCTCTGGTTGATGGAGCGAATGGAGGCCAGGCGGCCACCGAAGCCGAATCGTTCAACACAGTCGAGGTACCAGGCTTGTATGCGGTCCGAAATGGCGATGATGGAGAACCTGTGGCCTTGCAGTGCTGCTGCGCACAGGGCGGCCTCGGTGATGCCGATGACCGGTACGTCCACCAGCTCTTTCAAGGCCGGCATGCCGGGGTCTCCGAAGGCAGCCACCACAACGCCGTCCACCGCGGTTCCGCCGGGTTCGTCCCCGGCGTGAGTGCCGCCGTCGTGCCCGTATTCGGCGATGAGTTCGGCAACCGCACCCGCAGCGATCAGTGCCTCGAAGCGCGTCTCGATATATTCGACGCCGTGCCCGGCGGTCCGCACGATCAACTCGGTATCCGGACCCGCCGACCGCTGTGCTTCGGCTTCGATCAGGGCTGTGACGTCGTCACTGATATTGGGATTGATGACCAGGAGTTTCATGGTTTCTTCCGTTGCAGCTTGGGCTCCGTCGCGCTGGACTCCTGCGGGAACTGCTCGCGGTACTTGCCGATGTGCGACGCCGATTGCGCGGCGGCGCGGTCTGGATCGCCGCTGGCGATGGCGGCGTAGAGGTCGCGGTGTTCCTGGATGAGTTCCGGGAGGTCGCTGACATGGCGGAAGAGCCAATGCATGCGTCCCTGCAGGGGTTCCAGTGCGGAGCGGAGGAAATCGTTGTTGGCGATGCGCGTGATGGCATCGTGGAATTCGCTGTTGGCGCGGTGGGCTTCCAGAATGGAGCCCTTGGCCAGGCAGCGGTCGGCCTCGTTCAGGAGGCCTTGGAGGTGTTCGAGATCTGTCACGGTGGCTCGTTTGGCGGCCAGGCGGCAGGCAAGCACCTCAAGGGATTGGCGGACATCGAAGAGATCTTCCACGTCCTTGGGGCTCAGCCCGCTGACCTCGGAGCCGCGGCCGGCGCGGTCGCGGATCAGGCCCTCCTGCCGGAGCATCCTCAGGGCTTCGCGGATGGGAAGGCGGGAGACATTGAATTCGGCGGCGAGATCGCGTTCCACCAGCCGGGTGCCGGGCGCATAGTGCCCCTCAAAAATCCTGGAACGGAGCGTGTCACGCACAGACTCCCGGAGGGGGCGGTCAGTGTTCTTCGTGTCTTCTGCGGCAAGCATGTCCAGCTCCAATTCGTAATGTGTGAGGCAGTGCGCCCGGCGACCCGACGGGCATCCGGCCATCCGGCGGTTCAGGACCGTCCGGCCGGACCGGTCGATGCGAGTCAGACCGGGAGTCGCTTGTTGTAATCCAGTGCCAGCACCGAGATGCCCATGATGACGGCGGATCCAACAAAGTACAGCAGTGCCCAGGTGTAGGAGCCGGTGGCCCCGACAATCAGGCCTACCACAATCGGGGTGACGAATCCGGCAATGTTGCCGCTGAAGTTCATGGCACCGCCCAGGACACCGGCGTTGGTCCGGCCACCAAGGATGGACGGGATGGACCAGAACAGGCCAACCCAGCGCAGGAAGAACAGGACCACCGAGAGAAGCACGACGGCGGTGATCGGGTCCGCGACAATGGTGACACCTACGAGGCCGCTCACCACGACGACGCTGGAGATGCCCAGCAGCGTACGCATGACGAGGTTCGCGGATGCGCCGGAGGCGCGCCACTTGTCGGCGATGATGCCGCCGAGGATTTCACCGACGAAGCCGGCACCGAAGATGACGAACGTGGACCAGCCGATGGTCTTGAGGTCGAAGCCCTTGGCTTGTGCCAGGTAAAGCGGACCCCAGGTCAGCAGACCGTAGAAGACGCCGTTGAAGCCAAGCCAGCCGAAGCACATGGCCCAGAAGGACCGGAACTTCAAGTAGGGGAGGAGCGCGCGCTTGCCTTGGGCGCCTTCCTTTGCGGCCTCGGCATCGTCCTCGGCGTGGGAAGCCTCGATGTAGGCGGCTTCTGCCTCATTGACGCCCTTGTGCTGGCGGGGGTTGTCGCGGATGTACCACCAGACTGCAAGGCCCATGAGGATGGTGGCTGCTCCGGCGATGATGAAGGACATCCGCCAGCTGCCGGTGGACGCGATCAGCCAGGTGATGAGGATGCCGCCCAGGCCCGCGCCAAGGGGAGCTCCGGCGTCGAGGATGGTGGCGCCGCGGCCACGTTCCTTCTTGTGCATCCAGATGGCATTGAGCTTGCCACCTGCCGGCATGACGCCGGCTTCAGTGACGCCGATACCCAGGCGGGCGATGAACATGCTGACGAATCCGCCAGCGAAACCGGAAGCGGCCGTGGCCGCGCCCCAGCCGATGCAGGAAGCGGTGACCATTTTGCGGGGGCCGAACTTATCGATCAGCCAACCGACGGGGATCTGCATCAGGGCATAGGTCCAGAAGAAGGCCGACAACAAGAGCCCGACGAGCTCGGGAGGCAGGTTGAATTCCTTCTGGATGATGGGGAGGGCTACGGAGATGGAACCACGGTCTATGTAATTGACCGCGACGAGGACCAGAAGCAGGATGAAGAGCTTCCAGCGGACGTTCGTGCGTCGCTGCACGCCGTTCTTGCCGGATGTGGGCTCGTTCTCCTGGGTTTCCTCGGTTGCCAGTTGGGTGTTTTGGGGAGACACAGCTTCTCCTTCATTAGGAGTCAACGGGATGGAATGTCTTGGGGGGATGAGCCGGGCGGGATACCGCTGCAGCCTGACCCGCGCCGGCGGCAGCTGTTGTGGGCCTGCCCATCGATGGGGCGGAACCACAGCCGGAAGCGGGATCATTTGGGATCCCGCTTTGGGATCCCAAAAACAAAACTAGATGTGATGTGCGGCACTGTCAAGGGTTTTGGTATACCTGCGCTCCCCGCCGAATGTGACCGAGCCCGTTGCGGCGCCCTGCCTAACCCCGCTGTCCCTCCGTTGAGGCCGAACTGTATGCCAGAATCTCTGCCAGCTCGGCGAGCCGGTGCGCACGCGCCGATTCTGCCGGAGTGAACGGCTCGCCAGCACGAGAGAAGACCAGTGGTCCATGCCAGGCCGTCGGGATCTTGAGGATGTCTGTTGAAGGCCCGACGCCGGTTGTCGCCTCGCTGCCCGGGCGTTCCGGATCGATGGGAACTACTTTCGCGGAAAGAAGCTCGGCGACAGCCAGGGGGAGTTCCTGCGGATTCCCGGCGACCCTTGTGGCGAGGCTCAGCGCCTTGGTTTGGCCATCGGCCATGGCCAGTGCGGTGGTGGGCCAAACCTGGGACTCACGCCCGCCGCCGTCGTGCAGTGCCTTCAGCAGTTCCTGTTCGGTGACGCTCCCCGGTGCCGAGAGCACGAACTCGTCCATCACCGCACCCTCCATACCGGCTCCGGCCGTCACATGGACATGCAGGCTGAGGATGTTGCTGTCCAACTTCGCGAGTGATTGGGTGATTTTCTGCAGTGATCCCGGCTGGTCGTGGAGCAGGGTACGCGCGCGCCACAGCGAGGGCGCCAGATGAAGCTGCCTGCGCTGGTGAAGGGCTGCGCCGTGCAGCCAACGCCGCAGAACCTTCGCGGCAGACGGCTCAGCCACCCAGATGACCAGCACGGTGGCCGTGACCGCCAGCAACAGGACCTTGGCCACGTAGGGCAGATGGGTTTCCACCACTGCGGCATGGACCAGGAGCTCGATGGGAAGCATGACCGCGATGTTGGCGAGGGTGAGGCGGGCCTTGGGCGGTTCGGGCAACTGGCCGCAGACATCACAGAGGAGGTCCGCGGTGACGGGAGTGCTCGGGTTGGGCTTCATGCTTTCATGCTGCCCTGCCCCTGTTTCGAACCGATTGCCTGTGCGTCACGTTCCGGGGACAGCCCAGTGAACGCAAAGAACCCGGCGTTCTCGCGAGGAGAACGCCGGGTTCTTCAAGCAACCGGGTTCAGTGAAGCAACCGGAAAGGGGCGATCGCGGAGAGCGGGGCCTAGCGGATGCGGTCCGAATCGAGGTCCGGGTCGAGGTCCGAACCCTGGCCTGCGTTGCGGGCGGCGGCCGCGTCCTTCAGGAGATCGCGGATTTCGGCCAGCAGCGCAGTATCTGCAGGCAGCGGCTCCTCCTCGGGCTCCTCGGTGGAGAGCCGGTCCTTGACCAGGGAGTTGATTTTGTTCATGGGTGCCACGAAGATGAAGTACACCACGGCCGCGGTGATCACGAACGTCACCAGGGCGGTCAGCACGGCGCCGAAATCAACGAACGTAGCGGGGTTGTTCTCCCAGATCTTGAAGCCCAGTCCTTCGGCGTTCATGCCGCCGGCGGCAGCGATCACGGGGTTGATGATGTGGTTGGTGAAGGCTCCGACAAGAGCGGTGAAGGCACTGCCGATGACGACGGCAATGGCCAGCTCAATCACGTTGCCGCGAAGTATGAAGTCCTTGAAACCCTTAAACATGGATGGTCCTCCGATTGGGTGCGGGTGTCTGCCTCAGCAGAGATCAAACTACCACTCCGGGGTTTCACGTGGGGGTCAAGCGGTGTCTTTGGCCGCCGGACCCCCACTGGATTCCAGCTTGGGCGTTCCGGATCAGGCGGACGTTGCTTCCAGATCGCGCTGGGAAACCCTTGCGCCCTTCCCTCTGTTCACCATGAGAGCCAGCAGGTCGAACACCACGGTTGCCGCGGCCACGCTGGTGATGTCGGCGTGGTCATAGGCGGGCGCTACTTCAACGACGTCGGCGCCTACGATGTTGATGCCGTTCAGGCCGCGGAGCAGTGCCAGAAGTTCGCGGGAATGCAGTCCGCCCATTTCAGGCGTGCCAGTGCCCGGTGCGTAGGACGGATCCAGGACGTCGATGTCGATGGAAACGTACACGGGAGTATCGCCCAACCGCTGCTTGACCTGGTCAATGGCCGCCGGGACGCCGATGACATCCAGGTCAGAACAGCGAATGATCTGGAAGCCGAACTCGTGGTCCTTAAGGAAGTCGTTGCGATCGTAAACCGGGCCACGGATGCCTACATGCATGGATTTGTCTTCAATCAGGAGCCCCTCTTCGAAGGCCCTGCGGAAGATGGTCCCGTGAGTGACCGGCTGGTCAAAGTAGGTGTCCCACGTGTCCAGGTGGGCATCGAAGTGAAGCAGTGCAACGGGGCCGTGCACTGTGTTGAGGGCCCGCAACATGGGGAGGGCAATGGTGTGGTCGCCGCCGATGGAGATCAATTTCTTGTCCTGGCTGATCAGCGGGCGGGCCTGCTCCTCGATCTCG
The DNA here is from genome assembly GCF_023656375.1 of Paenarthrobacter sp. TYUT067. Taxonomy (NCBI): domain Bacteria; kingdom Bacillati; phylum Actinomycetota; class Actinomycetes; order Micrococcales; family Micrococcaceae; genus Paenarthrobacter; species Paenarthrobacter sp. TYUT067. The sequence continues at coordinate 7,786 of NZ_JAMOIT010000031.1, forward strand.
CGCACTGCCCGGCTGATGTCGTAGGGCGTACACGCGATATCGCCGGCATCCACTACCTGGACTTCGTTGACCGGCTCGACGTCCAGCTCGGGGTGGTATCCGGGGCGCAACAGGCGGGAGGCCTCGCGGACTGCGGCCGGGCCAAACCGGGCGCCGGGACGGTAGGAGGTACCGCCGTCGAACGGGACGCCGACGATCGCGATGTCGTAGTCGGGAACGCGATCGATCTGCGGCAGCCTCGCGAAGGTACCCAATCCTGCGAAGCGGGGAACCTTGGTGGCATCGACGGGGCCAATGGGCTGGTGAGTGGTCATGACAGGGATCCTTCGGTTACTTTGTGGGACTCCGGGGTGCCCGGCTTCTTTTTACTGGTGAGTTCTGAGAGGGACTTGTTGGCCGTTTCCGGCGCGAGCAAGAACGTCGCTATCAGGCCAGCCAGAGAGATGACGGCGCCGATGAGCAGGGAACCGGCGGCACCAAAGCTCACAATGGCGATGGGCATCAAGTACGTGCTGGCCGCCGAGCCGATGCGGCTGATTGCCGTGCCGAAGCCCACTGCCGTTGCGCGGACCTCCGTAGGGAAGAGCTCGTTGGGGTAGACAACTTCGAGGAAGCTGGAGGCGCCGGAAGCCAGCGCGAAGATCGCCAACGCGATGAACAGCGGTGCGGCCTGGACGTCGGGAATGAAGGCCGGGATGGCGAGTGCCACCACGATGACGCCGAAGCTCCAAAGGAGCAACTTGCGTCGACCTATTCTTTCCACGAGCCAGAGGCCGGGAATGCCACCCACCACGAACAACATGGAGATCAGGAACGATCCCCCGTAGAGGTTGGCGTCGCCGTGCATCCCGAAAGATGCCAGAAGGTCCGGGGCGAACGTGTAGACGGCGAAGAGCGGGATCACCTGGGCCGTCCAGAAGATGGAGACAAACAACGTGCGCTTCCAATACTGGCCCCTGAAGATATCCAGGAACCGGCCCTGCTTGGCGGGACCCTCGCTGTCAGAAGCGATATCGCTCAGCCCGTATTGCTGCCCGTAGACCTTCTTGATGACTGCGTCAGCCTCATCACGTCGGCCTCGGGAGAGCAGCCAGCGAGGCGACTCTGGGGTGCCGAGACGGCACAGCAGGGTAATGATGGCGAAGATCGCAGGGCTGGCGACCATCCAGCGCCAGGCGTCCGGACCCATGTCCCGAAGCAGATAACCGACGGCGTACGCGACGGCCGCGCCAACGGCCCAGACCACGAAGGTGGCGCCCAGCAGACGGCCGCGGTGCTTCTTCGGCAGGAACTCTGCCAGAAGGGAGGTGGCGATGGGGTAGTCGGCGCCAATGGCCATTCCAAGGAAGAAGCGGCACAGGACAACCTGCCACACTTCGGTCGCGAAGCCGTTCAAGAGGGAGAAGACGGCCAGCGCGATGAGATCGGCTATGTACATCTTGTGCCGGCCGATCTTGTCGGTGAGCCACCCAAAGACGGCACCGCCGAAGAAAATGCCCACTAAGCTGGCCGCGCCGATCAAACCGATTTCAGCCGTGCTGAGCTGCAGCCCCGGCGTCATGGTGATCAGGGCGATGCCGATGATGGATAGGGCATACCCATCAATGAACGGTCCGCCGGAGGCGAAGAACGTCAGCTTCTTGTGAAACGTGGTCAGTGGGGCATCGTCAATGAGGTTGCTTGTTGCGCTCATTGCAACCCTCTCTCGTGAGTGCTCTTGGGGAGCGGGGGGAGTAAGTACTTCAATTCTTGGTGACCCGCGTCACTCCGGCTATCTGCACTTTGAATACAAATGATGAAGTCTCTTATACCTTTGTCTAAAGCGCCCCATCAACGTACAGAACAGGAGTCCACCAATGGCAATCACCGTCGCCGAACTCGTCGCCGAGCCGCAGCTTGGCCTCACGCTCCTGGCCGGATCTGGCGGCGCCGACAACCGCATCACGTGGGCCCACACCTCGGACCTGCCACGGCTCTGGGAATGGGTCACAGGCGGCGAGCTCATGATGACCAATGGCCTCTCGATTCCAGCTGACGCTGACGGGCAAGTGGCGCTCGCCGAAGCCTTGATGGACTCCGGCGCCAGCGCCTTGGCCATCGGCGAGAAGATGCACGCGCCGCCCCTGACCGCGGAATTCCTGGCCGCTTGCGACAGGCTGCCGTTGCCCCTGCTCAACATCCCGTATCCCTTGCCGTTCATCGCGATCGCCCGCTCGGTTGCTGAGGCGTCGTTGGTGGAAGAATCCCGACGACTCCGGCAGACAGCGCGGGTCTACGATCTACTCCGGACTGTCGGCGCATCCGAGGATCATTGGCAGAGCCTTGTCCAGCGGCTTGCCACGGAGCTCGACGCAGAGCTGTTCGTGGTGGACCGCCGCTGCCTGCATCCGTGGCATCCCGAAGGTCAGCGGCTCCCGGACTTCCTGGCCGACGAATGGGCCCCGCTTCCCGGCCGGGTCTCTGTGGCCGGCAAGAACTTCCAGTGGCACCGGATCCGCGGCAGGCACGTGCTGACCATGGACATTCCCACCCATGCAAACGCGCTTCTGGTGGTGCTGCCCAACAGCGAACCGCACCCGGACGCCGTCGTACTTCTCCATGCCGCGACCGTGCTGGGACTGCAGCTTTCGCGCATCGTCCTGTCGTTGGAAGGCCGCCACCGGCTGGCCGGCGAGTTCCTGATGCAGGCCATGGAGGGACGCCTCGGAGTGGCCGAGATGGAGAGCCGGCTGACGGCTTTTGAGGTGCCGGCCCGGGATTTCGTGCTCGCCTCCATGTCGGCGGACGCTGCCAGGGAATTGGACGCTGTCAAGCAAGCGGACGACGGCGGTGGGCTGGCTGGCGTGCACATCGAACTGTGGCGGCACGGGGTTGCGTCAGCGTCCTTGAAGCGGAACAACAGGCTGCATGTGGTGGTCCCAGCTGATGCGGACGACGACGTCCTGGCGCACTGCGCCGGCGCGGAAACCGTCATCGGCATCAGTGCCCCGGCCGCCGTTGCGGGGCTGCAACGGGCTCTTCAGGAGTCCCTTTGGGCTCTCGGCTCGGCCAAGGCCAACAAGCTGGACGTCGCCCACTATGCGCAGGGACCATCGTGGTTGGGCATGACGGGTTTTGAGGAAGGAACGGCGCTGGTCCGGCGACTGCTGGGCCCAATTTTTGACTACGAGCAGAGCCAGGACGGCGATCTCATCGTCACCTTGCGGACCTATCTGAACTCGCAGCGTTCCTGGCAAAAGACGGCTGCCGCCCTGTTCGCGCACCGGCAAACAATCATCTACCGCATACGAAAAATCGGTGAGCTGACGGGGCTGGACATGGGTGAGACCTCCACGGTGGCGCAACTCTGGTTCGCGTTGCAGATTCACGAGACCATGCACCAGTAGCCGCACCTTGCTTGCGCTTTTTCGAAACTACCCGCTATGGTGTGAAGCGTGTCACTCAGGTGGCGCAACGCTTTTGATCTGCGGCGGGAGAGTCCTGCCGGTACATCCAGTCAGGCGCCGTAGGAGCAAATCCTCCCCAGGAATCTCTCAGGCCCATGTACCGCCGCGGTTAGGCAACTCTGGAAAGCAGTCCGGGCAACCGGGCTCACCGACGGTGCAAGCAGGAGACCATCCCTGCGGAATCTCTCAGGTCCAATACAGAGCGGGGAGGAACCCCACATCATCGTGGCGCTCAGTGGGCGCCTGAATCATGGAGTTCCTCTTGACTGTTAAATCAACCCCCACCGCCTTCGCGGACCGGCATATCGGCGCCCGTCGCCAGGCCGACGTTGACACCATGCTCAAGGCCATCGGCTACGACTCTGTCGACGGCTTGGTGGACGTCGCGGTCCCCGATTCCATCCGCCAGGACACAGCGCTGAAGCTGAACGATGCCCTCACCGAGGTGCAGGTCCTCACAGAGTTGCGCAAGCTGGCTTCGAAGAACAAGACCGCCGTGCAGATGATCGGCCAGGGCTACTACGACACCGTCACGCCCCCGGTTATCCGCCGCAACATCCTCGAAGCTCCCGCTTGGTACACGGCCTACACCCCGTACCAGCCGGAAATTTCCCAGGGCCGCCTTGAAGCACTCCTGAATTTCCAGACCATGGTGCAGGACCTCACGGGGCTGCCTGTTGCCAACGCTTCGTTGCTGGATGAAGCCACCGCCGTTGCCGAGGCCGTGTTGCTGATGCGCCGGGCCAACAAGAACAAGGCTGCCAAGGACGGCAAGACTGTCCTGGACTCCGACCTCCTCCCGCAGACCATCGCGATCGTGAAGGGACGTGCCGAGGCGTTGGGCTTTGAGGTTGAGATCGCGGACCTGTCGGCCGGACTTCCCGACGGCGACATCAATGGCGTCGTCCTGCAGCAGCCGGGCGTTTCGGGCCGAGTCTTCAACCACTCCGGCGTCATTGCCGACGCGAAGGAACGCGGCGCCCTGGTAACGGTTGCCGCCGACCTTCTGGCGCTCACCCTCATCACGCCCCCGGGTGAACAAGGTGCGGACATCGCCGTCGGAACCGCGCAACGCTTCGGTGTGCCGCTGTTCTTCGGCGGCCCGCACGCTGCCTACATGGCCGTCCGCGAAGGCATGGAGCGCACGCTTCCCGGCCGCATCGTGGGCGTCTCCAAGGACAACGCCGGCGTTCCTGCCTACCGCCTGGCACTCCAGACCCGCGAGCAGCACATCCGCCGCGAGAAGGCCACGTCCAACATCTGCACCGCTCAGGCTCTGCTCGCGATCGTCGCCTCGATGTACGCCGTGTACCACGGTCCCGAAGGCCTGAAGGCGATCGCCGAAACAGTCCACGGGCACGCCCGTGTTTTGGCTACAGCACTGCAGAAGGCCGGCCGCGAACTCGTCTCCGAGGCCTTCTTCGACACCCTCACCGTCCGCGTTCCCGGCAAAGCTGACAAGGTCATCGCCGCCGCCGAAGCCCGCGGCATCAACCTGCGGCTCATCGACGCGGACACCGTTGGCGTTTCCGTTGATGAAACCACGACGCCGGAGGTCCTCTCCGCGGTGGCCGTCGCCTTTGGTGCCGGTCCAGTAAGGGACGCCGCAGGGTTCGAACTGCCCTCTGAAGTGGTCCGCACCTCCGATTTTCTGCAGCATCCGGTGTTCAATACGCACCGTTCCGAGACGCAGCTGTTGCGCTATATCCGCAAGCTGTCCGATCGGGACCTCGCGCTGGACCGAACCATGATCCCGCTGGGCTCGTGCACCATGAAGCTCAACGCGACCGCCGAGATGGAAGCGATCTCGTGGCCGGAGTTCGCTTCCATCCACCCGTTCGCTCCCGACCACCAGACGGCCGGTTGGCGTGAACTGATCACCGACCTCGAGGCCGACCTCACGGAGATCACCGGCTACGACCAGGTCTCCATCCAGCCCAATGCCGGTTCGCAGGGCGAGCTGGCCGGCTTGCTGGCGATCCGCGGCTACCACCTGTCCCGTGGCGACGAGCAGCGCACTGTCTGCTTGATCCCTGCTTCGGCTCATGGGACCAATGCTGCCTCGGCTGTGCTGGCCGGCATGAAGGTTGTTGTGGTGGCTACGGCTGCCGACGGCACTATTGATCATGCCGATCTGACGGCCAAGATCGAGGCCAACAAGGACGTGCTGTCCTGCATCATGATCACGTACCCGTCCACGCACGGTGTGTACGACGCCGACGTCCGCGAGGTTTGCGACGCGATCCACGCAGCCGGCGGCCAGGTCTACGTTGACGGCGCCAACCTCAACGCCCTGGTTGGCTTGGCCCAGCCGGGAAAGTTCGGCGGCGACGTGTCCCACCTGAACCTGCACAAGACCTTCTGCATCCCGCACGGTGGCGGTGGACCGGGCGTTGGCCCTGTTGCTGCGAAGGCACACCTGGCTCCGTTCATGCCAGGCGATGCGAACAAAGCGACGCACGAGGAAGGACACGGGGTGGCCATCTCGGCGTCCCGCTATGGTTCTGCCGGCGTTCTGCCGATTTCCTGGGCGTACGTGAAGCTCATGGGCGGCCAGGGTCTCACCGAAGCCACCAAGTCCGCGCTGCTCGCAGCCAATTACGTTGCCTCCCGCCTGGATGAGCACTTCCCGGTTTTGTACACGGGCGAGGGCGGACTGGTAGCCCACGAGTGCATCCTGGACCTCCGCGAGCTGACCGCACGCACGGGTGTCACGGCCGAGGACGTTGCCAAGCGCCTCATCGACTTTGGCTTCCACGCTCCCACGCTCGCGTTCCCGGTTGCGGGGACGCTCATGGTGGAGCCCACGGAGTCGGAAGACCTTGCCGAGATCGACCGCTTCATCGAAGCCATGATCACCATCCGTGCCGAGATCGAACAGGTGGCCGGTGGTGATTTCACTGTTGAGAAGTCGCCGCTGCGCAACGCGCCGCACACGGCTGCCGCCGTCGTGAGTTCCGACTGGGACCGTGACTACCCGCGTGAGCAGGCCGCCTTCCCGGTCCACCACCTCAAGCAGGACAAGTACTTCCCTCCTGTTGGCCGCATCGACGGCGCCGCCGGTGACCGCAACCTCGTGTGCTCCTGCCCGCCCCTCGAAGATTTTGAAAACTAAGGACTCCCCACATGTCTGAGAACTACACCGCTCTCTACGAGCAACACAAAAAGGCCGGCGCGTCCTTCACCGACTTCGGCGGCTGGCAGATGCCCCTCAAATACGAATCCGAGCTCGCCGAGCACCACGCAGTCCGCAAGTCGGCAGGCCTGTTCGACCTCTCCCACATGGGAGAAGTCTGGGTGTCCGGCCCCGACGCGGCTGCTTTCCTGGACTACGCGCTGGTGGGCAAGCTGTCCGCCATCGCGGTGGGCAAAGCCAAGTACTCACTGATCTGCAACGCCGACGGCGGCATCATCGACGACCTCATTACGTACCGCCGCCCCTCCGAAGAAGGCGTGGACAGGTACCTGGTGGTCCCCAACGCGGGCAACGCGGAGGTGGTTGCTTCGGAGCTGCTGGCGCGCGCAGCCGGCTTCGACGTCGTGGTGGACAACGCCTCAGCCCAGACCTCACTGATCGCCGTACAGGGTCCCAACGCCGAGGCCATCCTGCTGACCCTCGTCCCGGCCGAACAGCACGCCCTGGTCACTGAATTGAAGTACTACGCGGCCGCGGAGGTGGGCATTACTTTCGACGGCGGCACCCAGGACCTGCTTCTTGCCCGCACTGGCTACACCGGCGAGGACGGCTTCGAGATCTACGTCCCGAACGTCGATGCGCCTGGCCTCTGGGAAGCATTCCTCGAGGCAGGCGAAGGCCACGGACTTATCCCCGCCGGACTCGCAGCCCGTGACTCCCTGCGCCTGGAAGCAGGAATGCCCCTCTACGGCAACGAGCTCTCCCGCCACATCAACGCCTACGCCGCAGGCCTGGGCCCCGTCGTTTCCCTGGCCAAGGAAAGCGACTTTGTGGGCCGCGACGCGCTCACGGCTATCAAGGCCGCGGGCGTCGGATCCACCCTCGGCCAGAAGCTCGTGGGCCTCAAGGGCACCGGTCGTCGAGCTGCCCGCGGACACTACTCCGTCCTCAAGGACGGTTCCCTGATCGGCGAAGTCACCTCCGGCCAGCCAAGCCCCACGCTCGGCTACCCGATCGCGTTGGCGTATGTCGACGTCGAACATTCAAAACCCGGCACGATGGTGGACGTCGACCTCCGCGGCAAGGCAGAAGCCTTCGAGGTTGTTCAGCTGCCGTTCTACAAGCGCCAAAAATAGGAGTTTTTGTACACATAACGCCCCGATGAGGCCCTTTTGAGGGCATCAACTGTACAAAAACTCGAAGAGAGAGAAGGAATTGAAATGAGCAAGGTAGTTGCTGAATTGAAGTACTCGGCTGAGCACGAGTGGGTTGCCGTCGATGGGGACGGGCCGGTGGGGATCGGGATTTCCGCGGTTGCCGCTGATGCCTTGGGCGACATTGTGTATGTGGACCTGCCCGAGGTTGGTTCCACTGTGACCGCGGGGGAGACCTGCGGCGAGGTGGAATCCACCAAGTCCGTGTCCGATCTGTACTCGCCCGTGACGGGGGAGGTGACCGAGATCAACGACGCCGTTGTCAGCGATCCGGCGCTCATCAACAACGATCCCTACGGTGCAGGCTGGCTGTTCAAGGTGGCCGCAACGGAAGAAGGGCCGCTCATGTCGGCCGAAGAATACGCTGCAACGAACGGTGGAGAACTGTGAACCCGGTATCTGTAACTGACTACCAGCAGGTGGTGTCGGCGTCGTTGGACGCACAGCTCGCCGAGCTGGACCCCGAGATCGCTGCGAAGATCGACGACGAACTGGGTCGCCAGCGCGACGGCCTGGAAATGATCGCGTCCGAGAACCACACAGCCGTCGCTGTGATGCAGGCTCAGGGCTCGGTGTTGACCAATAAGTACGCCGAAGGTTACCCGGGCAAGCGTTACTACGGTGGCTGCGAGCACGTAGACGTGATCGAGCAGCTGGCCATCGACCGGATCAAGTCCTTGTTCGGGGCCGGGTACGCGAACGTGCAGCCGCACTCCGGAGCGCAGGCCAACGCCTCGGTGATGCACGCGCTGATCAAGCCCGGCGACACCATCATGGGGTTGAACCTCGCCCACGGCGGGCACCTGACGCACGGCATGCGCATCAACTTCTCCGGCAAGCTCTACAACGTGGTCCCGTACGGCGTTCGCGAGGATACGCACACCGTGGACATGGCCGAGGTTGAGCGCCTGGCGCAGGAACACAAACCGGCACTGATCGTTGCCGGCTGGTCCGCATACGCGCGGCAGCTGGACTTCGCTGAATTCCGCCGGATCGCTGATTCTGTGGGCGCTTACCTGATGGTGGATATGGCCCACTTCGCCGGGCTGGTGGCCGCCGGGCTGCACCCGTCCCCGGTCCCGCACGCGCACGTCACCACGTCCACCACGCACAAGACCCTCGCCGGTCCGCGCGGCGGCATCATCCTCTCCAACGACGCCGACATCGCCAAGAAGATCAACTCGGCCGTGTTCCCGGGCCAGCAGGGCGGACCACTTGAGCACGTCATCGCGGGCAAGGCTGTCGCGTTCAAGATTGCCGCTTCGGAGGAGTTCCGTGAGCGCCAGGAACGCGTCCTGGCCGGTTCCCGCATCCTCGCCGAGCGCCTGATCCAGGAAGATGTGGCAGCCAAGGGCATCTCCGTGGTGTCCGGTGGAACAGATGTGCACCTGGTCCTCGTGGACCTGCGCAACTGCGAACTCAACGGCCAACAAGCCGAAGACCGGCTTGCCGCGATCGATATCACCGTCAACCGCAACGCCGTCCCGTTCGACCCGCGCCCGCCCATGGTCACCTCCGGCCTCCGCATCGGCACCCCGGCGTTGGCTACGCGCGGATTCGGCGAAGCAGCCTTCCGGGAGGTCGCGGACATCATCGCCGAAGTGTTGATCGCCGACGCCGATGCCGACCTTTCCGGGTTGAGGCGCCGGGTTGATGTTCTTGCGAAGGCGCACCCGCTGTACCCGGGTGTCGCTAACCTCTCGCAGTAGCCCGGCGGGTTCGCCCCTCGGGTTCGCCTGTTGGATTCGCTCGGGTTGCCAGGTCCACAGGGGCCGACGTTCCACTCACCAGTGTTGGGGCCGGGCGCGCTTGTCCGTTTGCTTGGGAGATTATTCCTGGCCGATTCGGGGGTTCCCTGCGCAGTATGCCGTGCGAACGGCATGTTGGGCAGCGAACCCCCGGAATGGCGAGGCGCGGTGCCGAGGGGCGGCGTCGGAGGGGGCAGTCGGGCTCGTGGTTGGTGGTTGGTGTTTGGGGTTTGAGGGTCCGCTCCGTTTGTTGGGGGCGGGGCGGGTTCTATTCGTTGTACGTCGTTAGGAAATGACCATGGCCGTTGGGGTCTTTGATCTGTTTACTGTGGGTATTGGCCCGTCGAGTTCTCATACTGTGGGGCCGATGCGGGCTGGGGCGGTGTTTGCCCGGGAGCTCCGTGAGTCCGGGGTGCTCGAATCCGTTGCAGGCTTGCGGGTTGATCTCTACGGCTCCTTGGCCGCCACGGGCAAGGGACACGGGACGTTCACAGCTGTCTTGCTTGGACTTGAGGGCTTCGACCCCGAAAAGATCCTGCCCGCTGAGGTAGAGGAGCGGCTGGCATCCATTGCTGACACGGGCAAGCTCAATCTGGCCGGCGGGATCCTCCTCGACTACACCCTGGAGGATATGGTTCTTCATCCGTTGACGGTGTTGCCGCGGCATACGAATGGGATGAAGTTTCAGGTCTGTGATGCTGAGGGGAACGTTCTCAGGGAGGCGACGTTCTTTTCGGTGGGTGGTGGGTTCATTGTTCGGGAGGGTGAGGAAGACGCGGCTCTGGAGGATCTTGAGGAGTCGAAGAAGGAGTTGCCGTTGCCGTTTAGGACGGCGGCGGAGTTGATGGGCCGGTGTTCGTCCAAGGGGTTGGGCATTAGCGACATCATGTTCATCAATGAGCGTGCCAGCAGGTCTGAGGAGGAGATCCGTGAGGGTCTTCTGCATATCTGGGCCGTGATGGAGGCCTGTGTTGAAACGTCGTTGAAGCGTGAGGGTGTGTTGCCCGGGGGTTTGAAGGTTCGTCGTCGTTCTCCTGATTGGTTGGAGCGGCTCCTGAAGGAGGACAAGGACCGGAATGATCCGAAGTATTGGCAGGAGTGGGTGAATTTGATCGCGTTGGCGGTCAATGAGGAGAACGCTTCCGGTGGCCGGGTGGTGACGGCGCCGACTAATGGTGCGGCGGGCATTATTCCGGCGGTGTTGTATTACGCGTTGAACTACGCCCCGGGCATGGACAAAGCTACCCAGCAGGACCGGGATGATGTGGTGGTGAAGTTCCTGCTGGCTGCCGGTGCTGTGGGTGTGTTGTATAAGGAGCAGGCGTCCATTTCGGGTGCTGAGGTGGGGTGTCAGGGTGAGGTGGGGTCGGCGTCGTCCATGGCTGCTGCCGGGTTGGCTGAAGTGATGGGCGGTACGCCGGGTCAGGTGGAGAACGCGGCGGAGATCGCCATGGAGCATAATTTGGGGCTGACGTGTGATCCGATCGGGGGGTTGGTGCAGATTCCGTGTATTGAGCGGAACGCGATCGCGGCGGCGAAGGCCATCAACGCGGCGAAGATGGCGTTGTGGGGGGATGGGACGCATCGGGTGTCGTTGGACGAGGTGATCGTGACCATGCGGGAGACGGGCAAGGACATGTCCCATAAGTATAAGGAAACCGCGATGGGCGGCCTGGCCGTCAACGTCGTCGAATGCTAAGTGGCACACCACCATGCATTGCGAGGCCCGCTCTGCGCCCTAAAACGCACGCTGAACGTGCAGAGCAGGCCTCACACCTTGGAAATCAACACAAAGGAACGTCATGACACTCGCACCTGAAGGCCGTAAGTTGCTGCGCGTTGAGCAGCGGAACTCGGCGGTCCCGGTTGAACGTAAGCCTGAGTGGATCAAGGCCAAGGTCCAGATGGGGCCGGAGTTTGTCCAGCTCAAGAACCTGGTGAAGAAGGAAGGCCTGCACACGGTGTGTGAGGAGGCCGGCTGCCCGAACATTTTTGAGTGCTGGGAAGACAAGGAAGCGACGTTCCTGATCGGCGGGTCCGAGTGCACCCGGCGTTGTGATTTCTGCCAGATCGATACGGGTAAACCGTCCCCGGTGGACATGTTCGAACCCACCAAGGTGGCCCGCAGTGTCCAAGCGATGCAGTTGCGCTACGCCACGGTGACCGGGGTAGCCCGTGATGACCTGGCCGATGAAGGTGTGTGGCTGTACGCCGAAACGGTCCGGAAGATCCATGAGCTGAACCCGGGTACGGGGGTGGAGTTGCTGATCCCTGATTTCTCCGGCAAGCCCGAGCACATCGCGGCGATCTGTGATTCCAAGCCCGAGGTGTTCGCCCATAACGTGGAGACCGTGCCGAGGATTTTCAAGCGCATCCGTCCGGCGTTCCGGTACGAGAGGTCCCTGGACGTGATCACCCAGGGCCGGGATTTGGGCATGGTGACCAAGTCCAACCTGATCCTGGGCATGGGCGAGACCCACGAGGAAATCTCCGAAGCCCTGCGTGACCTGCACCAGGCCGGCTGTGACCTGATCACGATCACCCAGTACCTGCGCCCGTCCGAGCGTCACTTGCCGGTGGACCGGTGGGTCAAGCCGCAGGAGTTCGTGGACCTCCAGCACGAGGCCGAAGAAATCGGGTTCCTCGGCGTCATGTCCGGACCCTTGGTGCGGTCCTCGTACCGGGCCGGGCGCCTCTGGGCAACCGCGATGCGGAAGAAAGGCCGGGACATCCCCGACGAGCTCGCCCACATCGCCGAGGGCATCCAGGACTCCGGCACCACTCGCCAGGAAGCCTCCACCATCCTCGCCGCACACGGCTAAACACCCGCACAAGCATTTCGCTGGCCACCACGTTGCTGGCCATCACAACAGCAGAAGTACGACGGCGGTCGGTTGCCTCTCAGGGGCGACCGGCCGCCGTCGGGCGTGAGTCCTAGACACTAGTAAAACTGTCCGTCAAGGAGCCGACACAATCGAACACCAGCGCAGTTTTTGCTCAAGACGAGCACAATATTCGCGCACTCGCGCCACGGTTCGGGCGTTGGCGGCGGCGACGGCTGTGTCCATATTTTGGACACAGCCCGGGGAAGGTGAGTACTCGACGCACCGCCGAAGCTGGGTATACCTGCGGGGGGCCAAGTAGTGAGGCGGAAAAACTAAGTACCGGCATCGCACAGGTGGGTATCTTTCGACTCCCTGTTCGAATGAAAAGAGAGGTACCCGGAAACCTAGCCACGGCACTTGCGCTGACTGAACCATTGGGGACATCGCTTCATCCGACAACAACGATCGGATGCTTGGGGGTTGCGACGCGGCTCCCCGGGACGTAGATCAACCAAGGAGTCTTATCATGCGCAAGCTTTCCAAGAAGAGCCGGGTCACCGCAGCCGTCGCAGGTGTGGCATTGGTAGCAGTGGGTGGCGGAGCCGCCTACGCCTACTGGACCACCACCGGTTCAGGCAACGGCACGGCAACCAACTCGGCCGGCGGCGGAACGGTCACCCTTCACGCTAACTTCGCAGGAGGACTCGCGCCGGGCAACCAGGTTGATGTTGCCTACACGGCCGACAATTCGACCACTTCCAGCACCGTGGTGGGCGCCCTCACCGCCAGCGTGACCACAAACGTGGCTGGCTGTCTTCCGGAGTGGTTCCAGGTCACGGCCGTCACCAGCAACAGCCCGGTCGCGGCCAACACCACAGGAACATCCGTGGGCGCCGGCGTCCTGAAATTCAAGGACGAAACGGTGAACCAGGACGCCTGCAAGTCCGCGGTGGTAACGATCACCGTCGGCAGCGTCTAAGGTCGCGCGCCGGGGACCACTTTGCCAGTGGTCCCCGGCCTACGCATTTCTGCCCGCAGCACCGAACACGTCCGAAAAGAGCTTCCATGGACCACCGGCCAACGCGAACAACGCCGTTCCACCGAACACGAGTGCCACTCCGCGCGCTGATACTTGCGCTCGTAGTTGCTTTCGTCCCGGTGGCGGCCCTCGCGGCAAGCAGCGGGCAGGGGACCTCGCAAGGGAACCAGGCGAAGGACAGCAAGGGAATGACCGTGACGCTGTCACCCTCCAGCCGCACCGTGGACCAGGGGCAGTCCGTCACGTTCACGGTGGCTGCGACATCCACCGGGGGCTTCGCCGGCCCGGTGACCTTCGCGGTCGCGGGACTGCCGGCAGGAGCGACTGCCAGCCAGTCGCCGTCGTTGGTCAACCTCACGTCCGGTAGCACCGCACAGGTGACGCTGACCGTTGCCACGGCAACCACGACGCCGGCCACGAAGACCGACTTCACCATCAAGGCCAGCAGCGGGACAACCATGTCCAACACGGCACCGGGACAGCTGCAGGTTTTGGAGGTCAAACGGAACTTCGGAGTTTCCGGTTCCGTCGTCGGGCTCCTGGCCCCGGGGGTCTCCCGCGGAGTGGACCTGCAGATCAACAACACCAACAACAAGAGCATCGCGGTGACGAACTTGAGCGTGCAGATCAGCCAAGTGGTCAGGACGCCCGCCGCTGTGGCCGCTAACCTACCGTGCACGGCCGCGGACTACCACATCGCCCAATACACAGGGTCATACCCACTCACCGTTGAGCCGGGCACCAGTTCACTTTCACGCTTGAACGTGCCGCCAGGGAAGTGGCCGCAGCTCAAAATGCTGGACACCGCCCAGCTTCAGGATGGTTGCAAAGGCGCGACCCTCAAGCTCACGTACTCCGGCACGGGACAGGCGAACTGACATGACTGCGACAGCCCGAACTCCGCGCACTCCAAACACAGGACGCCTGGCACGAACAGCCGCTGCCACCGTGGCCCTCTGCATCCTGGGCGGCGCAGGGACCGCGTACGCCTACTGGGCTACCAGCGGAACTGGCAGTGGATCAGCAACGAATGGCACCATGCAGACCGTCACGGTGGACGCGCTCATTCCGGGCGATACCCTGCAAACCAGCCTTGCACCCGGTGGGACCGCCGACGTCATCTTGCGAGCCACAAACCCCAATTCCCACGCGGTGACCATTTATGGCATCGCGGGCAATGGTGCCGTCACCGCCGACGCAGCCCACCCAGGTTGTGCCACCACAGGCGTCACCTTCACGCCGCCTCCCATTCCTTTGTCACCGCCGATAACTATTCAGGCAAACAGCTCCATCCCGCTCACGCTTCAGGGGGCGGCAAGCATGAGCGCTGCTTCGCCGTCTGCCTGCCAGGGCGCCCAGTTCACTGTTCCCGTCACCATGGAGGTGCGGAAGTGAGTCGGCATCGTCAGACCACCAACATCGGCACCTTTGGCCGGTGGCATCGCATTGCCTTAATCGTGGTGGGAATCCTCTTCGTCTCCTGGGGAGGGCCCGCTGCCGTTGCTTTCTGGGGTTCGGTCAGTGCCGGCTCCGGAGTGGCAAAAGCTGATGCCCTTAGCCAAGGCGCGAGGCCAACTACTACCGTTTCCGGCACCAGCGTGACGGTCGCCTGGACCGCTAGTACGACGGCGGCAGGACGGTCCGTAACCGGCTACAGCATCTCCCGCTACAGTACGGCGACCGGCGGGACGAAGGTTCCGGCAACGGGCAGCTGCAGCGCAACCGTTGCAGCATTGAGCTGCGTTGAAGTTGGCGTCCCGGCCGGGACCTGGTACTACGCGGTGACTCCCCTGCTGTCCCTCTGGCAAGGAGCCGAAAGCCTTCGCAGCAACGCAACCACTCCGGTTACGGACACCACTGCGCCGGACGCGCCCAGTGTGAACGCACCCGCCGCCCTTAACGGGACAACTGCTGCGGAAGTTCTGGTCAAGGGCGCAGCCGAACCGAACTCGACGATCACCCTGACCATCTCCGGCGCAGGAGCGCAGCCCAAAATCCAACAAATAGGCACCGACAGCTCTGGCAAGTGGACGGCTGCAGTGGTTGATCTCCGTGGCTTCGGTGACGGAACCATCACCTATTCTGCGAGGGCAACGGACGCAGCAGGAAACGTCAGCCTCGCAGGGTCTGCGACCTCATCAAAGGACGCAACAGCGCCCAAGGTTACGGGCGTCAGACTGAACAACGGTGGGAGCAGGGATGGGAAGATCGACCCGGGCGATACCGTGACGCTGACGTACTCCGAGGTTCTTAAAGTCAGTACAGTCAACACCGCATGGACTGATTCGCCGGGTGGATCACCTACCCAAAATGTGACGGTCAGTATCAACTCAGGCAACGTGCTCACGGTCAGCGCCGGCAGCTCGCCGACACTTACGGTGGGCAGCGTGGATCTGGGAGCCATCTACGGGCCGTCACCAGGAGTCCTGACGTACTCCGGGTCAACCCTGGGTTGGGATGCCACGGCAAAAACACTCACCATCACCTTGGGTGCAACTGTTTCGGGCACCCCAAGCAACGCAAATCGAAGCGCGCTAGCGGCGACGTACACGCCCGCATCTGGAATCACGGACTTGGCCGGCAACCTACTGGCGACAACCCCGTTGGCTGGAGCAGCGTCAAACTTCTAGTCCCAGGGTCCCGGCCATGTTTCAAAGATAGTGCCCCTCGTACACGTGATGAGGGGCACTATCTGCGCCCAATACCCGGGTAGCCCTAAATGCCGGGCGTAACCTTGAAGCGGACGCCAGCGCCGCCGTCGTACGTTTGATCCTGCGACGAAAGGCGAGCCGCCCCTTGAAGGCTGTAGCGGAAATGTTCACGATGGGTCCTGGAAACAAGGACCACCATCCCGCACTCCGCTGCGCTGTAGGTGTGTTTGTTCCGTTGATTACGTTGACGCTGCTGGGGCGGCTGGATCTGGCCGTGTTTGCTTCGTTCGGGGCGTTCACCGGTATTTACGGCAGGAACGAACCTCACAGCGTGCGCTTCCGCAGTCAGTTGCGCGCCGGCGGCTTCATGCTTCTCATTATTCTTCTGGCCACGATGGTTGCCCGCCTGGCGCAAGCAGGGGGCATGGATGGTGCAGCATACTCCTGGCTACTCACGGCAGCGACCACACTGGTTGCCGGCGCCTGCTCCGTGGTGGTTGCAGCGTGGCGGCTCCGGCCCGGTGGCTCCTTGTTTCACATCTTCGCCTTCGCTGCCATTGCCTCGATCACGGCTCAGCCTCCCCTCTGGGAAGCCATGCTGGTGGCGGTGGCCACTACCGTGTTGTGCCTGCTGATCGGTATGTCATCGCGGATCCTCAAGAGCCACCGGACTCCGTGGAAGCGGCCCCCGCCCATTCGTCACACTGCGGCCGAAAAGCGTGCCATCTGGCTTGAGGGTGCCGGCTACTTGGTGGCCGCAGGGCTGGCGGGAACCATCGCTACGTTGGTGGGGGAACGGCTGGGGTTCGGGCATACGTACTGGGCCATGGTGGCAGCTGTTGTTCCGTTGGTGGGTCACTCCACACGGCACAGGGTGAGCCGTGGCATTCAAAGGATCGCAGGAACGGTGATTGGGCTGGTCTTGCTCGCTGGCATTCTCTGGCTGAATCCCGCGCCGTGGGCCATGGTTTTGGTCATTGCAGCGTGCCAGTTCGGGGCGGAGATGTTCATTGCACGCCAGTATCTGGTGGCCCAGGTCTTCGTGACGCCGTTGGCGTTGATTGCTACTCTGCTGGCCGCGCCGGTGGATCCTGCTTTGCTGCTGCGGGACCGCATCATCGAGACCGTCATTGGCGCCGCCGTCGGTGTTGCCGTGGTAGTGGCGCCGGCTGTTTGGCGGCGTTTACGGGCGGCAAATTCGGGCGCTTAGCCTCAGGAAAAAAGGATGCGGTCAGCGCCGCCCGGGCAAATCACTTAGTATCAATTGCTTAGACAATCTAGATACATGTCTACCAAAGGACCGGTGATGAGCGACAAAAGTGAACGTCAGGGCTATTGGTACGGGCTGGAAAGCCGCAAGCGGATGGGTGCTGTTGACGTGTTGAATGCACTGAGGGACTATCGCACGGCCGAGGCTGACATGCGTCGTCGAACCCAGGCGGCCATGGGCATGGGTGAGACGGACCTCATGGCATTGAGGTATCTGCTGGAGGCCGAGCGCGCTGGAAGGGACGTGGGCCCCAAGGAGCTGACGGTGCGTTTGGGGATGACGTCTGCCTCCATGACGTCCCTGGTGGACCGCTTGGTCCGTTCCGGCTACGTCACCCGTGAGCCGCATCCAACTGATCGGCGCGCCCTTATTCTCAAGCCCACACCCGGGTCCGATCAGGAAGTTCGTAGCACCCTGGGTGACATGCATGCCCGGATGATGGAGGTCGCCGAGACCCTGGATCCCGAGGAATCGGCAGTAGTGGTGGACTTCCTGCGGCGAATGCGCGGAGCCATAGACAGCGTGGCCAAATAATCCGGACTGGACATTAAGTAGTAAGTACACATATAACTAGATAGCCAAGCTACTTACTAGGGAATGTGTGGGAGAGAACGATGACAGTCGCGCTGCGTGAACCAAGTTCTAAACCAGTGGCTGAAAACACCGTGGATACCGTCACGGAACAGACAATTCCCAGTGGACCCGTGCACTGCGGTTCGCATATGGCAATCTCCGCCGGACCATCCTACGACTCCATGCAGTGGGTCGCAGTGGAGCCGATCTGGCCAGAATGGGCCTGCGGGTGCGGCTTCCGCATGGACATCGACGCTTTGGACCCCGTGAGTGGCGTCTGGATCGCGGCTCTCCGCCGCCAGAGCCTGCAGCATGAACTGGCAATTGCGCAGAACACGCTGGAGCTGGCGTTCAAAAAAGCGGTCGACGCCGGTGTCGACCCTCGCGCTCTGGCCGAGGTGACCGGAGTCCCGGTCACCGAAGTCGACCTCCTCCTCAAGTGACGCTCCTTGAACGGGCGGCCGTCCGCGCTGATCGCGGGGCCGTCTGTACCGAACGCGCCGCTAAGAGGGAAACATCAACCACGGCAGTCGCAACAGCAACGTCCACGAGCATCGTCGCCGGGACTCCCGCCGCAATCGCCGTAGCCTCAAGTGACAGCCAACCGGACGTGGTCCTTGGAGGCCGCTACCGGCTCGGCACCCAACTGGGCGGAGGCTCGGAGGCTTACGTCAATGAGGCCTGGGACCTGGCTACCGGCAAAGCGGTTGCGGTCAAGATTTTCAGGTCCACGGATTCAGCGGATAACGCCCCTTTCCGGCGAGAGCTGGAAATCCACGGACGGCTGCGGCACAAAAACATTGTCAGGGTCTTGGACTCGGGAGACTCCCGCGACGCAGGAATCCACCATCAGGAAAGCCGCAGTTACGTGGTGCTGGAGCTGGTGGGCGGCAAGGATTTGCGCGGGATCATGCACCATAACCCGGCTTCCCCTGAACAAACGGCTGCCTGGATGACGGACATTGCCCGTGCCTTGGCCCACGTTCATCGCAGGGGAATCGTCCACAATGACATCAAACCCGGCAATATCCTGGTGGACTTCGCTTCCGACCCGCAAGGGCCGGGAATTGCGAAACTGACCGACTTCGGAATCGCGCTCAACGGACGCCACGCGGCGCCCAACTCTTCTTCGGGCACACCTCACTACCTCAGCCCCGAGGAGGTGTGCGGCGAAGCATCCACCACCGCCAGCGACATCTACTCACTGGGTTTGGTTGCGCTCGAATGCCTGACCGGGACCAAAGCGTTCCCAGGCACACCCTTGGAGTCCATGGTGGCAAGGACTCTTGGGGAACCCCGAATTCCCGGCACGGTGCGGCGGCGCTGGTCCATGGTGCTTCACGCCATGACTGATCCCCGCCCTGCCAGCAGGCCGTCTGCCAGCCAAACCGTCGGCATGCTCCGACGCCTCAGCTGGTAGCCAAACAATCAGGCAGATAGCGGCACACGTCCCCGTGCCGAACTGGGGCCTCCTTCAGGAAAGAGAGAATGAAAAATGGGAATCATTGGTTGGATCGTCTTGGGTTTGATTGCCGGCGCCATCGCAAAGGCCATCATGCCCGGTAAGCAGGGCGGCGGCTGGATCACCACCATCCTCCTTGGCGTCGTTGGCGCCGTGCTGGGTGGTTGGATCGGCAGCGCACTCTTCAAGGTGGGCATCAACGAGTTCTGGTCGCTTTCCACGTGGCTGCTGGCAATCGGTGGCGCACTGCTGGTCCTCATCATCTGGGGACTGTTCACGCGCAAGAAGGCGTAACTGCCCAAGCCCAAGAGGCCCCGCCGCTGCACGTTCTGCAGTGGGGGGCCTCTTTGCTGCCCTCCGCACCTCACCCCGCCGGGTAGCCGAGGGCCAGGTCGATCAAGAGGCGGGCGCCGAAGCCAGTGGCACCTTTGCTTCTCCACAAGTCGTCCTTGTCCGACTGCATGGTGCCGGCAATGTCGATGTGCGCCCAAGGGGTCTCCCCAACGAACTCGGCCAAGAACAGCGCAGCTGTGGTGGACCCCGCGTAGGGTCCGCCCAGATTGGAGATATCAGCAACGTCGGAATCCAGCTGGGGACGGTAGGCCCGCTCCAGGGGAAGCTGCCACACCTGCTCGTCAGCACGGCTCCCGGACTCAAGCACCAGGTCCACCAGGCGTTGATCGTTCCCGAACACCGGAGCGGTGAGCTGCCCCAAGGACATCAGTGCGGCGCCGGTGAGGGTGGCTATATCCACAATGCCGTCCACGTCGTCCTCCACCGCCAGCGTCATGGCATCGCACATCACGAGGCGACCTTCGGCGTCGGTATTCTTCACCTCGATGGTGAGGCCGCTGCGGGTGGTGAGGACATCTCCTAACTTGTACGCCGAACCGGAGGGCATATTGTCCGTGCACATCAGAAACCCGGTAACGGCGGCCTTGCAGCCGAGGTCACGGAGAGCGGTGAAAACGGCCAAGACCGCTGCCGCCCCGCCCATGTCCATTTTCATGAGCAGGTGCATGGGGTCGCTCGGTTTCAGGCTGACGCCGCCGGAGTCGTACATGATGCCCTTGCCCACCAATCCGAGGTGTCCTGTTGGCGATCCCTCCGGTCGGTAGCTGAGCTTGATCATGCGGGGCTCTTGGGCGCTGCCGGCATTGACGCCGAGCAGGCCGCCGCACCTGAGGTCGATGAGTTGTTGCTTGTTGAACTCCTCCACCGTGAAACCGAACCGATTGGCAAGCTCCTGCGACACCTCGCCCAAACCCGCAGCCGTCAGGTGGCTCGGCGGTGCATTGCACAAATCGCGGGCTATGTTGGTGGCGCGGACCTTCACCCGACCCGTGGTCAGCCCCCGTTCCGCTGCGGCTGTGTCTACGCCCGGGGCGAGGAACTGCACCTCGCTCAGAGCCGTTGGCTTGGCCTTGCTCTTTAGTGTGTCGTAGCGGTAGCGGGCCAGCAGCACGCCCTCGGCCAAAACCTGCCCCAGGTGCTCGGCATCGATTCCCGCAGTATCGGAAAGCTCAAATCCAATCCGCGCGTGGCGCTGCGTGGCGCGAACCAACGCCGCGGCGGCCTTCCGCCAGCCGTCAGCGTCCAATGAGCCGGGTTTGCCGCCGCCGACCGCAACCACCAGCGTGCCCGAGGCGTTTGCCAACTGCAGCGTGGTTCCGGGTTTGCCGTCGAAGCCCGCACTTTCCAAGGTTTCCCGGTGCAGTCCGACGGACGCCGGAACCTCACCCTCGGAGGGGACAACCACGGCAAGGGCATCCAGCTGGCCAAAGCCGTCCACGAAGTGCAGCTCCGGTTCGTCGGCCTCAAGGGACGGGACAGCCGTGAAACCTTCAGGGATGAGTTTGTAGGGTTCGTGATTCACCGTTTCGCCTGTTCTGTAGTGGTTTGAGCCGCTGTAGTGGTTTGAGCCGCCGTGGTGCCTTGCGCCGCTGTAGTGGTGGGATGCGCCATAACCGCTTGGTCCGCCGGGAGGCCGGGTTCCGGGATGGCATCCGGATCGTCCGGTTCGAGTTGCTCAGGGAGGTCACCCTTCATGCGTCCGGGCATGCGGCCTGCCGGGACAATCGCCAGCAAGGCAAGCCCGGACAACCCGAGGAGGGAGATCTGCAGGGCCCGAAGGCGAGCTTCCTCATTGACTTCGATCGCGGCCTCCAACTCGGCGGGACTGCTGACCCGGTCGCCGATGACGCCTTCAACTTGGGCATTGGTCATGAAATCGGCCTCGTTGATGTTCACCTTGTAGATCAACTCCTGGGACACCTCCGGATGCGCGGCGGCGCCGCTGGCTATCAGGCTGGACAACATTCCGACGGCGAACGCGCTCGCCACCGCGATGCCCACACTGCCGGAGAGGTTATGGACCAGCCCGCGCCAAGCTCCGACGTCGCCGGCCAACTCGCGGGGAACCGCGCTGAGCAGCGTGTTGAACACCAAGGCGACGATTGCGCCTTGGCCAAGTCCCAGCAGAATCAGCCCCAGCACCACGAAGATCTGACCCCAGTCATTGCGGATGGTGAAGGCGAGCAGGATGAGTGCGCCGGCCACCACCACGAAGCCGCCCTGGGCGATGACACGTGGCGGGAATTTGTCGTACAGGAAAGCCACAAAGGTGCTCGCGAGGAAGATCGACAGGGTGTAAGGGATGATCGAAAACGAGGTCTCAATGCTGGAACGGCCCTGAACGATCTGTATATACAGGGGGATCAGGAAGTTTGCGGCCGTACCAACAAACAGCATGATGGCCATGCACGCCGTGACTGCGAGCTCGGAACTGGAAGCGAGCACCCTGAGGTCGAAGATCCGCGGAAGCTTGGCATCCTGGCGCTTCCTGATCCACGTGAAGAACACCTGGCACATGATGAGCCCCAGGATGATCAGGAGTGGCGCGGGTGAGAGGCCGAGGATCTCGAAGGGTGCCTGGCTGGTGGCGAACCACGTACCCCAGGAGGACAGGCCGCTGAAACCGAAGCTCAGCAGAATGACGGCCACCGCGGCGATGATCGACCCCGTCCAGTCGATCTTCAGGTTCGGTTGCGCCGGGACAGTCTTGAGCCTGAAACTCAGCAGCAGGTTGATGGCACCAAGGACCACCATGAGTCCGAACGAGTAACGCCAGCCGATGGTGGTTGCGAACCAGCCGGCAATGAGCAGCGCCAAAACACCCGCTGCCGGGATGGCCGCGGCCAGGAGCCCGATGGCTTTGGCTTGTTGCTGGTCCTTGTAATTGGTGGCGATGAAGACCGTGAGGGCCGGTGCGATCAGTGCAATCACCGCGCCTGAAGAAGCCTGGGCAATGAACAGCATTGCGGGACTGAGACTCAGTGCCACACCCGCCATGGCGGCCGCATGGATGGCCACGGCGATCTGGAACACCTTGCGCGTTCCGAACCGCGCGCCCAGCTTCGCTCCCAACAGGATGAAGGCCGCCATTGAAAACGTTCCGGCAGTGATGGCAGTGCCCACGGATGTAGCCGCAGTGTCCAGGTCGGTAGTGATGCCTTGCATTGAAACCGTCAAAGCGTTGACGGCGAACGATGCCTGGATCTGGGTGAGGACCACCACGATCAGGGGCAGCCAGGAAGCCGCCTTGACGGGTGGTGGGGTTTCTTTGGTGGTGCGCTCACTGGCCATGTCTTGCTCCTGGTGTGCTCTGTTGGTTGCATGGGTTTATTGGTGCTAGTTCTGAAGCGGCCAGATCACGGGCACCAACAGGATGGCCACAGCTGCGTAGAGGGCCATGATCGCCAGCCCGAACTTCCAGTAGTCGCCGAACCGATAGCCTGCCGGTTGCATGATCATCATGTTGGCCGGAGTCGCCACCGGCGTCAGTAAGGCAGCGGAGGACGCCACCGACACACACATCAGCACTGCGTAGGGGTTGATGGAGGACTCCTGCGCCACGGACAGGGCAATGGGGATGATGATCAGCGCCGTGGCCGTGTTGCTGATCAACTGCCCCAGGACGGCGGTGACCACGAACAGTCCCACCAGCAACAACAACGGGCCGCCATCTCCCACTACGGACACCATGCCTTCAGCCAGGATCTCCGCAGTGCCCGTCGAGGTGATCGCCGTGGACAACGGGATCATTCCTGCCACCAGGATGAGCGTGGTCCACGCCATGGAACGGTGGGCCTGCTGAACAGTTACCACGCGGAGTACCACCATGGCCAGCGCGGCCAGGAGCGCGGCGACCGGCGCAGGGACGAGATTGGTGGCCAACAGGACAACCATGACGCCGACGACGATCAGCGCCGGTGTGGCGCGGGGCCCCAACGGGACGGTCTGCCTGCGGATGGTATCCGGCGAGTCCACCAGCAAGACGTTGTGATCCACTGTGTGCTGGTCCAAGGCAGACCAGGTTCCCTGCAGAAGCAGCCTGTCTCCGGCGGTGATGAGAGTGCGTCCCGACGATTCCGGCTCGCCCGGATGATGGTGGGCCAGCACCACCAGGTCGCCGCTTTCGGTGACCATGCCGGGGTAAGCCTCCGTGCCAACGAGGTCCGAACGGGGTGCGACCACCACCTCGGCTACTCCGTAGCTGCTGCTGATGAGCCCGCACGTCGCGTCGTCGTCTTGTTTCAGGCCATACCGGGCGGCAAGGGCGTTGATGGTTTGCTGTCCCCCTCGCACCACAATCTCATCGCCCCCTTCGAACACATCGCTCTCGGACGGCTTGCCGGCCGGGTCCTGAACGCTGATGAGGTGGAGATGACCGCCGTCGTGCTCGTCCTGAAGACACGCAACCGGCTGGCCCACCAAGGCCGAGCCGGCGGGGATGCTGAGCCGGCTCAACCCATCGCCATCCAGATAATGGTTCATGAGCGTCACACCATGGGAACCCAGATCCTTTGGGAGTGCCTCAGGGGTCCTGGTGGGCAAAAGCCGTGGCCCCAGCCAAAGGGTCAAACCGATGGTTCCCAACAACAGCGGAAGCCCCACCAGCCCGAACTCGAAGAACCCGATCCCCGTTCCGGTAGTGTCCAGCGCCGCATTGAGAATGAGGATGTTCACCGGTGAACCGGTCAGGATCAGCAGTGAACCCGCGTGAGCGGCAAAGGCCATGGGCATCAACAGCTCGGAAGGCCGCCTGCCCAGGCGAACCGCCAGCACAACCACCATGGGAAGCAGCGCGGCAACTGCCCCATTGACACTGATGAGTGCCGTTAATAGGGCCGTAAGAACCATCATCAACACCATCAGCCGGGTCCGGCTCGTCCCCGAAAACCTGATGAGCAGGCTTCCCAACCACGTAGTAACGCCTGCGGCATCAATGGCCTCCGCCACCACGAACAGCGCCGCAATCAACACCACGGTCCCGCTCCCGAAACCGGCAAACGTATCGTCCAACCCCACAATGCCGGTGCCATACAAGGCCAAGGCCGCTCCGAGTGCCACTACCTCAACCGGCAGGCGGTTCCACACGAACGCCGCAATCACCACGACGAGCACCAGCAACGTGAGGGCGACGTCTGTCATGAGTGCCTTCGGTAACCCGCAGGATCTTTGGCCAGCATTCTCTCAGACTAGATCCGTGTTCCCGCCGCAGGGTCACCCCAAACAGGTGAGTGATGGGCGTTTTCCGAGGTCACGGCTAGGGTAAATATCCGGTCTTATAGGCCGCTGCCACCGCGTCATGCCGTGAACCGGCCCCCAGCTTCGAATAGATAATGCGAATGTGAGTCTTCACCGTGTTCACGGACAAGTGGAGTTCCGCTGCCATCTGTTCCTGCGACAAATGCGATGGAAGGAGAGCGAGGACCTCCCGTTCCCGGGGAGTCAACGACTGCGCTTGCCGGGTGTCAGTGGGCGGCCGTAAAGTCAGCAGCCGCTGGGCCAGGGCCTCTCGCGGCCCATAGGCGCCTACCCTTTCCACCAGGAAGTCCATCACTTCCCGGGGAGCGATGGCCAGGGGTCGGAGGACGTCCAGTTCGGCTGCCGTGTGGAGGGCTTCTTCCAGGAGTTTGCCGGCCAGTGTGCGTCGTCCGGTTCGTAGGGCCATGGAGCATTCCAGAACGGTCACGTGGAGCCTGGTCCATTCCAGCAGCGGCGTTATTGTGCCGGCGTGCAATGGCCTGAGGCGGTCCGAAGCAGCGTCGAAGCGGCTGATCCCGGCTGGCCCCTGAGCACGCAGGAGGCAAAGTTCACCCGTTCCTGGAATTCGCTCTTCCGCCCATTCCAACACCTCACGGGCTTGGTCGGCATGGCCAAATGCCAGTGCAGCGGTGTGCTCTATCACAGCGATGCTGGCAGCCAGCGGCCGGGCAAAGACATGGTCCCTGCTGATCCGCAGCCTGGCTTGCCGCAGGTCGCCAAGGGCGTTGCGCCTGTTCCCGGAATCCAGGTGCGCGCATGCTGTAATGATCTCCAGCGTGGCTCGCATGGCACCCCCGACTCCCGTGGAGGAAGACCCGAGTTGTCCGAGTTCGGAAAGGCCTGCCGCGGCAAACTGCAGGGCCTTGTTCGGTTCAGCACGGAGGAGCGCGGCCGAGGCATGCATGAGTGCGCCAGCAGACCTTCCGGCGCCGGCCGTCCACAGTTGTCTCGGCAGCTTTTCCTCTGAGAGCCGCAGAACTTCACCGGCACGGCGGAGCTGGCCTTGCAGCGAATACATGGCTGCCAGTTTGAGATAGACCTTGCCGGCGAGGTAAGCGTTGCCTGCCTCGCTGGCTTCGATGAGGGCTGCGGAAGCTTCGTTCTCGGCAATCCCATAGCTGCCTTCCACCAACGCGGCAGTGACCGTAACCATCCTCGCCTCGATACGGACGTCGCTGTGCCCCGAGAAACGGAGCGCAGCGTGATCCACGGTGGCCTGCGGGTCATGGCTCTCCCACGCGTCGCTGAACCAGGAAAGTCGCGCTTTTGCCAGAGCCTGCAGCTCTCGGAGTTCGGCAGGAGGGTCGGCAGTCCGATGCCGGTTAGCCGCAGCTAAATAACGGGTAGCGGTGGTGGGCTGACGGCTTTCAACATAGGCCAGTGCGGCAACCACGCAGAGTTTGGGATTCACAGCGAAGAGGGCGTCAGGCAAAGCAGCAATCGCACGGCGGACGTGCACCACTTCACCCGACCCCAAGAGCGCCGCGCCATGCCGTTCAAGGACGTCGATGATCAGATCATTGTCCGCGGAGTCCATGGCGTGCCTGAGCGCCGCAACAGGCTCGCCGGCACACTCATGCCACCGCGCAGCAATCCGGCTGAAGCGCAGTAGTTCGTCGGGGTGCTTCCGGGCCAGCCTGGTTTTGAAATAGCCGCGGATCAGAGGGTGGACCAGGAAGACATTCCGCCCGATGCCTGACGACTCAACGATTCCCTTGTCATCGGCCAGGCGCGAGAGGATGCAGCCGGCGTTCGTGTTGCCAGCAAGGATGTTGGCCTGTGCCGCAACCACCTCGCGGCACACGCTGGAACTGGACAGTACATGCCGTTCCTCACGGGAAAGAGCACTGAGGATCTGGTGGTCCAGGTAATCGGAGAGCTGCCGGTCGTTGGCAGCGAGGTCTCCCAGAGCGGCGTCCGGATTGGCAGCCTCGCGAAGATAACGCAAGGCGAGGACCACACAGGCCGGCCACCCCTGGGTCTGCCTGAAAAGCTCAGGCAGTTGCTGCACCCCCACCAGGGTGGTTGTCCTTGCTGCCAGTACGTTGATGTCGTTCACAGTGAAAGCCAGGTCTTTCGCGCCCAACTCAATGACGCGTCCGCTCAGCCGGGCAGGTCCCGGGTCAACCGCAGAGCTGTCCCGGAAAGCGAGGGCCAGTTGAAGGGGCAGGCCCGCTTGGTTGAGCAATGCGGGTATCCAGTAATCTCGTTCAACCGGAGCAAAGCCGTCCACGCCGTCGATCACCAGACGAATGGTGGTGCCGGATGCAGTCAGTACTTGGGCAAGATCTCCCAGGACGTCCACAGCACAGTCTTCGGCTCCGGAAAATTGCTCCAAAGCGCCCGGTGGAACGGCAGGGCATCGCCGGAGCGCCCCCAATATGGCGGGCCATAGGGCTTCCCTGTTGTGTTGGTCGGGGCCGAGCCACGCGACGTCGTGCAACTGACCGTCCAGCCACTGGCTCAAGAGCACTGTTTTTCCGTACCCTGCGGGGGCGCAGATCAGCACGGTGCTGGCCGTGCAATCAAGCTTGGCCACGAGTCGGGGGCGTGCCATCAATGCCAAGGGCGGCCGTGGGACCGCAGTTGGCTTCGGGCTTAAGAGGTCCGGGCGGGTACCACCTAGGTCGTCCACACCTTCAGTGTAGGGGCGGGGCTTCGAGGATTCACCCGGTATAGACGATCCGCGTGGCGGCCATGGGACGTAAGGATGATCTTGGCGGCCGTGAGACGCTTGGAGAAGGCCCGCGAGAGGGGTTTCACCATGCAGTTTTTCAAGGACATCATGAGTGCCGCGGACTCCGGGTGGGTCTACCCGCTTGGGGCGATCTTTGTTGCGCTCTCGGCCATCTTCCCGCCGATTCCCACGACGTCATTGTTCGTGGCCTTGGGTGCGCTCGCGGCCACGGATAACCTCCCCAACGCGTTCCTGTTGTTCGCAGCCATGCTCGCCGGTGCCGTGGCCGGCGACGTGGGCGCCTACGAATTGGTCCGTCGCCGGGATATGGCCAACTGGAGGATGCTTCAGGGTCCCCGCCCCCAGAAGGCTCTGCACGCATCCCGGGAACGCTTGGCCAAGCATGCGGCCTCGTGGGTCCTGACGTCCAGGTTCGTGCCTATGGGGCGGCTGACCATGAACGTGGCCAGCGCGATCACCCCGGTTCCACGGGGGAGGTTCGTCCTGTATTCGGTGGTGGCAGGCATCGTGTGGTCCGCATACTCCGTGGGTATTGGTGCCCTCTCCGGGCTCCTGCCCGGGCTTTCCACTGAGTTCGCCGTGGTGATTGCCATAGCGTTCTCATTGCTTCTGGGCCGGGCCATCAGCGCTGGAGTGACCTGGTATCTGCAGTTGGATGACTAACCAAGCCACGTTACTGAAGCGAGGACGTCAACCGCGCCAGGTTATCCAGTGCCTTGTGGCCTACTGGCCGGCGGAGCCAATCCTCCAGCAGCAACTCCGTGCTGGCCGCGCGGTAGCTGTCCTCGACTGCCCGCATTTGGTCGACTATTGAGCGTCCATGAACCAGTACGGAAACTTCCATGTTGAGGCTGAAGGATCGGACATCCATATTGCTCGAGCCGATCACAGCGACGTCGTAGTCCACGGTGAAGTGCTTGGCATGCAGGACTTGCGGTGCCTTGTACAGGTAAATTCGGACGCCTGCCCGCAGTAGAACCTCGTAGTAGGAACGCTGTGCGTGGTAGACCATGGCTTGGTCGCCCACTTCCGAGACGAAGAGCTCCACGTTGAGGCCACGGGAGGCTGCTGTGATGATGGCCAACTGGATGGCCTCGTCCGGTACGAAGTATGGGCTGGTGATGCTGACGCGGTGCTCGGCCTTGTAGATGAGTGTGGTGTAGAGCTTGAGGTTGTTGTCATTGTCGAAGCTGGGGCCACTGGGAAGGACCTGTGCGTCGATGAGCTCGGGTGCGGAACCAAGGACCACCGGCGAAGTGTCCAACGGCAGCAGTGTCTCGGATTCGCTGTACCAGTCAGTGACGAACACTGCGTCCAGTTCCCGCACCACGGGGCCTTCCAACCGCACCATCAATTCGTGCCATTGGAGGCCCCGCTTGATGTTGCTTTTCTTGTTATAGGACGCATCAATGAGGTTTTGCGAGCCCGTGTATCCCACGCTGCCGTCCACTACCACCAGCTTGCGATGATTGCGCAGATCCGGGCGCTGCCACTGTCCTTTGAAAGGACGCAAGGGGAGCATGGCATGCCATTCGGCGCCCATCCCATCAAAAGCGCTCAGCATGTCCCGATACGTGGGGTCGCGGACCGCTGCCAAATGGTCGAAGAGGACGCGGACCGGAACTCCCCGCCGGCAAGCCCTGGCCATGGCCTCGAAGAACGGCTCAGTTGTGGGGTCCAACGCCAAGATGTAGAACTCCACGTGCACGTACTCCGTGGCGGCATCGATGTCCTCGATCATGCGATCAAAACATCCCTTGTAGTCCTCCAGTAATTCGGCCCGGTTGCCGCCCACCATGGGCAGCGCGCCCAGCCGGAGGTTAAGTTCGACGGCGGAGCGCAGCCAGGCGGGCCAGTCCTCACTGTGGCTCACTGCTGAGAGGCCAGGCGTCCGTGCCAGCATGAGCTCGTTGACGGCGCGCTGCTTATCGCGCCTGGCCTTGGGAAGTTTGCCGCGGCCCACCAGCAGGAATGCCACCATTCCCAAGTAGGGGATGAAGATGATCGCCAGCACCCAGGCAATGGCAGAGGACGGCCGCCTGTTTGCGGAGACCATCACTGCCGCGATTGATCCGAGCACAATGTGGAGCGCCAACAAGATCCAGGCGACAGCATCGGCGTCGTTCAGTAGTCCTTGCATGCCGCGCTACTTGGCGTTCTGCTGCGGTATGACCACCTTTTTGATGATCAGCAGAATAGAGGCCGTGGTGGGGCAAGCTATCAGCGCCCCCAGCAGGCCCAGGAGCGTCCCGCCCACCATCGCGCCAATGAGGACCAGGGAGCCTGGGATGCTGATCGCCTTTCCCACTATGCGTGGGGTGAGCACGTAGGCTTCCACTTGCATGTACGCCAGCATGACGAGGAAGACCACAAGGGCCGTCGAGGGAGAGGTGAAAAGTGACACCACGGTAATGATTGACGTGCTGATGGCGCTGCCCACCAAAGGTATGAGGGTGATGGGGAACGCCAGGACGGCGAGGACCGCCGCGTACCTGACTCCTGCAACAGACAGGAGAATGAAGGTGAAGATCGCATTGAACAACGCAAGGATGGACATGCCGCTGAGGTATTTACCCACCGAAGCAACAATTGTGTCGGTTATCTCCGCGAATGATTCCCGTCGTGATGCGGGAACCAGGGAGTAAAGGCTGGCTTTCATCATTTCGTGCCCAGCCACAAAATAGAGGGTCAGGACAACAACAAAAATTACGGCGAAGGTGCCATTCACCACGTTGTAGCCCACCTGCACGGCACCCCCGCCAATGGCGAGCCAAACATTGGGATCCGCCGCCGAGGTTTCCAGCCACTCCAAGAGCGGGGTCAGCGCTCCTCCTAAGGTTCCGTTAAATTCCAGGAACCATTCCTGTTCACTGACTGCTTCGAAACTAGATGGCAGCAAACTGACCAGCGCTGCGCCTTCCTCCACCAGGATGGGGACGATGAACCGTATCAGCACGGCCACCAGCAGCAGGAAGCCAACCGCCACGGCAAGGACTGCGCCGCCGCGGGAGAATTTCCACCGTTCCAGCCAACGAACCAGGGGATAGAGGCCCAGGGAGATGAACAATGCGGCAAAGATCAAGGTCAGCGAATACCGCAATGTGATGACTGCGGAGCCCAAAGCCAGGGCTACCAGTACACCGAGCGCCGCGATGAGGCCGAAGCGGAACGGTCCGCCTTCCAACAGGGGGAATGCCTTCAATCGCGTCATGCGGTCCCTTTCGGCTGTACGTGAAGAGCAGACCGTAGCCTGGGTCAGGCCAAAGCGATCTCCTTGAGGCGAGCGTACTCGGCTTCGTTAATGTCTCCAGCGGCAAGCAGCGCTTTGGCCGCTTCGATTTGTTGGGTGGGGGAGGGGGCTCCGGCGACGTCGCGGATGTAGTTCTCCGCCTCTTCCACCGATTC
Organism: Paenarthrobacter sp. TYUT067; assembly: GCF_023656375.1. Classification (NCBI taxonomy): domain Bacteria; kingdom Bacillati; phylum Actinomycetota; class Actinomycetes; order Micrococcales; family Micrococcaceae; genus Paenarthrobacter; species Paenarthrobacter sp. TYUT067. Next base: position 38,863 of record NZ_JAMOIT010000031.1, read on the forward strand.
CCTGACCCGAATCTCACTACGCAGAGCCATGCCCTTTCCACGCATGATCACGTAGATCAATGCGGAGATGAAAGGAGCCACGAACAGGCATAGGATCCACAATGCTTTTACGCCACCACTCAGGGCTTTATCGCGGAGAAGATCGGAGATGATCTGAAAGAGGAGGATCAAATAGGCAACAAAGAAAAACGCAACAATGATGCTCCACAACGATTCCAAAAAGCTCATGGTGTCTTCCCATCGTTCGTTCGGCCCGGGGCTGGACCGCCGTCCTCCGGCTGGGGATTCGCTCCCCGGCTGGACCACACCACCATTCTCGATTCGCCCGCGCCCCCAGCGCGCGTGCCTTCGGTGGATCGGTATCGAATGGGTAGAAAGATCACCCACTAAGGGTGAGCGGGTTGATGGCGTTGGACGACTGACGGATTGATACGTGCCCGCTGCCGGTCACAAATCCCCCGTAGCGCCGTGGCTGCAGCTCGCATCCGGAGGTCCGCTACGCTGCTCAGAGCCACGCCAATCCGCACGCATAGGGCCACCAATGACGCACTCTTTCGCAGCCGACAACGCCCTCCCGCAGTCGCAACATTCGCCGGGACCGACGCCCGAAGGCAACGCCGAACGCAGCCCCGAGCGCAGCCCCGAGCGCTCCGCGGCCGGCACCGCTCTGGGAGCCTTCGGAATGGTGGCACTCATCGGCGTGATCGCACTCCTCCTCCACATGCTCGCGGAGCATTCTCCGCGAGTGGGTCCCGGTTACGCCGGCTGGGCGCAGGAAACCATCGGTTCCGCTCTGGCCGCGGTGCGCTGGTTCCTCGGTGACATGACCGAGCCGCTGTTCTACAAGTCCGATCTCGGAGCGGTCGGACTGCTCACGGGTGCCGCGTTAGCGTGGTGCGTTGGCCGCCGCGGTGTGAAGTGGGTCGGCACACTTAGCTACGATTCCGGGCTGTGGCCCTGGGTTTTGGCTTCCGCTTCGATGAGTTTGTTGCTGTCCAACCTGGTGTTCGGTTGGGTGCTCGACGACGGGTGGCAGCCAACGTTCGTTCCGTTCGTTTGCGTCGCTCCCGCTATGGTCCTGCTGTACGGGGCTGGTTGGCGGACCTGCATCACCGGAGCGATCCTGGGTGCAGCTACCACCACACCGTTGGCGTTGCTGTTTATCCCCACTGTTTCAGCCCCGCTTGCCCTGCCGGCTGTGGTGGCAAGCGTGCTCGCCATGTCAGTGGGCTCGGTCATCTCATTCCTGATAGCCCGGCGTCTGCCGTGGCTTGTCCTGCGGGAGGCTCGGGAGGTTCGCCCTGCCACGCAAGCGGAGCTGCCGCCGTCGAGCCTCAACCGGCGCGTTCCCGCCGACGCCGTTTGGGCTGCGCGGCGGGTCCTCAAGGACTTCACGGAAACTCATTTCTTCGCCAACGAGCTCGCCGGCGCCGGTGTAATCCTTGCTGTGGCCGCGGCATTTGTCCTGAACCCGGGACTGCCGTCGTACGGGACCGGCCTGCTGCCGCACATACTGTTTGCCCAGGCACTGACCTCGGCCATCGGTGTCACGCTGTGGCGGGGCTGGTACCGCGAGGGCGGATGGGCGGCCACCTACGCGTCCGTTGTGTCGGTTGCCCCGGCGGCAGTCCTCGCGTACGGCGGCTCCTCGCAGGGAATGGTGGGTGGTGCCGTGATAGGTGCCATCCTGGCACCGCCGATAGCAAAGGCGATTTCCGCGCGGCTGCCCACCGGCTTCCATCCCGTCATCGGCAACACGGCCGCCATGGCAATCTCGACGGCGGTCGCCTTGCCCCTGATTGGGCTGCTGCCGTAGTTCCTGTGTCCCCGCCCAAGTGACGTGGAGCCAACCCGGCCGGTGTTTAGCCGCCGACGTGATGAATCGTGAACGCACTCAGGAATCCCACGGCGGCCGTTAGCCCGGTCAGATTATGGTGCTCCTCGAAGGCCTCGGGAATCATGGTGTCCGCGAGCATGGCGAGGATTCCGCCAGCGGCAATGGCCGTGATAAACGCGATCACGCTCTCCGGTGCATTTTCCAAGGCGGTGTATCCCAGCAGGGCAGCAAGCCCGCTGAACACTGCAATGCCGGCCCAGGTGCCAAAGACGTAGGCGGGGCTGCGTCCGGCCTTCTTCATGCCTGCTGTGCTGGAGAGGCCTTCCGGGACGTTGGATATGAAGACGGCGGCGAGCATGGCCGGACTCACTGCTCCGCCGGCGAGAAGGCCAACACCAAGGACCACTGATTCCGGGATGCCGTCAATAAGTGCCCCTACTGCGATGGCCGTGCCGCTTCCCGGGGAGTCCTTCTCCGAGGGCTGAGGTCCACCGGAACGTTTCCGATGCTTGGCTCCAGCCCGGGCCAGCAAGACGTTGGAGCCCACAAAGATCACCGCTCCCAAAAGGAAGCCAAAGATGGTGGGGATCAGTCCGCCGCCCTCAACGGCTTCATCCACAAGTTCGAACGACAATGCAGAGATCAGGACGCCGGCGCCGAATGCCATCACCGTGGACACGATTTTGGCCGGCACTTTCCAGATCCACGCTATGCCCGCTCCGAGGACCAAAGCGCCACCGGCAAGTGTTCCCCACATCAAGGCCTGCAACCACATTGGCATGAGTCCCACCCTTCCATTGGCCGTTCATGTGCATCAAGAAGTGTTGCACATGGGGTTCGATGGGCTATCCCGACGTGCGTAGATTGCCCGGGGTCCGGCTGGGTTGGGCTGGACTGGGCTGGGTTGTATTGGGCTGCGGGAGTCTTGAGGTTTTCCTGAGGAAGTGTTGCGGGTATGCAGGATTTGTTCTTGATCCGGGCCCGGCACAGTAGTTCTTGTCAGCCACACAGGCTGGAAACGAACGGCCGGCCGGTCTCACGG
>NZ_JAMOIT010000032.1:0-34785 GCF_023656375.1 Paenarthrobacter sp. TYUT067
ACCGCCAAGGGCTAACCCTCGCGGAATGCACGACGGCGGGCGGTCACCCTTTGCGGGTGGCCGGCCGCTGCTGCTTGGCAGCGAATTTCGTTGACGGGGATGGTCTGGGCTAACCTTATCTAGCGCTCTTTCGCGCTTTGCTTTGGGTAACCGAAGCGTGCCTCCTTAGCTCAGTTGGCCAGAGCACCGCTCTTGTAAAGCGGGGGTCGTCGGTTCGAATCCGACAGGGGGCTCCACGAACCCCTCCGTACCGGCGATTTTGCCGGGATGGAGGGGTTTTTCTTGTTTGCGATGCACGGCACTGCAGGCCTTCAACACAGCGACGGCGCTCACTGGTGGACGTGTCGTCTGGATGGGACCGGCAGTCGGTGGAGGACGGACGTCTTTCACGGCTGCATGTCTGTGGTTGCCGACCGTATGACCCGGATGTCCAATGTCCCGAATTCGGAAGCGGCCAGGGTTCCGTGACGAAGCTCAGCAGCCTGAACGTGTTGAACGCTTTAGAATTCAGCGGTGCCTGTTCCGGCGTCCTGCCCGGTATGCGAAGGCATCCAGGGCCGTGATGATGTCCGGCGCCACCCAGACGCGGGTGCCGCGGATTTTGCCGGCGGATGACAGGACACCGGCTTCCTCCAGCCGTTCGACAGCGCGGTACGCGGTGGCCAGGGATGCTCCGGTGTGTTCTGCGACCATCTCAGCGGTCAGTGCCGGCTCGCGTGGTATCAGGTGCAGGACCTTGCGGACGGATGAGGGACTATCGGCCAGGCGTTCCCGGTAGCTTGCCTCTACCGCCTCAATGTCTGCCGCCAGTTGCCGGCCGTTGTCCACAGCCCGGACAGCGGATTCCGCAAAGCGCTCCACGATCGGCTGGATGTCCCCTTCGCGATACGCGCCCAGAGCATCGAAGTACAGGCCGGTATCCGTCAATAACCCTGAGGACACTGGCACGGTGACGTTTTCGGTAACGCCCTTGGCCCGCAGCAGCGCGCTGACGATGGCCCTCCCGGTGCGGCCGTTGCCGTCGGCGAACGGGTGGATGGTCTCGAACTGGGCGTGCGCGATCGCCGCCTGGGTCAGTGCCGGGATGTCATCGCGCAGCATGAAGGCCACCAGGTCCTCCACCGCCGGCATCACCTTGTCTGGATGGGGCGGGACGAACTCGGCAGTGTGAGGGGAGTTGCCGCGGATCCAGTTCTGGGCGTCCCGGTACTCGCCGGCGATGTTTTCGTCGGAGGCGTTCAGCAGGGAGTGATGCATGACCGCAATATTCTGCGCCGACAGATCCTCGGACAGGTCTATCGCCGCCTGCAGGGCCCGGACGTTGGAGGCGATCAGTGAGGCGCTGGTACTGGAGGTGTCACCCAGCTGGGCCAGGGCGATCTTGCGTGCGCTGGCTGTCAGATTCTCAATCTGGGAGCTGGAAGCGGACTCGCTGCGCAGCAGCAGCGCCGCGAACGGGGTGGTTTCCCGGCCCAGCTCGGCGTCGAAGCGGACCATCTCCACCGTGGCGGCTTCTGCCAGCGCCTGCGTGCGGGAATCAATGGCCGGGTCCAGGCGGGCGATCTCGGGGGCGACTGCGGCCTCGTAAGGGTCGCGGGCCAGCAGCCGCTGCCTTCGGGAAGCGCCGCGGTCAGGATCGGTTTCCCAGGGATGTTTCTCGTAGTCAATGGCTGGCCAACCTCCGACACCAGTGGTCAGGGAGGCGCCCGGTTCGGGGTGTGCGCTGGCGGTAAACTCTCCGCCGGCAGAGATGCCGCGGGGCTGTCGAGACTGTGAGGCCATTTGTTCCTTTGCGAAGACACTTACTTGATTTTCTCATATGGGGATAAAATGAGAATTTCTGTGGTGTTGGTTCTCACATCGGGGCGTGTCGGCTCCGTGGACATGGATGGTGACCGTGGCAGGGTTCGCCGGGTAGTACGCGTCGGACGTGCCGGCCTTTACGTCGGCCAGGCCGGTGCCCAGGTCGGTGGCTTTCGTCCAGCCCATGGCCGTCGCGGTGGCTTCGGAGACGCGCGACGCAACCGGCAAGCAGAGTGGTGTCGCCGGTGGCGTCTCATGCATCCCGTCTCGCCAAGCGCTCGAGATTAGCGCCAGCGTACCGGGACGACTGGACGGACATTCAACCGTCTGCACGGGCAACGCTGGCCTTCTGTCGGAGCTGCAACAGCCCCGCGACGGTCAGACCGGCTGTAAGGGCCACGGCAGCTACCCAGAGTGTGAGGCCGGCAAGGTCGTGTATGGCCATTTGGGGGAGTCGCCTGTCAGGCACGGCCACGACGCCGATGAATGCTCCGACAAGGCCGAAGTAACTGCCGCTCATGAACCGCTGATGGGCACGGATGTTGCCGCGGCGGACGCACCACAGGCCCGTGGTCAGAGTGCAGAACGTCAGGACGGATAGCGCGTGGAGCCAGTTGAATCCTCCGTCGATGGTCCGGATCCCGAAGGAGGTGAGGACCACGATGTACATGGCTACCGCCCAGATGCGGCCCAGGATCTTGTGCGCTGCGCTGCCTTTGTTGCGGCGGAGCAGGTTCACTGCGCCGAAGATCAGGGCGTAGCCCGCTGCGATGGCATGCAGGGCGATCAGGAAAGTCCACGGCGAAGGCATGTGGCCAGCCTAGCGAGTCGGATGGGGCTTACCGGATCGTGTTGGCGGGGGGCGGCTGAGATCTTTGCCGGGAACTGGTACAAGAGCTCAGGGTCGTCTTCATCCAATCACGCGGCGCAGATCCGAATGATCCCGTCCGGCGAGGTACTGAACAGGCCCACCGGGCAGAGTGCCGCCGTCGTGAGTTCATCGCCTCAGCGCTCTGGGCAGCTCTCCCCATGGCACTCCTGCGTTCCCGTGCCTACGATGACAGGGGACCGCTCGGTCCGCTCAGTCACTTTCTTGGGGAAAAGGACCTTACCCATGCCGTTGCCTCGACCTGCCACTCACCATCCGCTTCGAAGGACACGGCAAGGAGTGTGGGCCGCCCTGGTGACGGCCGTCCTGGTGGCTGCCGGCCTTTTCGCCGGCGCGGCACCCGCCTCGGCCGCAACTTACACCTTCAAGGGTGTGGTCAAAGGAAAACTGACGGCCACCGCAACGGCCACTGCGCTTGGCGACGTATGGGTGGGGGCGTACACCAATGACGACCGCGCCTCCTTGGTGGCCGGTGCGTGGTCTGCCCCCGATGGCTCCTACAGCTTTAGCGTGCCGACTGCCGGCAGTTACAAGCTGTGGACCACCTGCAGCAGCGGACCTTGCTCCGCCACCTACGCCGACGAGTGGAACGCGAACCAGTCCAGTTCCTACGGTTCGACGCCGGTTGCCGTCACCGATGCTGCCCCCATCACCACTTTCAACCCGCAGTTGGAAGCCTTCGGCAGCATGAGCGGCAGGGTCACCAACAAAGCCGGCCAGCCGGTGACGGCGGTGTCCGTCTCAGCTTCACCCAACAACGGCGGACAGGTGAGCAGCACCAAGCCTGATGCCAACGGCTACTTCACCCTCACCAAGATTCCGCCCAACCAGGCATACATCAGCGTCCGGGACGAGTCGGGCCAGCGTCTCTACCTGGAACAGTATTGGAACGGCACGGGCACCGTGGATACCTACAGCACGGCTACCGTCCCGCCCGGTGTGCAGTGGACCAACGTGAACTTCATCCTCAAGGATGAAACCCTCATGGAAGCAACTGTCGTCGATCCGGCAGGCGCGCCGATTGCCGACGTCGGGTATGTCCCGTGGGTCTACAACGACGCAACGGGAGCCTGGGACGGACCACAGATGGGTCCGCTTACCTCGGATGCGCAGGGCAAGATCTACTGGCGCATGGCAGTGGGAAAGAAATACAAGCTCTGCGTCTCGGACACGGTTTACGAGGGCACGCCCCGCGAAAAACGCTACAAGGCCGAATGCTACGACAATACGGCCACCAAGGACACGGCCACCGTTCTGACGGCAACCGCTGCCGGCCAGCGTGTAAAGCTGACCATGCAACTGGACGTCGAAGGGCTGTCGCTGGCACCTGGCAGGCCATTCGTTTATGGTTCTGCCCAGGCCGGACAGAAACTGACCGTTGATCCCGGTGTCTGGGGACCGGCTCCGGTGACCCTCGCCTACCAGTGGCAGCGCTCCAAAGACGGCGAGGCCCTTCAGGACATTGCCGGCGCCACCACCACTGCGTACGTGCCCACCGCCGCTGATGCCGGGTACGATATCTGGGCGAAAGTCAGCGGGACCAAGACCGGGTATGCGTCATACTCCACCTCGGTACACGGCGGAAAATCGGGCGCCGACGCCGTCACGGCTTCCAAGCCCTTCACCCTTCTGGGAACGCCCAGCGCCGGGAACACTCTGACCGTTGACCACGGCACCCTGAATCCCGCTCCCGATTTTGGTCCTTACTACGACTGGTTCGTCGACGGCGTGCAGGACTACAGGTCAAACGGGCCGACGTTCCTCCTCCAAGCCTCCGACGCCGGCAAGAAAGTCACTGCCCGGCTGAGTGTCCACGACTGGCCCCTGCAGCCCTATTACGGCCAGGCCACCGTCACCGTCGCTGCCGGGACCTTGACGGCTCCGGTGCCGACGATTTCCGGGACGGTGAAGGTCGGCTCGGTGTTGACGGCTGCTCCGGGTGCGTGGGGTCCTGCTCCTGTGACGTTGGCGTATCAGTGGTTCCGGAGCGGTGTTGCGGTGACGGGTGCTACTTCTGCTACTTACTCGTTGGTTGCGGCTGATCTGGGTAAGGCCATGACGGTCAAGGTCACGGGTTCGAAAGCCGGGTTTACGACGGCGGCGAAGACTTCCGCTGCTACGGCTGCGGTCGCTGCCGGTACCCTGACAGCTCCGGTTCCTGCGGTGTCGGGCACCAACACGGTGGGCAGCACGCTCACTGCGACTCCCGGCACGTGGGGTCCTGCGCCCGTGACGCTGACCTACCAGTGGTACCGCGGAAGCACCGCCATTTCGGGCGCCACCGCCCAGACGTACAAACTGGTCGCCGCGGACAAGGGAAGTGCCATCAAAGTACGCGTGACCGGCACAAAGACTGCGTACACTGCACTGGCGCGCTACTCTGCGGCCACGGCCCTGATCGGCTGATCAGAAGTTGCTGGCGGGGGTCGCTTGGTTGGCGGCGGTGGCTCCGGCTATCCGCTGAGCCTTGCCGTGTCCGGCCCTCACTCGGGCTTGAACGATGACAACCGGCTGATCCGCCGCCGCGCCGCAGCAATCAACGGACGTGCTGCCAGAACGCCTGCTTTCAACGAGCCAAGAACCTTGTTGAAACTGCCTTCGAAGCGGCCTCTGCTTCGCCAGTTTTGCGTCAGTTCCCACGTGGTGCGGACGGAATGCACAGCGAGTACGACGGTAAAGAGTGAGATCACCAAGCCAGCGATCGAGGCGGCCACGATCATCACACCTGTGACGTGCACCAAGAAGACGGCAGAGATCACAACCGTGTGGGCGTCAAGAAGTTCCATATTCATTTCTCGTTGTGCGGGATGGTGAGTTGGTAGTGCCAGGGTACGGGAGACGGAACCCGCTGCCAGGTGCGCGGGTTGCACCTTCAGTTTCGTCTTTATCCTAGCTACGAGCACCTAATGGTTCGTTGGCAACGCGTCACGTACTTGTCAGAATTGCCAGGACGGCAGAGTGTCCGTCAATACGCTGCCCGAATAAGCGGCAGCGTCCAGCTCGGCACAGTGACAAGGACGAGAAGATGGCAGAACCACAACCACTGGACATCACCTTTGTTGCCCTGCTCGGCAAAGTTCGACCAGGAGATACCTGGACCTGTGTCCAATTGCCTGAGTCAGCGAAGATCTTTGGAACCCGTGGACTGGTCAAAGTGGCCGGCACAGTAGACGGGCACCCGTTCACTGGAGCCTTCATGGCGTTGGGAGACGGTACGCACAAACTGCCGGTGGCCGCTCCTGTCCGAAAAGCCATCGGCAAGGGCGACGGTGACGCCGTTGAAGTTCACCTCACTCAGCGACTGAACTGACACTAGAACTCCAAGAACTAGCTGAAATCCGCCGCCGGATCTTTTCAGCCGTCAGTCTTGTTGGGGTAGTCGAAGCTGCAAACGAAATGTGACTGGCGTTCAGCCCGCGGCGCCAAAGTTACCCGATGATGCTGAGTCGCCCGGCGCCCCGTTGCTCATTGGAACCGTGAATACCGGGGTGAGCAGGCCATTCACGCCACGACTCTGAATTCGTCTGATCCCCCGCGTGTGTCTCTTCCCTTCCTGCAAAACGACTCCCGGTGGTCTGACCCCAAATTGCTTCCTACACGCAAGGCGGCGCGTGGGCTTGGCACGCAGAAGATGAACTGGGCGTCATCCGCGTAGGTGCGAGGGCCGACGTCGTGGTCTGGTCTTCGAATCTCTACGCTCTTGGAGCGGACGAACTCCTCGGCGAGCGGGCCGACCTGACGATCGTCAATGGCGCAGTGGTCCACGATGCCCGGAGGGAGTTCGCCGAAGAGCCACCTGTGGAGGCCGCAGCGGCCTATGCGACCAAGGGCGTCCCGTTCTCCGCGCACTCAACGTGCTCACACTAACGCCAAGCTCCCGGGGCGCAGGGATCCCCTAGGGCCGTAAGCCCTCAATCCAACCGAAGCAGCTTGTCAGTCTAGGTTGACAGTTCCATTCTTGTCAGTCTAGCCTGACAGGTATGGAAGCTGATGATCTACCCGAGCAGATCCATTCGACGAACCCCGCCGTGGGCCTACGCGCAGTGGGAGCCCTTCACCGCCTGGCCGAGCAGGTTGAGGCGGTCCACGTGCGGGCGGCCCGTGAGCAGGGGTGGACGTGGGAGCAGATCGGTGATGCCTTGGGTGTCTCACGACAATCAGTGCACGCAAAATACAGGGAATGAGTTGAGCCATGTTTGAACAATTTGCCCGTGATACCCGCAGGATTGTGGGGTACGCCATGGAAGAAGCCCGAGGCAGGGGCGACAAGCGACTGGGAACGGAGCACCTGCTTTTGGGGGCGCTTCATGAACCGGAACCCGCCGCGGTCCTTGGCATCACTCTGGACGATGCTCATGACGCGGCGTCCCGGTTGGATGCCGCTGCGCTGAAGGCTATCGGGCTGGAAACCAGGAACCCTAAGGGGGCCACGATGCCAACAAAGGGGAGGAAGCCGCCGTTTAGTTCGGGCGCCAAGGAAGTGATGGCCAACATGGTGAAACAGGCAATTGATCAGAAGTCCCGGCAGATCACAACGTCAAACCTTCTTGTGGCGCTTCTGGATCGCGAAGAACACGATCCTGTGTCTGCTCTCTTCGAAGAACTCAAGGTGGACAAAACGACGGTTCGAGCCCGACTCCGGTGAAGGGGCTCTCTACCGGGCGCTTTCCTTGCGCTTCTTGACCCTCCGGATGATGAGCCACACGACGAACGCGGCAAGCCCTGCGTAGACGGCGTAATTGAGGAATCGCGAATACTGATCAACCAAGTGGTATTGCTTGCCGAGCAGTGCTCCCGCTCCAATGAGCAGGGCGTTCCATACGCCCGTCCCCGCGACAGTAAAGATGCTAAACGTCACGAGGTTCATGCGTTCAGCACCTGCCGGGAGGGAAATGAGGCTGCGCACCCCGGGAAGCAGCCTGCCAAAGAAGATCGCTGACTTGCCGTGGCGTTCGAACCATCCAGCGGCTTTCTCGAAATCTTCCCGATCAACCAACGGCAGTTTTGACAGCAGCTTGATGGCCCTTTCCTGCCCCACCTTGTAACCCAGCCAGTACAGGAGCATCGCTCCGGCGTAGGCGCCAAGTGTGCTGGTGACAAAGACCAGGATCAGGTTCATGCCACCCTGCTGGGTAAGGAACCCGGCCAGTGGGAGGATCACCTCGCTGGGTATGGGCGGAAACACGGTCTCCAGGAGCGTCAACAAGCCGACGCCCCATTCGCCGAGGGCTTCGATTACCTGTGCGGCCACCCCCACAATCCCGGTTAGTTCATCGGCTGCAGCGGTCGCCGTGAGCAAGCTGATCAGGTTGATCTCCCTTCATGACGGACGCTTCGAAAAGACCTGGCGCGGAAATTGACGGTGACAAAGAGAAGCCCAGTGATGGGGGACCACTGGGCTTCCACCTCAACGCTATGCCCATCTACGCCCTCCGGCAACAAGCAATGTAAAGAGGTTTTTTACGCTGGTAACTGCACTGCAACAAAGGCGCCGCGTCGGAGCTCAACTGCCTAGGCGCCGTGCGGCCGAATACGGGCGTGGTGCCCGGATCGGACCTTCAGTGAGGATGGTCGGAACCGATGGACGGTGCGCGGCTCGCCCCTCGGATGGCGGGGGTGGCGAGCCTTGGGCTTGTGCTCTTCCTCGGCGCGCGAGGAGGGGAGCAGGGCCAATGGCAGGATGGTGGCTGCGAGCCAGACAACCACGCCAATAAGCACAAGAAGGATGGCTGAAGTGGGCTCCATAACCCAAGCATAGGCACCTTAATCACCGTTGGTAAGTAGCCTGATTACCACCTTTCCGGGCAGTGTCCTTGACAAGCCCGGCGGTGCCACAACACTGATTTCATGTACAGGAACAGCCGCGTCTCAGCCCAGTTTTCCATGTCCCTTGACGGATTCATCGCTCGGGATGATGACGGAGTCGGACCGCTCTTCGACTGGTACGAGGCCGGACCCGTTGAAACATGGATGCCGGGTCACCCCGTGCCGTTTCATCTCAGCGAAGCCGATGCCGCTTACTGGAGATCACTCCCAAGGGAGGGTGCATTCATCTGCGGCAGGCGGATCTTCGATCTGACGAGGGGGTGGGGCGGTCACCCGCCCAATGAGTCGCCCACCGTCGTCTTGACGCACCGCGAACCTCCTTCGGATTGGCCGCCGGTCCGGCGGGACGGCCAGACTGTCCCGTTCGAATTCGTTGGGGACCTGGGATCGGCACTGGAGCGTGCGGCGCACCTCGCGGCGGGCAAGGAGATAGGTGTTGCCGGCGCGGACGTGGCACGGCAGTGCTTGCGCCTCGGTGTGGTGGACGAACTCCGGGTTGATTTGGTGCCCGTGCTGCTCGGAAGTGGCATTCGTTGGTTCGGTGACCTTGGCGCGGAGTTCGTGCTGGACGATCCCGTGATCGTCCCAGGAACACGCGTCACCCACCTGAGCTATCAGGTGCGGTCCCGGGATCTGCGCTAACGTCACCCCAGGTTATCCACAACCGGGCATACAGCGTACGACGGCGGGGCCTCGCCCGCGCTAGGCTGGTCACCTCGGCTGATGCAAGTGGCCGCAGGAACCACAACGCGGAGCCACATCTTCATGTCCGATGACCTTGCCCTGACCGCCCTGGCGGCCACTTCCTTTTCTTTGCCTGAGCTGCGCGACGGACAACTCGCAGGTATGACCGCCGTCGTCGAGGGTCGTGATGTCCTCGCTGTCATGCCTACCGGGTACGGAAAATCCGCTACCTATCAAGTCGCAGCACTGCACCTTCACAACACAACGGGCCGACCCGCCGTCGTCGTTTCTCCACTTATTGCCTTGCAAGAAGACCAAATGGACGGGCTGAATGAGGACCTGGGCGAGGGCGCCGCCGTCGTCATTAATTCCTCCCTCAGTGCTTCGGAGGTGGAGGCAGCGTGGCAGGCAATTGAATCCGGAAAGGCGATATTCCTGTTCCTCGCACCCGAACAATTGGCTAAGCAGGAAACCGTGGACCGGATCGCCACGCTGCACATCACCATGTTCGTAGTGGACGAGGCACACTGCGTATCATCTTGGGGACATGACTTCCGCCCGGACTACCTCGAATTGGGTAGCGTCCGCGAGCGCCTGGGTAACCCGCCGGTCATAGCCCTGACCGCAACTGCGTCCCCACCCGTACGTGAGGAAATCGTCAAGAGGTTGGGCATGACGGAACCGCTGGTCCTGGTGCGTGGCTTCGATCGCCCCAACATCAGCCTCGACGTTGTCCGGCACCAAGAGGACAAAGGCAAGCGGAAAGCCGTAGTGGAGCAGGTCATCGCCTTGGCCAAGGCCGCGGGCATGGGGCTGCTCTATGCCGCTACCCGCAAGGACACCGAGAAGTACGCGGCCAAGCTAAAAGATCAAGGTCTGCGGGCCGAGGCTTATCACGCAGGACGTTCCGACACTGACAGGGAGAGCATCCACGAGCAGTTCCTGGATGACCAGCTGGACGTAGTGGTTGCCACTACAGCCTTCGGCATGGGGATCGACAAACCCAACGTCCGGTTCGTGGTGCACGCCGATATTCCGGAGTCCTTGGACGCTTATTATCAGGAAATCGGCCGCTCGGGCCGGGACGGCGAACCGGCTGCTGCGACACTGCACTACCGTGCCGAAGACCTTGGGCTGCGTAAGTTCTTTGCCACCCATGCCCCGGACGCTGAGGAGCTCATGGCCGTGCTGAAAGTCGTCAAGAACGCCGGTGCACCTGCTCCCAAAACCGCCTTGGTAGAGCTGACAGGCTACCCTGCCCGCCGTGTCACAGCACTGGTGAACCAGTTGGAGGAAGCCGGCGCCGTGAAAACCGGCAAGCGCGGCATCCGGCTCAGTTCCAAAGCCAAGCTGACCGCACTGGTAGAGCGAGCCGCCCGGTTGGCTGAGGCGCGTCAACGCGTGGACCAGTCCCGGCTCACCATGATGCGTGGCTACGCGGAGACGGACGGCTGCCGTCGCCAGTTCCTCCTGGGCTATTTCGGGGAGGACCTGCCGTATACCTGCGGCAACTGCGATGCTTGCGCCGAAGCACCCGACGACGCCGGGTCGGGTCGCGTCGGCCAGCCCGCCTCACCCGCGGAGAATCAGTTCCCCTTGCAGTCCACCGTGATCCACAAAGAGTGGGGTCCCGGTTTGGTGATGAGGCACGAGGACGACGTCATGACTGTTCTGTTCGAAAAGGAAGGCTACAAGACCTTGTCCCGTACCGCCGTCGTCGAGCATGAATTGCTGAAGCCGGCTTAGGTGCGGGCCGTGCGCATCCCGGGCCTTCCACGAAAGATCACCACCATCAGCGTGCAGATCAGAGCTGCCGCGCTGAGCAGGCCCAGCAGACCGCCCCATGGAGTGTAGTCACCACCGGATATGAAGAAGGCCTCTGCCAAGGCCATACCGGCGGAGAAAGATGCAAAGAAATACATGGGTGCGCCGAGCACCAGAATCAAGAGTTGGACAATTACAACTGTTCTCAGCCGTGAAATAACCCGGGTTGCCGTCAGCAGGACCACAACCAGAGCAAGAAGCGTTCCGACGCTCGTCCACGGCAAAACTGCCACCAAGGAGATTGACTCGTTGCGTCGGGCCAATCCTTCGTGGATTTCGTCCAGCGTGGCGCCCGGAACAGCGGCGAGCGGATTCCACACGAGGATCTGCAACGCTGCGGTGAGCCCATAGGCTGCGATTGCCATGAGCCCAACGATGCTGATGATGACGCGCGATGTTTGTGTGCTGCTTCCCTTGGTCCCCATGCAGGCAGCCTATTCGTATCAGGTATTGAGCTCCAGCATGAGGGCGGGCAGTTCGTCGGCGAGCTCCCTGGCCAGGAACCCGAGCGGGCCGAGCTTGCTGGCCAGGCGGTCGGCAGCGGCGGCGTGAAGGTGCGTGCCCCAGCAAGCAGCTTGAGCATCGCTGGTCCCGCGCGCACGGAGCCCCGCGATGGCCCCTGCCAAAACATCGCCGCTGCCTGACGTGCCCAGTCCGCCGTAACCAGTGGTGATCTTCCACAGCGGCGAGTCGTCTGCTGTTGCGGCGCCAGGTCCGGCGATGTAACCCTGACAACTCACCACCGCATCGAACCGGCGAGCGACCTCAGCAACGTCGGTTTCCAGGTCCGCCACGTCTCTGCCCAGAAGAAATCCGGTTTCGGTCGGATTCGGTGTAAGGATCAGCCGGCCGCGCCACGGCCCCAATTTTTCCTCAATCTTTACCAAGCCGCCCAAGGCGAAGGCGTCAAGAACGATGGCGGGAGCACCGCCGTCGTTGGCCGCCTCGTGGGATTCCTCCCGCTCCAGCAGCGCTCGCAGCAGCGATTCGGCGAGGTCCGGATCGTCCAGGCCAGGGCCGATCAGCACGGCATCAGCCCGATCCAGGTAGGACGAGATCCTGTCGAGTCCTTCCCCGGTGACGGACCCTTCCGGGTTCTCGGGCATGCCCACGGAACCGCATTCCGGGAGTGCCACTCCCACGGGGACTGCTACGGATTCGGCCACTGCCAAAGTGATCTTTCCGGCGCCGGCACGAAGGGCGGAGGTGCCGGCCAGCAACGCCGCGCCGGGAGTTGCGCGAGCTCCGCCGATCACCAGCACTGCGCCGCGCGAGTACTTGTCCTCTCCGGGGGCGGGCAACGGCCAGTCGCGCAGAAGCGAGGGCGTCACCAGTGTTGGTGCGGGGCTATCACTGTGGATGGACACTGGCATCTCCTGCGTGTTCCGTGACGGTGACACCCTGCTCCGCAAGGTGGTCAGCAACATTGAAGCTCTCCAGTTGCCAGGGACCTGCGCCCGAGGGACGGACATACCGGGTGATGGAAGCATTCAGCACCGATGTGGTGGCCGCAAGGTCAAGGATTTCCTGCTCGGACATGCCCTCCAAAACGTAACGGACCAGCAGGATGACGGCGTCGTGGCAGACCAGCATCACTCGTTGCCCTGATCCCAGGGTGTTGAGCTCATCCAGGATGGATCGCAGACGGAGTGCGACGTCAGCCCACGATTCACCGCCTGGCGGCCGGTAGTACAGCTTGCCCAGCCATAGCCGCCGCTCTGCTTCGTCTGGGTATCGGGTCTCTACTCCCAAACGTGTTAGCCGGTCCAGGATGCCCAGCTCCCGGTCCCGGAGACGTTCATCAGTAAGCACTTTCACAGGCCAGCCGGCTGTCTCAACGGCGATTTCCGCCGTCTGAAGGGCCCTTGCGTAGGGGGAGGAGACAATGGCATCCGGTCGGAGTTCTTCGGCGATCCGGGCGAGTGCCGTCCCCAGGGCCTTCGCCTGGTCCTGCCCGGTGCTCGACAGATTCACATCAGCATCCCTGGCTGGAACGTCAATGACTTCGGCTCCAGCCAGACGAGCCTCTGTTGCGGCCACGTTGCCTTCGCTCTCGCCGTGCCGGATCAGGAGCAACTCGACGGCTCCCGCCTCCTGCACCGCGTCCGTCAGCCCGTCCTCGTTCACAAGATCACCCTTCCGTGTGCGTTGCCGAATGCAGAACACTACCCACTGCGTACCCACAGGAACAGAGGATAAACGCTCGACGGTGATCACAAGCCTCTGTTGTGGGAACTGGGAGTGCAGTAAGTTGCTCGCATGGAGGACTCATACCCAGTCATCATTGTCGGTGCCGGATTCGCGGGCGTTGCAGCTGCACAAGAGCTGGGCCGCAAGGGCATTCGTGTCTTGCTGATCGACTCAAATAACTATCACCAGTTCCAGCCGCTCCTCTATCAAGTGGCAACCTCGCAAATTGGGGTTTCGGCCATTGCCCGGCCACTGCGTTCCGTTTTCCGGCGCTACAAAAGTGTCAAAGTTCTGACCTCGAAGGTTGACGCCGTTAACGCCGCGGAGCGGGTGATCACAACTGCCGACGGCCGCTCGCTGCGGGCAGATGTCCTGGTCATTGCAGTTGGGGCGGTCCCGAACTTCTTCAATACACCTGGAGCAGAAGAGTATGCCTTCCCACTGTATTCCGTCACAGATGCGACGAAGCTGGGGAGCGGCCTCACCCGCTTGTTGGACCAAGCCGATAGGAACCCGGACGGGTCTGTGGACGTAGTGGTGGTGGGCGGCGGACCCACCGGAGTTGAAACGGCCGGGGCAATGGCCGAGAACGTTAAATACGTGGTGAGCAAGTACTTCTCGCCGGAACTCGCGGCACGCTGCAGGGTTCATTTGGTGGACATGGTGCCCACAGTCCTGAACATGTTTTCCAAGAAGTCGCAGAGCTACGCCACCGATCATTTGAAGAAGGTGGGCGTCCAACTCCATATGGGACAGGGTGTCACCGAGGTAAGGAAAGACGGAGTGACCCTGGCTGACGGAAGCTCCGTGCCCGGGCAAATTGTCGTGTGGGCCGGTGGACTAAAAGCAGGGGACCTCATTGGCGGTTCGGGCTTGACCCAGGGGAGGGGAGGTCGCGTTGACGTCAAGACGGACCTGACTGCCCCTGGCGTTGAGGGCGTGTATGTCATCGGGGATTGCGCCAACATCACCGATTCAACGGGGGCAAAATTGCCCCAGCTGGGTTCGGTGGCTCAACAGGCCGGAAAATGGGCTGCCAAGAACATTCTCGCGGACCTCAAGGGCGAGAGCCGCGATCCGTTCCGGTACGTCGACAAAGGCTATATGGCGATGGTGGGGCGCGGAGCTGCTGTGGCAGAGCTGGGCCGCAAGCGAATCCAACTCCAAGGCATCCTGGCCTTCTTGTCCTGGCTGTTGGTGCACCTCGCCCTTTTGTCCGGGCTCCAGCAGAAAATCCGGGCTTTGTTCTCCTGGCTTAACGGATACATCCTTCACAGCCCTGCACAGGTGGTAGTTAGCGGGCCCACTGAGAAGGAAACAACGGAGCAGGATCCGCCCAGCACTTGAGCCCCGCACGACGTTTTACTCGTAATGAATGGTTTATTGTGATGCCCGGTTGGCAGAAACCGCCAGTCGACTTTGCTTGTATGCCGAAGATGCCCAGTGCAGGTGAAGACACGCACCGATAATCATCAGCACGGCCGCCACGGCCGCTGGCCACGGAGTCCAACTATGTCCGGCGTGCCCCACAACCCGTAGGTGCTGGCGTGGGTCGTCCGGATAGACGCTGAGGGTTACGGGGGAGCCAGGTCCCGGAACCGCTATGCACGTGGAATTGGTATCGAACGTTTCGTTGTATTGCCGTCCTTGGAATTCGAAGCCCAGTCCCAACACACAGTGTTCACCACGATGTCTGAAACCTTCTTGGGATGTAACAATTCCCTGAACGTGGACACTGCTGGCGGCGACCTGGATTTGGGTTGATACCAGAATGAAGGAACCGACTACGGCGGCAACGAGCACTAGTGCGGCGAGCACGCGCCACAGGAACATCCGAACCACGCGCGGCTTGGCTCCGCGGAACATCCCCCATGCACTCATTCTGGGAAGATAACAGGAGGAACCCAAACAAGGAGCATCATGACACTCAAAGAACGCCTCAAGGCGGACGTCGTCGACCATATGAAGGCGGGCAACAAGCTTGCGTTGACCACTGTGCGCAACGTGCTGGGTGAGATCACCACCCGTGAGAAGTCAGGCAAGACGCCGGTGGAGCTCGACGACGCGCAGGTCACCTCGCTGCTTCAGAAGGAAGCCGCAAAGCGTCGGGATACGGCTCGGATCTACACCGAGGCGGGCGAGGCAGATCGAGCCGCAGCCGAGGTGGCGGAGGCCGAAATCATCGAGGCCTACCTGCCAAAAGCTCTTACCCGGGAAGAAGTGGAGGCAATCGTTGACGACGCCGTGGAGGCACTGAAAGCTGATGGCCAGGAGCTGTCCATGCGTTCCATCGGAGCCGTGATGAAGCCTGTCACCGCCAAGGTTGCTGGACGTTTTGATGGCAAGACTGTCAGCGAGATCGTGCGGGGTCGCCTGGCGTAGAGTCAGCTGACCCCAAGCAGCCACCGCAGAGTGTCAGCGTTGCGCACGGCGTTACCACCGCCGTCGTTGTTGAAGTAGACGTACACGTCCTTGCCGTAGCCGTCCCACTCGCGAATCCGGTCCGCCCACCATCGCAGATCATCATCGGAGTATGAGCCGCCGTAGAGGTGCTCATGGTCCGGGCCGTGCAGACGAACGTACACGAAGGGTGCGGTGGCCCGGAGGATGCACGGCAGATGGGCGCCGCTCATGATGCAGTAGGCTGCGCCTCGGCGCTCCAGTAGGGCGTAGACGTCCGGGTGGTCCCAACTGTCATGCCGAAACTCGATGGCGACGCGAACCCACTGCGGAAGCGTGGCCAGGAAGTAGTCGAGCCGGGCGTCGTCGCGTTGAAAATCAGGTGGAAGCTGGACCAGGAGTACAGCCCTTTTGTCGCCGAGTTCGTGCCAGCAGCGGACGATCCGTTCCACCCAAACTTCGGGACTATAGAGCTTCTTGCCGTGCGTAAGACCGCGTGGCGCTTTCACCGACATGGCAAAGCCAGCAGGGAGCCGCTCCCTCCAATTCGCGAAGGACGTATCGCGAGGCCACCGGTAAAAACTTGCGTTTAGCTCAACCGTGCTAAATCGCGCCGTGTAGTGGGCCAGGCGCTTGGCCGCGGGAAGACTCGGGGGATACAGCACGTCCTCCCAATGGTCGTAGCTCCAGCCCGAGGTGCCAATGCGGATGCCCATGATGTGGATGGTAGCGGGATTCTGGGCCGAAAGGGTGGTGGCTTGGGCGGCTCACGGTGCTGGCCTAGACTCAGAGGGCCAAATCCGGTTGATGGGGGAACCATGGAGAATCAGGCCAATTCTGCTGCGCAAGAGACAGATGATCAGCCCGACCGCAAGGTGACGGGCCCTGTTCCACCGGAATGGCTGGGGCCGGTCCTTGCCCTCGCTGCCTTCGCCTCGATGGTCATTGGCTCGATCATTCAGGGAGGAATCCTTCTGGGGGTTATCGGATCGCCACTTCTCCTTGCTTTTCTTATTTACGTCTTCTTGAGGAGATGGGCGAGGCGCACCAAGGGGTATATCGGTCTTGGAATCGTTTTATTGCTCATCGTCAGCGCCATTTCCTCCCAAGGAAGAGGCACCGTCGACCCTATGTACTCCCTCCTTGCGCACATACTTGGACCCTTACTGGCCGTCGCGGCCGCCTGGTGTTTCCGCCAGCGCGCTCCTCTGACGCCCGCAGCCGTTGCGCGGTCCGGACCATCCTCCGCCGGGGCGCCGGGTGGGCTGCATAGCTCCATCGACGCCATGCAGAACATCACCGCGGTTCTAGTTGAACTGTTCCCCACCCTCCCGCCGACGTGGTCTTCGGCGTGGCTGGAATTCAGGGAAATCGGCTCTCATCGCGAATGCGTCTTCAACGTCGAAACGGCAGGGGCGCGGTTCACCACGGAAGTCCCAGCACACTTGGCTGACCAGATGTCTGAGGCCAGGAACATCATGCGCGGCCCCGGAGGCAATACGTGGTTCGCGGCCACCATTACACTCAATCCAGCGGATCCCGGGAGTTACCAAACCGAGTTCAATTACGACAAAGAACCGGAATGGCTCACCGAGCCGACGAAGGCCGCGTGCCTCAGTGAAACGCGTCGGATCCGAAAGCTTGGCACACTCCCTGGATGGGCACATCAGCGGATGGTCTCCGTCAAATAATCCGCCAGTCGCTAGGCTAAGGACCCTGCGAAACACTGTTTTTGGGTGACCCGGCTGGCAGCGACCCACGATGACGGACTCCGAGACCCCTATGCAGCCTCACCGCGTAATTTACGAATTGACATTTCGACGACGGCGCCATCGTTGGGTGGGTAGCGGCTCCACATGATCGGTCGTCCCTTTTCGCAGGTCTGGATCACGGCTGGTTTTGCTTGGCGAGGCCAGTGCCGTTCGCCGGATTGGGGTTAGCTGCCGAAGAGCTTCTTGCCGATCTTCGCGAAGATACCCGGTTCCTTGGATGGGTCTATGATTTCAGGTTGGACGGAGAAGTCGGTGCCATTTTCGGTGACAGGAAGGCGTTTGTTGGCCCACTCGACCATTTTGAGTTGTGGGTTGTAGACGGGTGGTGTGATGCCTTCGGCGCGGAACACCGTCCACATCCACTGCGGTATGTTGTCCAGCGTTCTCGGGAACGCTTTGAGGTCCTGGAACAATGTCAGTGCGTCCGCCGGACGATCAGGGATGGTTGTTTCGTGGGCGGGTCTGAGGAGTTCCATGTCGAAGATCTCAAGTCTGCCGTCCGAGTCAGGATAGAGGTAGACCTTGCAGCTGGTCCACGTGCCTTTACCTTGGACGTACGACTCGCGGCGGATGTCTTCGAGCCAATGTTCCATGGACTCGATGGAGAAGTCTTGAAAACTATGGGCGAAGCCCCATACGCCGTCACGACGGATGTCCTCGCTGCGCCGGCTCCAGGCCCGATGCATCACGGTCGTGCTGATAATTTCTTCAGCACCGAATCCTAGGCCGCCTTCGGCAAAAGCCTCTGCGCGCAGTCTTTGAAGACCAGTGACCACTTCTACCCCAGAAATTCGTGTTCCAATCATCATTCGAATGCCTCCTCGGAAAGTGGAAGGTTGGGAAAATGTTCTGACCTTTTTTCTCCGGAGCCGAACCAGTGAGTGACCTTTGACGATTCAGGCAGTCCGGGTTTTGGTCCGGGGACGGCTTCTACTTTTAGCTGTAAGTCTAGGGTTTGTCCGGTGTCGACGCGGTGGAGGGCCTTGGTCATGAGCTCTCGTTCGAGTTGGTAGAAGGCCAGGGTGTTGGCGGGTACGTTGGGGGTTCCGTGGCCGCGGTTCTGGAACATGAGTTGGGCCATAAGGTTGGCGCCTTCTCCTGGTCCTGCGAAGAGGGAAGCGATGAGGTGGCCACCCTCGTAGCCGCGTCCGCCGATACGGATACCGGCCAGTATCTGCTGCCATGCGCTTCGGTTGATGTCGCCTTTGAGCAGTCCAACTGGCTGCAGAGCCTCGACGACGGCGTACGCAGCTCGGCTTCCCCGCAAAGCTTGGATTGTGGCTGCTCTTTGTGACTGTTAGTGCTGACGGGCGCTCCGTCCGGCGTTGGTGCTGGCTATCCGCCGAAGAGTTTTTTGCCGATCTTCGCGAAGACGCCTGGTTCCCTGGATGGGTCAATAATCTCCGGTTCGACAGAGAAATCCGTGCCACTGTCGGTGACGGGGAGGCGTTTGTTGTCCCAATCGACAGTATTCAGTTGGGGGTTGTACACCGGGGGCGTCTGAGCATCTGTACGCAGAGCAGTCCACATCCATTCCTGAATATTGTCTGATGTGCGGGGAAATGTCAGGAGATCCATCTTGACGGCCTGCCCTGATGCTGGGCCGGTGGAATCTTTCGGATCACCGAACATGCCGCGAGTCAGAATCTCGTAGTCGAATGCCTCTAAGCGCCCTTCGTTGGACGGGAAAAGGAATACTCTGAAGGTTTTCCATGTGCCGAGGCCTGGAACATAGAGTTCACGTCTGACTTCCATCAGCCAGTAGTCAAGGAGCTCGGGTGGGAAATCGGTTTGCCAGTCCCGACCACCCCACTGACCGTCGCGGCAAACATCGACGTAGCGCCTCGATCTATCTTGAAACATCAGCGAGGTGCTTATGACTTCCTGTGCGCCGAAGCCTAGTCCGGCCTTGGAGAAAGTATGCTCCTGGAGGCGAGCTAGTCCCTGTCGAATTAGAGGGCTATCCACCACGGAATCTTGCATCAGGGCCTCACTATTTCGGGGACTCAAGATTTGGGAAGAAATCATCTTGAATCAAGTCCTTGTCAAACGAATGGGACACTTTGAGTCCACTGGGCAGCCCGGGTTTTGGTCCTGGGACGGCTTCTACCTTTACACGCAAGTCTAGGGCTTGTCCGGTGTCGACGCGGTGGAGAGCCTTGGTCATGAGGTCTCGTTCGAGTTGGTAGAACGCCAGGGTGTTGGCGGGTACGTTGGGGGTTCCGTGGCCGCGGTTCTGGAACATGAGTTGGGCCAGGAGGTTGGCGCCTTCTCCTGGTCCTGCGAAGAGGGATGCGATGAGGTGGCCACCCTCGTAGCCGCGACCGCCGACACGGATACCGGCCAGTATCTGCTGCCATGTGCTGCGGTTGATGTCGCCTTTTAGCAACCCGGTGATGTGTGCTTCGACGCTCTTGGGCTTGGCGAAGTCATCGGTGATGATCGTGAAGTGGTTTTCCAAGCCACCGTCAGTTTTCGCGACGACGTTATAGGTGACATTGGGCATCCGCTTGTTCAGTTCAACGGACCAAGCACCCTTGACACCAGCGTACGTGTCTACGCGTTCGACCCGGCCTGTGGCGTCCGCATAGAACCGTTCAAGACTGTCCGCCGTGAGGCCGCCGGTGCTATCTGGCATTTTGGTGCGGTTGTCCACGATGTACAAGGTGTTGGGTTCCAGCCCGGTCTTGGCTGGCGAGGTTGCCGTGCGCCACTCGGGAATGCTCATCAGCGAAGTCCACCACCGGTTTCTCTTCCCCGCATGCGTCGCAGGAGACGCTGGGTTGCGTCTCAAGTGTCCAGTCGGTGGCGGCCCAGTCGCTATAAGCGTCAAACAGGATGTCTTCATCCAGCGTCTCCCCACAGGCAGGGCAGGGGGGAGGGCCGAAATTCTCTCCCATGGAGTAACCATCCCGGTCATGAATCAGGGTCAAATTGCTGGTTCCCACGGTTCAGCCCCTCAAAAGGCGACTACTCGTCTGGATACTATCCAACCTGCGCAGCGACTTACGGGCACTGAGGGTTAGCTAGTGTCTGCCTGGGGTCCGCGCCATCAGAGCCTGAAGGTCTTCGGCAACCTTAGCTACCTCTCGCTGCCGGGAGGTGCGGACAGGCTTGGATCCATGTGTGGCTTGGCGAGCCGGCCTGTTGTTAGTGCGGCTTTGGCGGTGGACCTGAGGATCGCGGACAGGTGCGTCAACGGCGACGGCGCCCTGCAGGGGATCGTGGAAAAGAGGGAAGCTCATAGTTTCCGATCCTGACAGAAGCGGCCGGATGCTGATATGGACAGATGCATACGGTAGCCGGGGGCTGCTGTGCAGATGTCCATCGAGCCGCCGCGGTTCAGGTGTGCGGCCCCGAGCCTAGCCCCACAGTGCCTTCTTCAACAGCGCCCTCAGCTGCGTGTTCTCTTCCTCGCTGAGTGCCGCGAGCTGCGTCCGCTCGCACTCTTCCAGTCCGGCCCTCGCCTTGGTGTGGATCCGGCGTCCTTCAGCGGTGGAGACGATGATCTTGGCACGCCGGTCCTGCTTGCCTTGGGCTCGTTTGACCAGCCCGCGGTGCTCCAGATCGTCCACCAGGCTGACAACTTGGCTCGGATCCAGGCTAAGGAAATCGGCGAGCTCGCGTTGTGTGGGTTCCAACCCGCTGCACGCGAGCGTGAGCACGGAGAATGACCGTTCCCGGAGTCCGTAGTCGGCCAGGGCTTTGTTGTTGAGCAGTGATCCTGTGGCGTGCAGTTTGGCCAGCAACAAGCCCACGTCACTGCCGATTTTTGCTGCGGCGAGGCGCGGGGTTTCCACTTCGGTGCTTTGCGGGCCCATGACAACTCCAATAGTAATGAAAAACAATCGTTGACTTTTTCAATGATCCGTATTCTCATTGATCATGACAAGGATCTCACGACGCAGCGGGATCGGCCTCACCGGCTCCGGCCGGTTACTGCATGCGAAGGAGCACGGCATGAGCTTGAACGGCAAGGTTGCAATCGTCACCGGGAGTGGACAGGGTCTTGGACTCGCTTACGCGAGGGAGCTCGCCCGCCAGGGTGCCGCCGTCGTGATTAATGACGTGAACGCCGGGACTGCTGCGGAGGCTGTTGCGCAGATTGAGGCCGACGGCGGACGCGCCACCGCTGTGGTGGTTCCGGTGGGTTCGACGGATGCTGCGAAGGCTTTGGTGGCCGGTGCTGTTGAAGCGTTCGGTCGGCTGGACATCCTGGTGACGAATGCCGGAATCCTGCGGGACAAGAGCCTCCTAAAGATGACCGACGAGGATTTTGACCTGGTCATCAACGTTCACCTGAAGGGCACGTTCACTTGCGTCCGCGAGGCCTTCGCGTACTTCAAGGAGAACGGCATCGCCGGCCGGATCATCACCATCGGCTCGCCCACCGGGCAGCGTGGCAACTTCGGACAGACTAATTACGCCGCTGCCAAGGCCGGGATCGTGGGCATGGTCCGAACCTGGGCTTTGGAGATGAAGAAGGCCGGCGTGACGGTTAACTCCGTGATTCCGGTGGCCGCCACCGCCATGACCAAGACGGTCCCTTACTTCCAGAAGGCCGTGGAGGCGGAGGAACGTGGCGAGGCCATGCCGTCCTTCTTCCGCCATGATCTCGGTTTTGGAACGGCCGACGACGTCGCCGGGCTGATTGCCTTCCTCGCCTCTGATGCGGCTGCCGGCATTACCGGCCAGGCAATCGGTGCCGGTGGCGACCGGCTGCAAGTCTGGACGCACCCGACGGCGGCCACCACCGAGTACCGCGATGGCGGCTGGAGCTACGAGGCCCTGCAGGAAAATGCCGACTCGCTGTTTGGTCCGCAGGCGCTGCAGAGCTTCGGCGAGGAATTCCTGCCGCTGCCTGAGGAACTCCGGCCCGAGCCGGTGGCTGTACCTTCGCAGGCGCGCTGATCATGGCCGACCGTTACGAGCTCGGCATCGACGCCGCTGCCCTGGATGCCATCGATATGCATGTCCACCTCGAAGTGGACAGCTGCGGGCACGGCTCGCTTCCGGAAGCGTTGACGGAAGCGTCGGCGAAGTACTTCAAGTCCGAGGATCGGACCCCCTCGCTGGACAGGATCGCCGAGGTGTATCGCGAACTGAACATGGCCGCCGTCGTCTTCACCGTCGACGCCCGGACCCAGCTCAAGCATGAGCCCAACAGCATCCCCGAGCTGATTGCCGGAGCTGCGCGGAACAATGATGTGCTGATTCCTTTCGGCAGCGTTGACCCGCGGACGGTGGAGGACGCGATCGCGGGGGCAAAACACCAGGCTGTGGAGCTGGGTGCCCGGGGTTTCAAGTTCCACCCTTCGCTGCAGGGCTTCGACCCGTCCAACGAGGCGTTCTACCCGTTGTGGGAGACGCTCCAGGAGTTGGGGCTGCCATGCATTTTCCATACAGGCCAGAACGGCATGGGTGCGGGTCTTCCGGGCGGGTACGGGATCAAGTTGGCGTACTCGAATCCGCTGTTGCTGGATGCCGTGGCAGCTGATTTTCCCGGGCTGCAGATCATCATGGCGCACCCTTCCGTGCCGTGGCAGGATGAGGCGAACTCGATCGCAACGCACAAGTCCAACGTGTTCATCGATCTCTCCGGGTGGTCGCCCAAGTACTTCCCGGAATCCCTGGTTCGGCTGTCCAACTCGGTGCTTCAGGACAAGGTGTTGTTCGGCACGGACTTCCCGCTGATCACCCCGCAAAAGTGGTTGGGGGCGTTCGCGGACCTGCCGTTGAAGGACGAAGTCCGCCCGAAGATTCTCAAGGACAACGCAGTCAGGCTGCTCGGGTTGGGTGGTTGAGATGAGCGTGAGTGTTGTGGATCAGAAGCTGTACTCGGTGGCGGACTGGTACGACGCTGAAGCACTCCTCAGCACCGAGGAACGGCAGGTCCTTGGACGCCTGCGGACCTTCCTGGACGCTGAAGCCACGCCGTTGCTGGCCGAGTACTGGGAACGCGGAGAGTTCCCCAAGCAGTTGGCCGGACCGTTGATCGACCTGGATCTGATGGAACCCTTTGAGGCTCCAGCCCGGGGGATTTACCACGGCTTCCGGATCTTCGAACTCGCCCGCACTGATGCCTCGTTGGCAACGTGGTACACAGCCCAAGCCGGTTTGTTCCGGACCGCCATCCGGGTGGGAGCCTCCGAGGCACAGCAGAAGGAGTGGATGCCCAAGGTCATCGACTTCTCCCTCAAAGGCGTCTTCTCGCTGACAGAACCGGAGCACGGCTCGGACATCGCCGGCGGGCTTTCCACCACCGCACGCTTCGAACCAGACCCAGGGACAGAGGCCGACGGCGGCAGCTGGGTTCTGGACGGCGCCAAGCGGTGGATTGGGGGCGCCTCAACGGCGGATGTGTTGTGCGTGTTCGCCCGCGACGTCGCGGACGGACAGGTCAAGGCATTCCTCGTGGACAGGACCGCCGCAGGGGTCAGCTTGGAGAAGATCCACGGTAAGACCTCGCTGCGGATGATGCAGAACGCTCACATCACCCTGGACAATGTTCGCGTATCCGAGGCAATGCGCCTGCACAACGTGAACTCGTTCAAGGACGTGGCCGCCATGCTGCGGGCGATGCGATCGGACGTTGCGTGGATCGCCACCGGGATCCAAGCAGGCGCGTTCGAAGCTGCCCTGGCGTATGTGAAGGAACGCCAACAGTTCGGCCGTTCCCTGGGTTCCTTCCAACTGGTCCAGGAAAAACTGGCACGCATGCTCGGCAACATCACCGCATCACTCTCGTTGGTGGTGCGGTTGACCGAGCAGCAGCGCTGGGGGATCTATCGGGACCAAGACTCGGCCCTGGCCAAAATGCAGACGTCCCTGATGATGCGTGAAACCGTCGCGCTGGCCCGCGAAGTGGTGGGCGGCAACGGCATAACCCTCGCCGCCGACGTCGCGCGTTTCCATGCCGACGCGGAAGCTGTCTATTCGTACGAAGGCACGCACGAAATCAACGCCCTCATTATCGGCCGCGCCCTCACCGGCGACAGCGCCTTCACGCGCTAACACCCACTGAGAGAACCACAACACCAACAACACAGGAGGCAAAGATGCCCAATCTCGTCGTCGATTTCGACACCCTGCTCACCATGTCCGGCAAGGACCTTGGCACCACCGACTACCGCGAAATCACCCAGCAGCAGATCAACCTGTTCGCTGACGCAACCGACGATCAGCAGTGGATCCATACCGACCCGGAACGCGCCAAGGACGGCCCGTTCGGCGCTCCGATCGCGCACGGTTTCCTCACCCTGTCCCTGATCATCCCGTTCTGGGGCGAGCTCTTCGACGTCGAGGGCGTGACCACCAAGGTCAACTACGGCCTGGACAAGGTCCGTTTCACCTCGCCGGTCAAGGTCGGCTCGAAGGTCCGAATGCAAGGCAGCATCGCCGAAGTCAGCGAAGTCAAGGGCGGCGCCCAGATCAAGGTCAACGCCACCATCGAAATCGAAGGCCAGGAACGCCCCGCCGTCGTCGCCGAGTTCCTCGCCCGTTTCTACAAGTAGGAACCGCTTCTACAAGTAGACATCCACCCCCTTTCCCTCCTCTCCCAAGGAACAGCCATGTCAGGACACACTGCGCTCGCACAGTCGAGCACGGCCGCTAAGCGCAAAGAGGCGCGCACGGTCATCATGTCCAGCTATCTGGGCAGCACCATCGAGTTCTACGACTTCCTGCTGTACGCAACTGCGGCAGCGGTTGCCTTTCCCAAAGTGTTCTTCGCCGGTACAGATGAGTGGGTGGGCGTGGTCGCGGCTTATGCCACGTTCGCGGCGGGTTATGTTGCCCGGCCTCTGGGCGGTATCATCTTCGGGCACTTCGGTGACCGCATTGGCCGCAAGGGCATGCTGATCGTGTCCATGGCCATGATGGGCATCGCTTCGACGTTGATTGGTCTAATCCCGGGAGCCAACGTCATTGGTCCTTGGGGCGCCGTGATCCTGGTGGTCTTGCGTGTTTGCCAGGGAATCGCCGTCGGCGGTGAATGGGGCGGGGCAGCGCTCATGGCCCTGGAGCATTCGGATCCCAAACGTCGCGGGTTCGCGGCATCGTTCGTCAATGCCGGTGCCCCGACGGGCGCAGTCCTCGGCACCGTTGTCATGGGCATTTTCTCCGCACTTCCCCAGGATGCATTCCTGGCCTGGGGCTGGCGAGTTCCATTCCTGTTGTCCTTCGTACTCCTGATAGTCGGCATGTTCGTCCGGCTCAGGGTCTCCGAAAGCCCAATCTTTGCCGAGGCCGTGGCCAAGGAAAGCGCCCAGGACACCAAGCGCAAGATCCCGCTGCTGGAAGTGCTGAAGCGTCCCAAGGCACTCATCATGATCATGTTTGCCGGTGCTGCCGGCTTCGGCCTCCAAGTAGTGCTGCCCACGTTCTCCGTCACCTATGCAGTGTCCAAGGGAGCACCACAACAAGGTGTGCTCTATGCCTTCGCGGGCGCCTCAGCCATTTCCATCCTGTTCGTCCTCTTGGGCGGCAGGCTCTCGGATCGCTTTGGCCGCCGCCCGGTCATGGTCACAGGCCTGGCCCTGTTCATCCTTTACCTGTTCCCGATGTTCGGGATGCTCAGCTCAGGCAACATCGCTTTGGTCTTCCTGGCCTTCACCGTGGCGCTGGTCCTGCATTCGTCTCTTTATGGTCCGCTGGCGGCGTTCGTTTCCGAGCAGTTTGGCACCACTAACCGCTATACCGGCGCGGCGGTCGGCTACCAGCTGGCAACGCTGATTGGCGCGGGCTTCACACCCGGCATTGTGGCAGGCCTTTATAAGGACGCCGGCCAGAGCATCGTCCCCGTGGTGGTGTTCCTGTCCGTCATGTCGCTGGTATCGATTGTCTTCATCCTGCTGACGCGGGAGTCTAAGAACAACGACCTCTCTACGGTCAGTTAGGAGTACTGCACCATGGACAACAACGGAGTTGGATCCTGGCTGCACCGGCGCCGGATCAAGTCCGGTACCAAAACTGCCATCATTTCCGGTGAGCACACTGTGAGCTACGCGGAACTCGCAGACCGGACCGACCACCTGGCCAACGCCCTCAAAGACAGGGGAGTGGCCAAGGGGGACAGAGTGGCCTACCTGGGTGAGAATCACCCGTCCTTTGTGGAGACGTTCTTTGCTTGCGGGCTACTCGGAGCGATTTTCGTCCCGCTCAACACCCGCCTGGCGGCACCGGAGCTGCAGTTTCAACTGCAGGACTCAGGAGCACGCCTGCTCATCAGCGCGGAGTCCTTGGAGGTCCTCGCCTCCGCGTCCTGCACCGACACCGACGTAACCCACCGTCTCGTAGTGGCGCCCGACGACGTCACCGTCGATTACGCGCTCAAGCTGCCATCCGGCGTCGAGCACTATGGCGAGGTGCTTGACGCTGCAAACGCGGCGCCGCTGGATGAAGCGGTGACCCTTGAAGACGGAGCCATGATCCTCTACACGTCCGGCACTACCGGCAAGCCCAAGGGTGCTTTGCTGACACACGGCAACATCACCTGGAACTGCATCAACACGGTGGTGGACATGGACCTGAACCGCAACGACGTAGCGCTCATGATCTCGCCACTGTTCCACGTGGCTTCCCTGGATATGGGCTTGCTTCCCATGCTGCTCAAGGGTGCCACCGTGGTGCTTGAAGCCAAGTTCGACGCCGGCCGTGTACTGGAGCTGGTGGACCAGCATAAAGTCACCACACTCAACGGTGTCCCCACCACCTTCCAGATGCTCTGTGACCATCCGGGATGGTCGACGGCGGATCTCAGCTCCCTGGACAAGCTCACCTGCGGCGGTTCTGCCGTTCCGCAGCGGGTACTGGATGCGTACGAACAACGCGGCATAGGTTTCACCAGCTGCTACGGCATGACCGAAACCGCGCCGGGGGCCACCATGTTGCCGGTATCGAAGTCCAAGGAAAGGGCAGGCTCCGCCGGGCTTCCGCACTTCTTCACTGATGTGCGGATTGCCGATCCACTGGGTGGTCTTGCTGCAGTTGGCGCCGTGGGGGAGATCCAAATCTCCGGACCCAACGTGATCAAGGAGTACTGGAACCGGCCCGAAGCAACCGCCGAGAGTTATTCCGAGTCCTCTTGGTTCCGCTCCGGCGATATGGGCTACCAAGACGGGGAAGGCTTCCTGTTCGTTTCGGACCGCATCAAGGACATGATCATTTCCGGAGGGGAGAACATCTACCCGGCTGAGGTGGAAGCTGCCATCTCAGAGCTCCCCGCAGTGGGGAGTGTGGCCGTGATCGGCATGGATGACAACAAATGGGGAGAAGTGCCCAGGGCGATCATCACATTGCGCGACGGTGCGTCCCTGACCGAAGAGCAACTGCGCTCGCATCTGGAGGGCCGGTTGGCACGGTACAAAATCCCCAAGTCAGTGGTATTCGTTGAGGAGATGCCACGAACCGCCAGCGGGAAGATCCGGAAGATGGACCTCCGAAAGCACTACGCGCAGTGACGCTCGACCGTATTCAATGTCACCTGTCGTGGCAAAGAATATGCTGTCTCATGGCAAGCCGCACCGACGAAATATTGCGTTACCAAGCTAAATCCGGGTTAATTTCCTCCATCGAACTGCCTAATTCGGTGTAAGGGCATTACGATAGGCACGACTCACACACTGAGCACGAAGCTTCATCACGACTCACCTAACCCGGGGGATATACCAATGACCAGTTACCCGCAACAACCTCAGCAAACCGAGCAGTACGGCGTCCAAGCCGGCGAACCGCCGCTGTGGGCACCCTATTACGGCGCTCCGATCGGCGCGGCCGTCAAGCGTTTCTTCAAGAAATACACCGCATTCAGTGGCCGCGCGAGCCGCAGCGAATACTGGTGGGTCGCCCTTGCCTTGGGCGTGGTTGGCTTTGTCCTGCAGCTCCTCACCGGCATTCTCGGTGCAGCCGGATCCACCACCACCAGCAGCGGCACGGTTCCCGGCCCGGGAGCCGTGGTGGGCATCATTCTGATCTCCGTGTTCTACCTGGCGGTCCTTATCCCGTCCATCGCCCTGCTGGTTCGTCGTCTCCACGATGGCAACTTCAGCGGCTGGCTGGCCCTTCTCGGGCTCATCCCGTTCGTGGGTGGACTTGCCATCCTGGTCTTCGCGCTCCTGCCGTCCAACCCGGCCGGCCAGCGTTTTGATCAGCCGACTGCATAGTCAGCCACATAGCAAGTAATTCGTTTCACAGAAAAGGGCGGCACCTCGCGTGCCGCCCTTTTTCATGCCCTTCTTCGGACAATTTTCGGGCGTCACGTGCCGTAAAAGCGGCACGCGTGACATGCTGTGACTGATTCGGGCCCACCCAAAGACGAGGACTGCCATGCCCCACCCTCCACGCCTAAGAACCATCAAACGCTGCGCCGTGGTGGGTGGCGGGATCATCGGCATTGCAGTGGCGAGGGAACTGACCAACAGGCTCGAGGGCGTCCAGGTCACCGTCTACGAAAAGGAAGACCGGCTCGCAGCACACCAGACCGGACACAACTCGGGGGTGGTGCACGCAGGCCTGTACTACGAACCCGGCGGGCTGAAAGCAAAACTGTGTCGCAGGGGAGTGGAGCTGCTGCAGGAATTCTGCGCCATGAAGAACCTGCCCTATGAGGCGTGCGGCAAGTTGGTCATTGCCCAGACACCCGAGGAATCGGATCGCTTGGACAAGATTTTCGCCCGTGCCACGGCCAACGGGGTCCCGGGCGCAAGGATGCTGCGGGGCGAGCAGCTACGCGAGGTGGAGCCGAACGCCGTCGGGCTTTCCGCTCTTCACTCGCCGGAAACGGCGATCGTTGACTACACGGCTATCACCAACGCGCTCGCCGACGACGTCCGTAGTTCGGGCGGAAGCATCCGGCTCAGGCAGGAAGTTACCAGGCTTGAGCAACAGCACAGCGGCGTGGTGGTCAGTACCAGGGATGGCGGCGAACATTACGACCTCGTGGTGGTGTGCGCGGGCCTTCAATCGGATCGCGTGGCCGAAGCGACGGGTGAACCGGCTACCCCAAGGATCGTGCCGTTCTTTGGGCAGTACTTCCTCCTGGGTGAGGAGGCCCGGGATCAAGTTCGCGGGCTGATTTACCCGGTGCCGGACCCAAAACACCCCTTCCTCGGTGTCCACCTCACCAAACGCATCGACGGTGAAATGATGCTCGGTCCAAATGCATTCATCTCCTTCGGCCGCGAGTCTTACTCGTGGAATGAGGTGAATGCCCGCGACGTACTGAACTACACGCTGTTTCCTGGATTCTGGAAATTTGCCAGGCAGAATGTGCCGTCAGCTGTTCGTGAATTCCAGACCGTAGTGAGCAAGAAAAAGTTCATCCGCGAGGCCGTGCGCTTTGTGCCGTCGCTGGAAGGCGCCACCATTCTTCCGGGCACCCGGGGCGTGCGCGCGCAGGCCATGAACGGTGACGGTTCGCTGGTGGACGACTTTGTCATCGCACGACGCCGGGACACGGTCTTGGTGCGCAACGCACCTTCTCCCGGGGCTACTTCGTCCATGGCCATAGCGGAGTACATCGTGGAGAAGGCTTTGCAGGATTGAGGAGTTAACAAACTGGTGATCCAACGGAAACGGCCGCCAAACGCGGGCTGGATACCGTTGCCGCATGATCGGATCACTAGCTTCGCTTGCCAGTTCAGTCGGCACCACCATAGCGGCCTGGATTGAGGCAGCGTACGTCCTGGATTGCACTGGCCCGTCGGCGGAGGAACAGGGTGCAGGTGGCCCGGGGAGCATGAGTGATTTGTCATGGCTCCCTGCCCTCAGCGGCGTCACGGTTGCCAGTGCTCAGGCCATCCAAACGCACGCCGCAAGGGTGCGTTCAGAGTCCTAGAAGCTGCTCGGAATGCTGCAGAATGTCGCGTTGGGCACACTTTTCGCTGATCTCCTCTGATATGCCCTAAACTGCTTCACTGAGGTGCCGGAAGAGGCACTATGCAGCAACGAAAGCGAAGCTCAATGGCTACTGATTACGATGCCCCGCGCAAGACAGAAGAAGAGTCTCCCGCCGAGTCGCT
Source organism: Paenarthrobacter sp. TYUT067 (assembly GCF_023656375.1). Classification (NCBI taxonomy): domain Bacteria; kingdom Bacillati; phylum Actinomycetota; class Actinomycetes; order Micrococcales; family Micrococcaceae; genus Paenarthrobacter; species Paenarthrobacter sp. TYUT067. The sequence continues at coordinate 30,408 of NZ_JAMOIT010000032.1, forward strand.
TGAGGCCCTTCAGGCATCCCGAGGAAACACTGCGCAGACTGCGGTCATCGACGTCGAGGAAAACGATACCGCCGAAGGAATCGACCTGCCCGGAGCAGATCTTTCCGGTGAAGAACTGACAGTCATTGTGGTCCCGGAGCAGTCCGACGAATTCACGTGCGGCTCCTGTTTCCTGGTCCGTCACAGGTCCCAGATTGCATTGGAAAAGAACGGTCTTAAGTTCTGTAAGGACTGCGAAGGCTAAATAACGCCAAGGTCTCGTTATCTTCGGTTACGAATATGGGCGCGAGCACCCTCTGCACGGCCGCCCAATGCCCAAAATACGGCCCGACAATAACCCTCTTGTGACCACCGCTGCGTCCACTTAACGGTTGCGCCCCGAAGCGGCCACAACCCGCCCAAAGCCCCTGCTGCGCTCCTACTGTTGAAGTATCAACTTCGCCTGAAGGGGGCACAAAAAATGAGGAAATTTGGAGCGGGTTTGGCAGCGGTCATGGCAGCTGCCGGTCTCGGTCTGGTGGCGCCGGGGCCAGCCTCGGCAGCAACATATTGCGGTATCTCGTGGGGTTCCATGGCCAAGGCAGACCTCGACATGAGCTCCGCCAGTGTCACCAACGTTCGCACCGGGCAACAGCCCTGCTACGACCGCCTGGTGATCGACATGACAGGTAAGGTGGCCGGCTACGTCGTTCAGTACGTTCCTGTAGTGACCCAGGATGCTACCGGCTACCCCATCCCGGTGCTGGGGGATGCTGATCTCCAAGTGATGGTGACGGCGCCGTCGTACAACCGGTACAACCAGCCGACGTATGTGCCGGCAGCCAAGGCCGAATTGTCCAACGTCTCCGGTTACCAGACCTTCCGGCAGGTGGTTTACGCGGGCAGCTTTGAGGGCACCACCAGCATTGGGCTGGGCGTCCGTGCACGTCTTCCGTTCCGGGTCTTCACCCTGGACGGGCCCGACGGCGGTTCTCGCCTGGTAGTGGACGTGGCGCATCGTTGGTGATTGACGGGGCGCTGAAGTGCCCAGATCGCGGGAAAGCTGCCAATTCGCGGGACATTTCCGGCGAACTGGCAGCTTTCCCACGAACTCCGCGGAAGGCGGGCTTACTCCGGCACCACCAGAGCCGGCGTGTCCTTTCGGATGGTCTCGTCGCGGAAGAACCCGGGCCGAACACGGGACATGATCAACATGACCACTACGCCCAAAGCCAGGATGCCGATGCCCAGGACGAATACGAGCCCCACCCCGAAGATCTCCGAGCCACTGCCGAACTCGGGAGCCCAGCTGTCCACGGCAGTCTGCAGGAACACGACGAACAGGCCGACGCCACCCAGCAGCGGGCAGACGAGTCGCAGGAAGAAGTTCCTGGCGCTGGAGAACACACTGTTGCGGAAGTACCAGACACAGGCGATGGCCGTGAGTCCGTAGTAGAAGCAGATCATCAGGCCAAGGGCCAGAATGGTGTCGTTCAGGACGTTTTCACTGATCACGTGCATCACCGCGTAGAAGCCCGCAGACAGGACGCCGGCCGCTATGGTGGCGAAGCCCGGCGTCGAGAACTTCTTGCTCATGTGGCTGAAGCGCTCCGGCAGGGCGCCGTAATGCGCCATGGCCAACAGGCTGCGGGAAGGCGAAGTGAACGTGGACTGCAGGGACGCCGCTGAGCTGGAGAGCACAGCGAGGGACATGAGGATGGCGAATGGACCCATGACCGGTGATGCCAGTGCGGTGAAGACGTTGGCGTGGTTTTCCTCGTTGTTCAGGCCGATCCCGGTATCGCCGACGCCTGCGAACATCATGGTGGCAATGGTGACCAGGAGGTAGATGCCCAGGACGATCACCGCTGTCAGCGTGCCTGCGAGGCCCGCGGTCTTCTTACCGTTGGCCGTTTCCTCGTTGACGGTCAGGCATACATCCCAGCCCCAGTAGACGAAGATCGATAATGAGATGCCGGCTGCGATCTGGCCGAACGTCTCGATCTTGGTGACGTCGAACCAGTCCCAGCTGAAGGGCACAGCAGTTTCGGAGGTGGACCAGTTAGCGAACGCCATGGCGACGAACAGGCCAAGGACCAGCAGCTGGAATCCCACCAGGCCGTACTGGACAATCTTGGTGGTGTGGAGGCCGCGGTAGCTGATCCAGACAGCAAGTGCCACGAAGACGAAGCACGTGGCAACGTTGAGCAGCTTGTTCGAAGCGAGGTCTGCGAGCTCGGGTGAACCCGTGGCCTGTGCGAGGAACAGGTAGAAAAAGTCCACGGCCACGCCCGCCAGGTTGGACAGAACAATGATGTTGGCGGCCAGCAAACCCCAGCCGCCCATCCAGCCAACCCACGGTCCGAACGCTTTGGTTACCCATGTGAAGGTGGTGCCGCTGTCGGGGGAGTCTGCATTGAGTTCCCGGTACGCCAAGGACACCAGGATCATCGGGATGAACCCGATCAGGAAGATGACAGGCAATTGCAGCCCGACTTCGTTGACAGTTGGGCCAAGCGCACCGGTGAGGGTGTACGCCGGGGCGATGGTGGAGATGCCAAGAACGACGACGGCGAGGAGCCCCAACTGCCCCGTCTTCAGTCCCTTGCCGCTGATGTCATGCGACTTCGCGGCTTCACTGCCGCTGCGTCGGATTGTCTGGCTCATGTAAGGCCCTTTCTAGATGGCCGAAAGTTATTGCTTGGTGCTGCGGAGCATGCTGCCGCCCCTGGGGGCCGAAGGTGCCGTGGGCGCCGTGGCGTTGGGGGCCGGGCGTGCCGTGGCGTTGGGGGCCGGGCCATCCAGGCGCGTCAGTTCGATCATGGTGTGATTGGTACTCCGGTGAGACGACAGTCACTAAATGAATAGTGTTCATTTAGTATGTCGTGAGTCACGCTCGGGCGCAAGGCCTGAAATGAATGACGTTCATATGTGACTGGTCTATGGGTACTTTGGGGTCCGGGTCTCTGGGTATCCCGGGGTCCGGGGGTGGGTGTCTGGTGACGTGGGTGTTGGGCTTGCTGCGGGGTGTTTTCCGCACGGGCCCTGTTTTCCACATAGGCCCTGGTTTCCACATACGGGAGTTGTGGTCTTATAGCGCTTGCTGCGTGCTGGAAGAGTTGGGGCATGGAGCAGATCCGGGCCACGCAGACGCCGTCACACGATGATGAGCTCGGGCGCGCCTGGGAAGCTCTACCCGGGCACTCCGACTCCGCACTCCCTGCTACGGGGCCTGTGTCAGGCCATTCATCGCTCCGGGTGTCTGACCTCGTCGCGCTCCTTGGCTCTGTTCCGCTTGCCGGCTCCAGTGGAGAGCTGATTGATCAGCTCCGGGGGTTGGAGGAGCTGAAGTCGGCCATTACGGGCCTGCAGGCGCGGGCTGCTGTGGCGTTTGATCTTGCCCAACGGGCTGAACAGGCCCGAGCTGGTGTTCCTGCGTCCGAGCGTGGCCAGGGTGTCGGGGCGCAGGTGGCGTTGGCTCGGAGGGAGTCTCCCAATAAGGGTTCCCGGTTATTGGGCTTGGCGAGAGCGTTGGTGACGGAGATGCCCTGCACCCTGGCTGCCCTGGAATCCGGCCAGCTCAATGAATGGCGGGCCATGCTGCTGGTGAAGGAAACAGCGTGCCTGTCCGTGGAGGACCGGTGCGCGGTGGATGAGGAACTCGCCCCCGATTGGGGGACGTTCGAAGGCAAGGGCGACCGGGCCATCATCGCCGCGGTCAAGGCTGCCGCGTATCGTCGTGATCCCCGCTCGGTGGCCCAACGCGCCAGTCACGCAGCCACCGAACGGACCGTGAGCCTGCGACCCGCCCCGGACACCATGACCTACCTGACCGCCCTCCTACCAGTCGCCCAAGGCGTCGCGGCGTATGCGGCGCTGACCCGTGAGGCTGATACTGCCCGGGCCGGCGGTGACTGCCGTTCCCGCGGCCAGGTCATGGCTGACACCCTGGTCGAACGCGTTACCGGAACCCCGGGCGGGGTCGCGGGCATCAACCTCGATCTGGTGATGACGGACCGGACCCTGTTTCAGGCAGACAGCGAACCGGCCCGGCTCAAAGGCTATGGAATCGTCCCGGCCCAGTGGGCACGGAAACTACTTCGTGAACCTCAGGACAGCAAACGTCAGCTTGGTGAACATCAGGTTGGTGAACGTCAGGACAGCAAACGTCAGCTTGGTGAACATCAGGTTGGTGAACGTCAGGAAGGCGAAGCCAGTGGTTTCGCGACCAGTCAGGAAGGCGAAGCAAGTGGTTTGGCGACCGGCCGGGCGGGCTCACCAGTTCCGGACCGCGACTTCACCGTGTGGCTGCGGCGGCTCTACACCGCACCCGGAACGGGCGAACTCCTGAACATGGACTCCAAAGCCCGACTCTTCCCACCCCGGCTCCGACGATTCA